>JAVXWN010000011.1:0-39478 GCA_032230645.1 Acidobacteriota bacterium | reverse complement strand
CCCCCACGCCCTCTTTCATCTCCACACTTTTGCCTTCTTACTTCTGCCTTTTCCAAGTGCCCGACTTGCCGCCGGTCTTCTCTTCGAGGCGCACGTCGGTGATGGTAATGCCTTTCTCGACGGCCTTGCACATATCGTAGACGGTGAGCGCGGCGACCGAGGCGGCGGTGAGCGCCTCCATCTCGACGCCGGTCTGCGCCGTGGTCGCGGCCTCGGCCTCAATGTAAACACAGTCGTCTCGAAGCTCCGCGCGCACGTCGGCGTGCGTGAGCGGGAGCGGGTGGCAGAGTGGGATGAGGTCGGCCGTGCGCTTGGCGGCCATGATGCCCGCGATGCGCGCCGTCTCAAGCGGATCGCCCTTCGGCGTGCGGTGCTCGCGCACGGCCTGAAGGGTCGCGGGCGACATCAGCACGCGCGCGCTCGCCACGGCGCGGCGCGCGGTCTGCGTCTTTGCGCTCGTGTCCACCATCGCGACGCGCCCCTGCTCGTCTACGTGTGAGAGGTCGCTCATCGCCTCTGTCCCTTGAGATGTCTATCGAAGAAGTCGGCCGCGGCCGTGTATGCGGCGAGCCAGTGGCGGTGCAGGAGGAAATCGTGAATGTCGTCGGGGAAGACGAGTTGCTCGAACTCGACGTTCTGCTCGCGCAGGCGGCGCGCGAGGTCAACGGTCTGCGAGAAAGAGACGTTGCGGTCGTCGTCGCCGTGGATGAGCAGCACGGGCGAGCGCCACTTCGTCATCGAGCCGACGGGCGATGATTCGAGCGCGACCTTCTGCGCATCGCGATTGTTGTAGTCAATCCACGAAGCGGTCGAGATGCGCTGCGACCAGTCGTGTACGCCGTGGAGGTCAACGCCCGCCGCGAAGAGGTCTGAGTCACGCGCCAGCCCCAAAGCCGTCAGGTATCCACCGTAAGAGCCACCCCACAACCCGACGCGCTTGTCGTCAACATCGTTACGCCCGCGCAGGAAGCGCGCGGCTGCGAGGATGTCTTGATACTCGGACGCGCCGTGCGCGCCGCGCTTCGGTGCCATGCGGAACGCGCGGCCGTAGCCGATGCCGGTGCGGTAGTTCACCGAGAGCACGGCGTAGCCGAGGCTCGCGAGATATTGATTCAAGCCGTAGGCGTTGTGATAGTAGTAGAGATAGTGCCAGCCCAGAAGCATCTGCCGTACAGGCCCGCCGTGCATGAAGATGACGGCGGGCAGTTTCGCGCTCGCGGGCCGCGCGACCTGCCGTGGAAGAAAGAGTTGACCGTGAACCTCCATGCCGTCCTCGGCCTTGAAGACGACCTGTTGCGGGATGACGAGCTTTGAAGAAGGGAAGTCGCGCGGAAGAGCAGCGGAGGCAAGCATGCGCGGCGTGCCGCCCGCGAGCGGCACACTGTAAGGCATCGCGGGCGTGCGCGCGTCCGACCCGAAGAAGACGAGCGATGCGCCGTCGCCCGTCACCACAGGGCTCCACTCTATCTTCTCGCCCGGTGTGAGAGCCGAGGGTGAGCCGCCCGCCACGCTTACGCGCCAGAGATGTCGCCGGTCAACGTCGCCGCAGTTCGACGAGTAGACGACCGAGCGGCGGTCAGGCGTGTAAGTGATGTGCTCGACCTCGCACGCACCGGGCGTGAGCAGTTGCGCGCGGCCGCCCGTCGAAGCGAGCGAATAGAGATGCATCCACCCGTCCTGCTCCGAAGCGAAGACGAGGCGGTCGTCCGCGACCCACTGAAGCACGTCCTCGTCCACGGGCGGCATCGAGTCGTTGACTGCGCGCCCGCTGCGCCACACCTCGCGCGCCGCGCGCGCCCCGCTGGTGTAGTCGGCGACCATGATGGCCCAAGGATCGGGCGCGTCGTCGAGGAAGAGCGCGGGTTGTTGCCCGAGCGCGGGGCGACGCACGAAGGCGAGTCGTTTGCCATCCGGCGACCAGCGCGGGTTTGAGTCGCGGTCAACCGACGGCGAGACGTAGTCGAGCGACTTGGTCGCGGTGTCATAGACGGCGACGAAGCTGTGGTCGCCGCGCGCGCTCGTGAAGGCGACGAGCCTTCCGTCGGGCGACCAGTGCGGCGAGTCGTTCGAGCCGCGTGCCTTGAAGAGTTGATGCGCTTCGCCTGTGCCCGCGCCGAGCGTGGCGACCCAGAGTTGGTCGCCCTTCGAGAAGACGACCTGCGCTCCCGTGGGCGAGGGCGCGGGGCTGCTGCCTTCGCCGAGCACGCGCAACTGTCCGGTCGTCCAGTTAGCGGCCATCACCAACTCCTTCGCGCCTTCGGGATCGCTCGCCGGGTTCGGGTACTCGCCCGCGCGATTCTTTTCGCCGCCGCGCACGAAGACGACCCAGTTGCCGTCGGCGCTGAACGTGACCTCGCTCAACTCTTGCCCGTCGTCGCGTTCGTAGCGCGTGAGTTGACGCGCCTGAAACTGCGGCCCTTCGGCGACCCAGACGTTGCGTCGCCCCTCTGCGTCGAACGTCCATGCGACGCGCTGCCCACGGCGCGCGGCGACGAGGTCAGCGGGGAAGGGCGAGCTTAAGACCTGTTCGAGCGTGAACCCGCCCTGACGCGCGGCGCACGGCGAGACGAAGACGAAGAGTAATGCGAAGGCGGCGAGCGCGAGACGTAGTCTTCTCATTGTCAGTCCTTCGGCAAAGAATTGAATCGGAGAGCTTGACCCGGTTCGGCAGCGGCGAGATTGTAGAGGAGTTTGAGTGCGGACGCTAGAAAGGATGAAGGATGAAGGATGAAGTTAAAACAGCCTTCATTTCATCCCTCATCCTTTCTTCAACCCGGTAGCCGCACGACTTTAACAACACTCCCGGCTTCCAACGTCCCCGCGCCCGCCGGAATGATGACGAGCGCCGAGGCGTGCGCGAACGCGACGAAGTCGGACGAGCCGCCCCATTTCAAAGGCTCGGCCATGAGACGCCCCGCGTCGTCGGTCGAGAGCGCGGCGGGTAGATAACTCGCGCGCTCGGCCGCGGCCTTCGTGGGGCGCGAGAGCACGGCTGTCTCTTCCGCAAGCGCGGGCGCGCGCCGGAGACCCTGCATCGCACGAAGCGCGGCGCGCACGAAGAGGTTGAAGGTGACGCTGACCGAGACGGGATTACCCGGCAGACCGAAGACGAGCGTGCCTCTCTTCACCGGCAGCCGCGCGAAGACGGTTGGCTTGCCGGGTCGAAGCGCAACGCGCTCGAAGAAAACTTCCGCGCCGAGCGCGCGAAGCGCCGTCTTCGTGAAGTCGTAGCGCCCCATCGAGACGCCGCCTGAGAGCACCAGCACATCGGCGCGCGAGGCCGCTTCGCTGATCTCCTTTTGCAGAAGCTCGGGGTCATCGCCCGCGAAGGGCAGTCTTTCAACCTCCGCGCCCGCGAGCCGCGCGTATGCGGCGAGCGAGTAGCTGTTCGAGTCGCGTATCTGATCCAAGCCCGGCCGCTCACCTACTTGGACAAGCTCCGTTCCCGTCGCCAGCACCGCCACGCGCGGCCGACGGCGCACGCGAACCCGCGCGCAGCCGAACGAGGCGAGCACGGCCAAGCGCGCCGCCGTTATCTCTTCGCCCTCTTCAAGCACGCGTTGCCCCGCGCGTATCTCGCTCCCGCGCGTGACGTAGAACTGCCCCGGCTCGGTCGCGCTCTCTATCTCGACGAGCGCGCCGTCATCGGACTCGCGCGTTAACTCGACCTGCTGCACGCTGTCCGCGCCCGAGGGCAAAGGTGCGCCCGTCATGATTCGCACGGCCTCGCCCGCCCGCAGCGTTCCGCGCCAACCGCTCCCGGCCGCGGCCTCGCCCACGATGCGCAGGCGCGACGGAGCCGCGCCCAAGTCCACAGAGCGCACCGCGTAACCATCCATCTGCGCGCGGTCGAACGGCGGCAAGTCTGAGTCCGCGAAGACCTCCTCCGCCAGCACGCGCCCCAAAGCCTCTTCGAGCGGCACGCTCTCGGCTTCAAGCGGCTCGGCCTTCTCAAGAATGATACTGATGGCCTTAGTAACAGGAATCATACGGGACATGATAAGGGATGAGTGATGAATATAGCGCTTTGTTATATTCATCCCTCCCTGATGGCGTTGGTGCTTTCGCCTTTTGCCGCACACGAAGAGCGAATCAACGCACGCCTAGCTGCCCGGCGTAACGAATTCGTCGTGGCGATTGCCGACCGCGTGCTTATTGTTTATGCAGAGCCTTCCGGTAGAACCGCGAAGCTGGCAGAAACAATTCTTGAGCGCGGAACGCCGCTTCCAACGTTGCCCGCACCCGAAAATAGACACCTGCTTGACGCTGGTGCAGAGCCTTTGCGAAAGTCTTTAACTCAATTGACAAGACTCTCCGAAGGCAATTCTGTTAGTGAAAGTTCGATGGGACAACCGTTGCGCGTGACCCATCCTGTTGCTCGAATACCTGCGTTGGCTTTGCGGGTAGCGCATCGGCGAACGTCATGCGGCGGTAAATCCGGCGCGTCGTCAACACATCTTTAACACAATAATCACGAATCATTTGATGTTCACCGCGCGCGAATAACTCGGCGATGCGCGAGCCGTCGCACTCGTTTGTCTTGGGAGATTCGAGACTGAGCACGCGCGCCAGGCGGTCAAGGCTGATCTGGTCGCGCAGGTTCCACTTCTCCCACTCGCACATCGTGTCGTAGATGGGTTGATTGCGGTAGCGCGCGAAATTGAGTTCGATTGAAGGACGCACGCCACAGACGACAGAGCGTTTGTAGATGAAGCGCAAATCGAAGTTGTAGATGTTGTGACCGACGATACGATCAACGCACGGACGAAACGTCCGCATCAGTTCCCAAAAGTCGCGCAAAATTTCGGTTTCGTCATCGGTAAAACATCCGCGCTCGCGGTTCCAGCCGAGCACGCCTTTCACGCTCTGTCGCCCGCTCGCTTCATCAATGAAGCCGATGCAGAGCAGCCGCCCCGTATCGCCGTTGAGTGAGCTGCGCTGCCGGTCGTGCGCCATTGATAGCGTCCCCGTCGCGGCGTCGTCAGTTGCCGGAGCGTTGGGTTGAGGGCTGAGGTTCGATGAATTTGTGTGTGCGACAGTCTCTTCATCTGTCTGCTCGGCTGTATGCGCGGGCAGCGTTTCGCAGTCAATTGTTATTGTGCGGTGTCTACTCATCGGGAGCTTAACCTTTCATATAATTTGAGATCGAATGTTTCGTTCAGCGCATCATGCCGCGACCCTCGTTTTCAACAGGTAAAATCACGCGCGGGAGCGTGCAGACCGCATCGCAAACCAGTTTGCGGTGAGGCGTACTGGACGATGACGAAGGACGGAATGCGTGGGTCTATCATGACACTGGTGCGAGCGGGGAAATGGCGTCGTAGATTAAGGAGCGCCTTTGTCTTAACGCGGTAGGCGCGGCGACGTGCGCGGCTATCAGGCGCGGATTTGGCGAGCCGGTTGGCAGTGCGTGCCTTTTCGATTAAACGCTCGGCGTTCTGCGTTTCGAGTCGTTTAAGAATTTGATTGAACGTCTGTGTCTTTGCTTCCGTCCGTTTCATACGCTTCATTCCCCTCTCGCTGCTGTCAATGGTGGAGGGCGGCGTAAAGCGGAAACGATTTTCGGGAAATACTTCTTTTTCTGAGAATTTATTCTTCGGCTTTAGGGCAGGTGAAGAAGTGCGCGCATCGCGGGCATTGATGGTCGGAGACCTCGGGCGGAAACTCTCCGTCAAGGATGCCACTAATGGCGTCGTCGTAATGTTTGAGGCGTGTGTTGATGGTGCGCTGGCTCAAGTTAAGTTCGACGATTTCGTCGGTTGAAAGATATAGAATCTCGACGCGCGGGCGCGCCGGTGGGAAATGCTCGGCGGCGATGGCATAGAAAAGCGCATAAGCGTCGTCGTCAGGCGTTCTAGCGGGTGGCTTGCCGGTGCGCGTTTGCCGGAAGAGAATCGTCGCGCCGTCCGTTTCCTCTATTAACTCCATGTAATCCGGTGTGAAGCTGACGAGCGCGCTGGGACGCTCAATCGTCCATGTTTGATGGAAAAGCTGCCCGCGTGCGCGCGAGTAATGGCGTACGGCACGCTCTACCATCAGCGCGGCTTGCTCGCGGTAGAACGATTCGTAAACATGACGAACGGGGCCTTTCGCCTGCCATAATCGAGCAAGCTTACCTTGCGCGTTCTCTTGAAAGTCATCAGCAGCGCCCTCCGTCAATCGTCCCGCCATGCGCTCACAGGCGAGCCATGCAAGCGTTTCATAAACGCAGGCATGAAAACGCAGGTAAGCTGTCTCTTCGCCCTTACCGCTGAGATAAAGTCGCTGTTCGTAGAAAAATTTGCGCGGGCATTTGAGATACGCGCCGAGTTGTTGCTCGGTGAAGAGCGGTTTTGAATCGGGCGTTTGCGTCGCGGATTCCAAGTGAACGTCGGTTACGTTCTGCTCGATTTCAGTGTGCCACGTCGCGGCGCTGTTGGTGGCGCGCGGTAAATGTTCTTCGATCTTTTCGAGAAGCTCTGAGGCTTTACTGTTGTTGCCTCCATAACGCTCGGCGCGTGATAAGCAGAGGCGGTCGCGCGCGCGCGAAAGAGCGACGAAGAACAAACATTCCTCTTCTTCTAAATGCGTATCTTTTTGCACTTCGCCTGTATCGCTTGTTTCTTCGGTCTCTCTTGTGCCGTCGCCGTCTGAAAAAGTTTCGCTCATGCCGGTAGGCGGAGGGCAAGGCTCGTGCTGGCGCTTGGCCGGGAAATGGCCTCTGCCGAGATACGGAAGATAAACGCAAGACCACTCCAACCCTTTCGCGCCGTGAACGGTGGTTAAGCGAACCGCGTCTAACCCTTCGGCGGAGACGGGGACAGGTCGCAAGCCTTTGTCTTCCGAGAGACTTTTCAGGCGTCGGATATAGCGTAAGATAGCGTGCCGCGCGTCCGGTTCATTTGTCGCTTCAACTGCGCGCGTGCCTTCGTTGTGGATGAACTGCAAGAGTTGATAAATAGCCAGACGACTTTGCGCCCCGGCGCTTGAGCCGTCGGCGAGCACGGGCGCAAGATAGCGACTGTGAATAAAAAGGTAGTGCGCAAGCATCTTCCATGCCGACTGTAGATGCGCGACACGGGCTAAATGATAAATTAGACGCGCGAGTCCTGCTGCGCTAGCGTCGCTTTCTGCGCCCCCTGCGTTCGTTGCGCTGCTTGTCTCAGTAGTAACTTCTCTTATCAATTTATTATGTGCGAATGCGTTGAACTCTTGAGTTGTGTTAAGCGGTGTGAGCGCGTCGGGAAACTCACGTCTTGTCTCTTTCGCGGCTTGGAGAATTGCACGCACTTCGCGGAGGGGAATGTTGTATTCGGGGAAGCGTGCAACGCGCGGAAGCGTGCGCCCGCTCCCGTCGCTGGCGAGGGCGATGAGGGACAGCAAATCACGCACTTCACTTCGCTCAAAGATGTCACCGAGATAAAGCGCGGGCACGCCTTCCGCTTCAAGTGCTCCGGCAAATTTGACGAGCTGCGAGTGTTTACGACAGATAACTGCCTGCGCCCGGAAAGGCACGCCGCGCTCCTTTCGTGACTTTATCAACTGCGCCAACTCGTGCGCTTCCGTCTCCATGTTCGTCGCAATCTCGAAACGAATCGCGCTTTGTGCACCAAGCGCAGTGTCCCTTTCTTGACGGTGCGCGCGCCACGCGGAGAAGTCTGCGCGCCCGGTCATTGAGGCCGTCTCTGTATGGCCCATTGACGGTAGAGCGGCCATCTGTGACGCGACGGCGGAAATGAGACGCACGATTGGCGGCAGCGAGCGGTAGTTGATGGTCAACGCCTGAGTGCGCCCGTGCGGAAAGTCTTTGAGAAAGTGACGAACTTGCGCGGGTGCTGCGCCGCGCCAACGGTAGATCGCCTGCCGCGTGTCGCCGACGACCCATAAACCTTCTCCACGGTTCGCCAAGAGTCCGAGCAGCACGCCGCATGCGCGGTTGACATCCTGGTACTCATCAACCAACACATGGTGATACTGCGCTTGAAGCTCCGCCCGTACCGTCTCTTGTTCGCGCAGCAGGCTTGCGGTGCGAAAGATCAGATCGCCGAAGTCGAGCAACCCTTCGCGCTCAAGATAATTTTGATAAAGGTGATAGACGCGCGCTACTTCCGTCGCGCGCTCGGCTTTGCGTATTTCTTCAGCATCGCCTTCGCGCCGGGCGCGTGCGAGCATCGCCCCGGCGAGTTCCGCGTACTCGTCGGGCGAGACCATCTCATCCTTCGCGCGGGAGATGGCGGCGAGAATAGCGGCGAGATGCGTCGTCGGCTCGTATAGATTCTGGTAATAATCAAGCCCGAGTTGCGGCAAGTGGCGTTCGAGGATAAAGAGCGCGTCAACCGGGTCAAGCACGCGCGCGCGCGGCGGTAACGCTGCTTCCTTCCAATAACGGCGCAGAAGCTCAAGGCCGAAGGCGTGAAACGTGCCGATCCAAATCTTCGGCGCAGCATCGGGTGCAAATCTTTCGACACGCTCCCGCATCTCCTCACCGGCTTTATTAGAGAAAGTCAGGGCGACAATCTTATCTGGAGCAACACCCTCGTCGAGCAGATGAAGAATACGCCCTACCAGAGTGCGCGTCTTGCCGGTTCCGGGTCCGGCGGCGACAAGCAACGGCGTATGTGCGCTATGTGCCGCCGCGCGTTGGCTTTCATCAAGCGTTAAGGTTACTGCTTTCGGGGCTGCGAAGGCTTCGCCCTCGTCCGGCGCAGTGAGCGACTCTTCAATGTCGGGCGCAAGGAGCGCGTAGGCGAGGTTGTGCAGCACGAAGTCAAGTGCTAATCCGGAACGCTCGGCGATTTGCGCGGCATTCAAGTTTTCTTCAACGTACCGACGGCGCAACTCGTCGCCGGGCAAAAGAAATTCGCGGGCAAAGACGTTCGCTTCCATCTCGCGGCGCTGGTGCGGGCCATAAGCCTCTATGCGTCCCTCGCCATACAGCGATTTGTCTTCCGACTCAGTGTAATCAACATCCTCGTCGGAGCAGAGCAACCCGCCGTTATGCAGCCAATGATGCGCGAATTCGTGTGCTTGATAGTAGAGAGCCAGCCAGGGCGTTATCTCGGCGTTATAGTAAATGAATCCATCGTCCAGAGACGCCTGCGCGCCGTAGAGCAAAGGATCGCCGTTGGCTAAGGGGATGCGCACGAGTCCGGTCAAAGTCTCGGCGTGAGCTAACAATTGCGTGGCGTTTAGCGCGGCGATGGCTGTGTGCGGAGCGGCATGAGCTTGCACTTCACGATGGCGCAGGCGGGCTTGAGTGCGAATGTAAGACCAGTGAGGCATCTGAACGAATGTAGTTAAAGCTCAATCTTTAGTAGAGCTTTTGATTTTGCGCCACTCATCTTTCTGAGTTTCACTCATCGTTAAGTCTGTCTCGATGGCGTCAAAGAAGTCCTGCTGGTCGGGCATCTGCGGCGCGGCGTCGGCGCGAAAAGAGGCTTGAGAAGCAAACTGCGAATCGCCTTGTAAGTATGCGGCAATAGCCTTGAAACTGCGTCCCAACTCTACGCCGATGCGCTCAATCGCTTGACGCGGAATCGAAGCGAAGCGAATCAAGCGGCGGTCTAACTTGACGAGCATCGGCACGGTCAAATGGGTCGCCGATGCGAGAGTCTGAATCGTCAACCCGCGCGCCTCGGCATCCTTTCGCAGTCCGGTTAGCGGCGCGGTTTTCTCAGATATGCTCGATGTGCGGTGCGCGGCAAGCAGACGGGCGGCCACTTCCATTCCGCGCCGGACGATGCTTTCTTCTTCGGCTAGACTCTCTCGTTCTGTCTGGCTTTCCGTGTCGGTCGAGTTCTCGATGATGCTGGCGGTGGCGGCGAAGTCCGCGAGCGCGTCGGCTGCGTGCGGATAGCGGCGCATGAACTCGGTCAGCACTTTGCGCGCTACGCGTGCAGCCTCGCCCGCATCGTCGCCCGCTCCCGTCGTCGCTTCGTCGCGGCGCAATAGATACGCTTCGATGACTTGATCTAGCGCGGGCAGCGCGTCATCTTGTCGGTTGTCGCTCATCTCATTGCCCCTCAATCTCTACTTCCCTTGCTTTCCTTCGCGCCACCGGCGGAGGCTCGCTTCGGCGTCTCTCAAGCGGTTGCGAACCGTGCGCGGCGTAACATTCAGGTGACGACTGATAGAAGGCTCCGTTAGTGAATTTGACTCAGTCTGCCATCCCTCGAAGTAGCGCAGTAAAAACACCTCGCGCAAGTCGTCCGGGAGATGTGCGAGCGCATCGCGCGTGAGGGCGCGGTCTTCGGCGGACAGCGCGCGTTCGTCGGCAAGGGTGTCAAGCAAATCAATTTCTTCCGTCCTATCGTCCTGCTTAGAGGTGATGCTCTCGGCTTGCCGCTCGCGTCGCTGAAGTTTGCGAAACCTGCTGATCACTCCGTTCGATAATCTCTCGAAGTAAAGCCCGAAGCGCACCTGCGCAAAGTCACTACGGTCGGACTCTGTATCAAAGAGTTCTATCAGCAGTTGGCTCACAATCTCTCCGTCACAGTCTTCGCGGTGTCGTCTCTCAACCCCTCCGCGCCCGATGCGACGCCTGATCGTTCCCGCATGACGGCACAGCAAAACTTCTATGACGGCGTTAGCGCTCCCCTGATGACCGGCACGCAGTCGTTCGCGTATCAGATAGCAAAGCGCTTCATCCTTGATGTGCGCGGGCGACTCGTCGTAGCCGTGCTGAATCGCCTCGATGAGCGCCTTCTCTTCAAGCGCGAGCGCGTGTCTCAACTGCGCCTCAACTTCCGGCAATCGTTCATAGAGCGCACCCGTATCAGCGTAGCGGCGTGTCAGCGGGCGAACATCCCTGTCTGCCTCGGCTCCTGTGCGGGACGGCGGCGGAGGACGCATCGGAGCTTACCCCTTCAAAAGTTAAATAGAAGAGCGCACCGCAAACCGGAAAACATCCTCACGAAACTCTTCGCGGCTTGCCGGTACGGAAACCATTAAAGCAAGTTTAATGACAAAAAGAAAAGCCTTTCTTCGTCCAGTGCCTAACGACGGACGGCTTCTAAAAAAATCTAAAAAAACTTTTCCGGTTTTCGCCTCCCGCCCGTATTGATAAGAAAAGCCAGCGATTTCACGGCTGAAAATAGATATTCAAATCGTAGTGCCTGAATTATAGTGTTGATCTCTATCACAGTAACGCCCTAGTCCTTAATAAAACCGCGTTGCTACTCAGGCGATCCCGAAGGCTCAAATAATGATTTCAACGACACATCCTTACGATGACTTCTTCCAACTGGCGTTCGGGCCATCAAGCTCACCGTTCGCTTATCAACTGCGCATTGCTACTGATGCGGAGATGCCCACCTTAATCAACGTACCGACCGGAGCGGGCAAGACCGCCGCTATTCTCGGTGCATGGTTGTGGCGACGGCTGCACAATCCGCACAGCGTCGGGCGTCGTCTTGTCTATTGCCTCCCGATGCGAACGCTGGTCGAGCAAACGCGTGACGTAGCGCGTGATGCAATCAAGAATCTCGAAGCCGAGTACGAGAAAGTCGGCAAGACCCCGCCATCGGTTCGTGTCCTGATGGGCGGCGACGTTGATAACGATTGGGAATCCAAACCCGAAGGCGAATACATCATAATCGGCACACAGGACATGTTGCTGTCGCGCGCCCTCAATCGCGGCTATGCCATGAGTCGCTACAAATGGCCTGTCCACTTCGGTCTGCTCAATAACGATTGCCTGTGGGTTTTCGACGAAGTTCAATTGATAGCAAACGGCTTGGCGACTTCGACGCAGCTTGCGGCGTTCAGAAAAAGATTCGGTTCGGTCAATCAATCGCATTCTCTCTGGATGTCCGCCACGCTCAAATCGGATTGGCTCAAATCAGTTGATTTCAGAGCGGCGGTTGACGCGCTTGACGCGCTGACGCTCTCGGATGCCGACCGCGCTTCCGCTGTTCTTTCCGTGAGATTGAAAGCCAACAAAACTTTGCAGCGCACGGAACATCGGCTGCCGAACGACATCGCGCAGTTTGCCAAAGAGAAGCATCAAGCGGGAACGCAAACGCTCGTCGTCGTTAACACCGTCAAACGGGCGAGGGAGATTTACAGGGAAATCAACAAGGCTTACGGGGCAGGCGAACATCCGCAAGTCGAGTTGATTCATTCACGCTTTCGCCCCGCAGAACGCGAACGATGGCACAAACTCTTTAACGAAGAAGTTGAGGCGAGCGGGGCGGGACGAATCATCGTCGCTACGCAGGTGGTCGAAGCGGGCGTTGATATGTCCTCGCGCCTGCTCGTCACAGACCTCGCTCCGTTTTCGAGTCTGGTGCAACGCTTCGGTCGTTGCAATCGCGACGGCAAATACGAACAGGCGGAAATCTTCTGGGTTGACCGCCCGACGCTGAAAGAACAGCTTGCGACCAAAGCCGAGCTTGAGGATAAGGACAAGATAGAGATTGCCAGACCTTATGAGTGGAGCGAGCTTGAAGCCGCGCAACGGTTGCTCGAAATTCTTTCGTCCGCCGCACTGGAAGATTTGGAGAAGGTTGACGACGAAGAAACGTATCAACCGTCGCACGTTTTGCGTCGCCGCGATTTGATTGATTTGTTCGACACGACGCCCGATTTATCCGGCTATGATCTGGACATTTCCCGCTTCGTGCGTGGCGGTGAAGACCGTGATGTTTCCGTCGCGTGGCGCGAACTGAACGGTGAAAAGCCAAGTCTGAAAGAACCCCGACCGACCCGTAGAGAACTCTGCTCCGTGCCGATTGACGATGATCTCAAAGGTCTGCTGAAAAATAACGACGCTTGGACATTCGACGCGCTGGCGGGCGAATGGAAAAAAGCCGCCGCCGAGAATCTGCGCGCAGGCATGACGCTCTTGCTTGACGTTAAGGCGGGCGGCTATGACGTGCAGCTTGGCTGGAGCGGCAAGGACGCTAAGAAGCCCGTTTCAGTCGTCACCGATGAAACGTCGGAACTGCCCGAAGCGTATCAGGGCGACCCTTTGAGTTTTCAATCTTACGCGCAAACGCTCGCGGCGCATTCACGCGAAACGCGATTCGCTTTGGAAACTATTTTGAACGTGCTTGCTTTATCTGATGTGGAAAAATTTAGAAAGGAATTACTGACGGCGGCGCAGCACCACGATTGGGGCAAGGCGCACAAGATTTTTCAGCAGACCTTGTATGGCGCGAAAAGCGCGAACGAAGAGTTCGATCCGCTGCTGGCTAAATCGAAATCCAACCGTAAACACAAGCGCAAGAAATTTCGCCATGAACTAGCGAGCGCGTTGGCTTTGCTGCAAACGGGCGCGAGCAGTTTGACCGGTTACTTGGCTGCGTGTCATCACGGCAAAGTTCGTTTGAGCATCCGCGCGCTGCCCGATGAATCCAAACCCAAAACGGACGAAGGCAAACGCCTCGATGTGAGATTCGCGCGCGGCATCTGGGAAGGCGACGAACTGCCCAAGACGGATTTGGGCGACGGCTTGATAAAAGAAAGCGTTGCACTCGATCTTGAACCGATGCTCTTGGGCGCGAGCGAGGGCGGCGCAAAGTCCTGGCTTGAACGAATGATTGCCCTGCGTGACGACGAATTTCTGGGCGTCTTTCGCCTCGCCTATCTCGAATCGCTGATTCGCGCCGCAGACGTTCGCGCCAGCAAATTCCCGCAAGAAACAATCGAAGACCAATCAGAAGGGGTCATTTAACGATGAATCAAATATCCTTGCGCGGCTGCGCTCCCGAACCTCTGATTCACTATCTCAAAGCCCTCGGTATCCTTCGCCTCATCGCCGAACAACTCGACCCGCAAGCGCGCGCCGCGTGGGACGGCGATACGTTCACGCTGGAAACGGAGAAGACGAAAGAAGACCTCGTTGATTTCTTCCTCAATGATTATCGCCCAACGCCTTTGATGTCTCCTTGGAACGGTGGTAGCGGTTTCGGCGAAGGTGAAGATATTACAGGACGAGAAGTCATCCGTTCTTCATCGGGTGAGCGTCTGGAAATCTATCGCGCCGCTATCAATGATGTTCTGTCCTTACCTGAACTTCCATCGGTTGGTCATTTAACTATTACAGATTTCTTGAACCGAATTGAGCAGGCAATTGCAGAATCAAAAAACCAAGAAGGCAAAGATGTAGCAGATTGGAAAAACTTAATTTCAGCGACAAGGAATGAGTTAGTAAAGTTTCCAAACGCTCAAGACTTGACAAAAAACACCTTTGAAAGCATCGAGAAGATTAGAGATTCTATAAGCGATAAAGCTGAAAGAAAGAGTTTCTCTGAACTTCTAAAAGTTCTTAGCAAGGTGAGAACTATTATCAAAAAATTTAAGCGCGCAGCAGGAAAAGACGACATCATTAAAGCTTGTCGCAATCGTCTTAGTGACGAAACGATAGAGTGGTTTGATGCTGCGGTCGTCTTGTTTGAAAACGAAAGCGGCGAAGTGCCTTTACTTGGCGCAGGGGGGCTAGATGGAAAGTTAGAGTTTGCCAGAAACTTCATGTCTCGGCTCAGCTCCGTAATTCCTGAATTGCTCAAAATGGAGGTAGAAGCCAAGAAACGAAAAGACTTGAACAAAAATGCTCAGAACCCTGCCAAGATAGAAAAGATAAACAAGCAAATTGCTGAGCAAATAAAGCAACAGGTTGGAGAAAGTGAGCAAAATCTAAAAGCAAGTTTATTCGCTGAATGCTCGCCAATTCTGGAAAACGCGGCGGTCGGACAGTTTCAACCGTCTGGCGCAGGTGGCGCACCCAATGCCTCACACACCCCTAAAATTGATAGCAGCGAAGGCATGGTTAATCCGTGGGATTTCATTCTCGCATTGGAAGGCTCGTTGATGCTTGCCAGCGCGACGGTGAGACAACTCGCCGCCGGAGCAAGAACGAAAGCCTCCTTTCCCTTCACGGTGCATAACTCAAACATCGGTTACGGGACGGCAACCGACAATGAAAAGGTGCGCGCCGAAATCTGGTTGCCGCTTTGGTCACGCTTCACAGGATATGGGGAGATCGCGCACATCTTCAAAGAAGGGCGAGTGCAGTTCAGCAATGGCAAGGGCAGAATCAAAGCCGTTCGGACAGGGTTTGATTTTGCCCGCGCGATTGCCGAACTCGGCGTTGATAGAGGCATTGATGCTTTTCAGCGTTACGCTTTTATCGAACGCAACGGACAGGCAAATTTGGCAACGCCGCTCGGCGTTTTTGAAGTGCGCGAAAGACCGCTGGTGTCGCTGATTCATCAGCTTGATCGTGGGCGTTGGCTTGATCTCTTTACCCGCGCAAGTTCGGATGAAAAGAAAACTCCGCGCTTTGCGCGGGCGCGGAAGAGAATCGAAGAGGCGATTTTCAAGCTCTGTGCAACGGGAAGTCCCGAACACTTGCGCGAGACTTTGATTGCTCTGGGCGAGGCGGAGGCTGAACTTGCTAACGGAGAAAAATTTCGAGATGAAGCAAAGAAAAAGAATATGGAAATGCGTCCGCTCAAAGATTTATCTTTGCGCTGGGTTCGTGAGTGCGACGATCTTTCCGATGAATTCAAAATAGCTACTTCTCTTGCAGCAATCAGTAGCGCGGGCAAAGTCGGGGCATTGAGAAGCAACCTTGAGCCTTTCGATTCGGCAACCCGCAATTGGTCGCAGCGCAGCACGAGCGCAATCTGGTCTGCCGCCGCCCTGGAGGAAAATCTTGCCGCTGTCTTGCAACGCCGTTCGATTGATGCGCGTTCGCAGAGCCTTTCACATCCCCCTCTTTCGAGCAGCCGCTTTGCTTCGCTCAAAGCCGTTGACGCCTTTCTTAAACGCGAGACCGACGACGAGAAAATCGAAGATTTGTTGCGCGGTCTGATTTTGATTGATTGGACTAACGCCGAACCGTTCGAGCCGAAGTCTCAGACTTGCTTTGTCCCGCCGACGCTCTCGCGGGCTTACGCGCTCTTGAAATTGCTCTTCCTGCCCGAAGGGAAATTTCAACCGAAACCCAACGCCGAAATCATCATTATCAAACACGAGCCTTCGATTGTTCCGTTGCTCAGAGCCGGAAGAATTCCAGACGCGCTTAATGTCGCGGCGCGCAGATTAAGAGCATCGGGCGTGATGCCCTTGACCACCGATTTTTATTTGCGAGAAGAAGACGGGGCGCGGCTGGCGTCCGCGCTCTTGATTCCGATTGACGAACCTTCGAGACGCGAAGTTGCGCGGTTGGTGCTGCGCGATGAAACCGAAGATTAACCTCAGACAACTTTGGGAGAAAAACCATGTCACGATTCGAGACCATCTTTTCCAACTTGGGAAAGCAACCGCGACTTCTCATTGAAGCCGAACTCACACCCGTTCAGGGCGACCGTTTCCAACCGACAGGCTTTCCCGATCTGGGCGCAGCAACTTATAAACGCCCCGACGGAACGCCGATGCTTTTGGTTGAATCCGCTCAGTCAATGGCAAATCGTCTCGAAGAGATTTGCTGGGACAAAGCCGAAGATAAAATCATCGCGCCGCTCGAAGGCTTGTCGCACGTTGTCGTTAATTTAGGCAGCGGCACGAAGACGAGTTCGATTCAGGAAGCGCACCGCTTGAATTCTCCATACATCATAAACGATGAGAAATTAAAGAAACGAATTGTTGACGAAGTTGGCAGCAAGGACACTGGCCCGCTTGATATTCGTAAACTTGCACAATCCGTTTTCAAGTTAGACGCGGGTTCGATTTTGCATGGCATCTTTCTCGAAAAGGTTGCTGGACGCCTGCGGCTTCAAAGACTCCTTTCAGGTTTTATTGAAGCCGAAAATATTGAGACGGTCTCATCTGGCGGGGTCAAACTTGATCGCGTCAATCCGTCAGCCGAAGGTGGCGCGAAGGAGGGTTTCGGCAACGTCCCTTATGCGCGCACTGAGTATGCGGCGAAACGAATCGTCGCTTACTTCAACTTAGACCTTGCGACGTTGCGCGGTTACGGGCTTGGCGAAAACGCCGAAAAACTCATCGTCGCGCTCACGCTCTACAAAATGCTGCGCCTGCTCAGCGAAGGAATGCGGTTGCGTACCGCGTGCGATTTCGACATGAAGAGCTTGACCGTCACTCGACCCGCAGCGGGCGTTGACTTGTCAAAATACGAGGAACTCTTGAGCGAGCTTGAGGCAGCTTTGCCGCAGATGATTCAAGCCTGCGAGTTTGGCGATCAACCTTTGTCCGTCTAAGGGAGCGTGAAAGATGATTGCTATTCGCATGAGATTTCTGACGGGGCGTTTTCATGCGACGCCTTGGGGGCATCATGTCAACGAAGGCGCGGTTGAATACCCGCCTTCGGTCTGGCGTCTGATGCGTTCGCTGGTCGCAACTTTTTATCGCGTCTTTCCAGAGAGAGCGCATCAGGACGAAGGCGATAATCTGGCGGTGACACAGTTGAAGCGCATTGTGGCAGCGTTATCATCGCCACCTGAGTTCTACCTGCCGAATGCCGTCGTCGCTCACACGCGCCATTACGATCAAGATAATAAAGGCGTTAAATTCTTCGATACGTTTGTTGGTGTCAATCCTGAAGATGAAATGCTCTGGATTTGGCGCGACGCTGATTTACGGGAAGAAGACCACGCTGCTTTGGCTGAACTGCTCGGCGCGCTCGGCACGTTCGGGCGGGCAGAGTCATGGTGCGAAGCCAAGTTGTTAAGCGCGGAGGACGACGACGCCTTGTTAGCAAAGATGGACGGCGAGCAAGGGATCAACAGCCGACCGCTGGCGGCGAACACGAATCTGGCGGGCTTGGAAACGATGCGCCTGTTGTTGCCCGATGCGAACGCGGACGCGGATAAACTCTTCAAGACTTTACTGACCGAAACCGCAAAGATGCGAAAAGGCAAACAACTCGAACCGACGGGGACGCGCTGGGTGACGTACACGCGACCTTCAGACATCTTCAAACCGCGGCGCGTGAGGAAGCCGAAGAGACCTGAGACAAAGCGTTACACGGTGGCGCGATTCGCTTTGAGTTCGGAGGTGTTGCCGTTGGTGACGGAGGCGTTGCCGATGGCGGAGATGGCGCGGTTTGCGGTGAGCAGCCGAAGGGCGGATGAATCGTATTCGCTGGCTCTGGCGGGGAAGACGGAGGGTGAGGGGAAGCCTCTCCGAGAGGATCACGCGCACGCGCATTTCTGGGCGACGGACGAGGATGCGGACGGGCGTTTGGATCATCTGACGGTGTATGCGCCGCGCGAGTTCGATGCGGATGATGTTGACGCGCTGGGACGGGTGCGCGTCGTCAAACGGCATTATAAAAATCTGCCGGATGTACGGTTGGTTCTGCTCGGCATGGGCGGGCGAGATGATTTCGCGCATGTTCCCGTGTTTCGCACGGCGCGGCGTTGGCGGTCGGTGACGCCTTTTTCGTTGCCGCGATATGCTTCGCGCGGCGGGGGCAAGCGCGCTCGTCCGCGCGATCTGCCGGAGGCGCAGTTGCGGCGCGAGTTACGCCTGCACGGGTTGCCCGAACCCGTTTCGGTGATGCCGCTCGACGGCTATCGAACGGGCGACAGAAGGGAAGTCCGCTGGCTCGAATTTCAGACGCGGCGGTTCAAGGGCGAACAGGGCTACGGGCTGGCTGGTTTCGAGGTAGAGTTTGCGGAGGAGACGGCTGGCCCGCTCGCGCTCGGCTTCGGGTGTCATTTCGGCTTGGGCTTGTTTGAGCCGGTGCGGGATTGATCTGATCGTAGCGCGGCGCGTCATTCACTCGCAAGCCGCAAATGCTCCGGAAATTTTGCTCGACGGCTTTCCGGTTTCGCTTCGTCACAGACATTGAATCAGTTAGCGTGAAAGGAGCGCTGATGAAATGGTGTCGAATGAGACGAACGAAACAAATGAAGGCGTCGAACAAATTCCGGCGCGCATGATTAACGAATACACGTATTGCCCGCGACTTTTCTTCCTGGAATATGTTCAGCAGGAATGGGCACACAATGCGGACACGCTCGATGGGCGATTCGTTCACCGCCGGGTGGACGAGGAGCGTGGGCGCGTGCCGGAACCCAAAAAGGTGGTCGAGATGCCGCGCCTGCATGCTCGTTCGGTGCTGCTCGGCTCGGATGCTCTCGGGGTAACGGCGCGGGTGGACGTGATTGAGGCGGATGACGGGCGCGTGATTCCGGTGGATTACAAGCGGGGTGCGCCGCCCGACGTACCGGAGGGGGCATATGAACCCGAGCGCGTGCAGGTCTGCGTGCAAGGGTTGCTGCTACGTGAGCACGGTTACGAGTGCGATGAAGGTGCGCTCTATTTCGCGGAGACGAATCAGCGCGTCCGCGTCGAGTTAACTGACGAACTCGTGACGCGCACGCGGGAGTTGATAGCGGAAGCTCGCCGAGTCGCCGCCAACCAGACGATTCCTCCGCCGCTCGTGCGGTCGCCGAAGTGCCCGCGCTGCTCGCTCGTCGGCATCTGCTTGCCGGATGAAACGAATCTTCTGCGCGAAGCCACAGCCGAGGGACTTGTTGACGAAGCTACGGCGGAAAACGGACTACCCTGTCTGTCGAAAGCGGAGGCAGAGCCGCGCCGCCTGATTCCGGCGCGCGACGATGCGCTCGCGGTCTATGTGCAAGGGCAGGGTTACAGCGTGGGTCTGCGCGGCGAAGTTCTGGAGATACGCGAGAAGGGCAAGGTCGTGAGCGATGCGCGATTGCTTGAGACCAATCAGCTCTGTTTATTCGGCAACGTACAGCTTTCCGCGCAAGCTCTGCACGAACTCGCCGGACGCGGTATACCTGTCATACACATGTCTTACGGCGGTTGGCTGACTGCTGTAACGACTCCGCCGCCGCACAAAAACATAGAGCTGCGCCGCCGTCAATTCAAAGCCGCAGACGATAAAGAATTTTGTCTTCAACTCGCACGCGCATTCGTTTCCGGTAAGATTCGCAACGCGCGCACACTCTTGCGTCGTAACGCACGCGAACTGCCGCGCGAGACCTTAGTGCGCCTCGCATATGCGCGGCGCGATGCCGAGCGCGCCGTGGCACTCGAACAGCTTCTAGGCATCGAAGGCGCGGCGGCGCGCAATTACTTCGCAAGCTTCTCGTCGATGTTCAAAACAAACGTCGGGCGCGAACTTGACACCGAACCGCTCGAAGAAGAAATTCCTTCCGCGGAGCACGACGTAGAGTCCACCATTGCGTTGCCGGATAGCCGACCTTGGGCACGTTTTGATTTCACGAAACGCAATCGCCGACCGCCGCGCGATCCCGTCAACGCCCTGCTCTCATTCGTTTATGCGATGCTCGCGAAAGATTTGGTGGCAACGCTCGTCGGCGTCGGGCTAGACCCGTACCTGGGCTTTTATCATCAGCCGCGCTACGGGCGTCCTGCGCTGGCCCTTGACTTGATGGAGGAATTCCGCCCGCTCGTCGCCGATTCGGTCGTCATTAATCTGATCAATAACGGCGAAGTTCGTCCGACGGATTTTATCACCCGCGCCGGAGCCTGCGCTCTCACGCCTCACGGCAGAAAGCAAGTGCTCGAAGCCTACGAAAGACGCCTTGATACGCTCGTCACGCACCCGCATTTCGGCTACGCGATCAGCTACCGACGCATCTTCGAGGTGCAGGCCAGGCTACTCGCACGCCACCTCACCGGCGAAATAAACTTCTACCCGGCGTTCTGTACCCGCTAATCAACTCACTGTCGAAGCGCGCGAAGGAGCTTAACCATGCGTCTAACTTATCTGGTCGCTTACGACATCAGCGATCCCAAGCGCCTGCGTCGCGTACATCGCACAATGCGCGGATATGGCGACGCCTTACAACTCTCCGTCTTCCACTGCCAGCTCTCCGCCGCGGAGCGCATCTTGATGATCGAAGCCCTCACCAAAGTTATTAACATGCGCGAAGACCAAATCATCATCGTTAACTTGGGGCCTGCCGAACAACGTGGTGCCAACAGCATCGAAACACTCGGACGCGCAGTTGACAACTGCTCTACGCGTTGTGCGATTATCGTTTAACTTGTGCTACAGATGGCTTCGCACAAGTTAAAGCGAGCGCTGACCCAATGCTCCTAAGTGCGGTTTCCGCTCGCACCACCTAAATAGCGGCGTATTAAATGTTTAGCTCAATCCAACAAGCTACCCTCATGTCAGATCGATATCCGAATCGGCACCGCTCGAATCTAGAAGGGAAAGTTGATAGTATGCTGCTACTTACAGCCGCCATGGTTTCCACGTTTGAATGAACGTGGCTCAATTGAAGCGCGCGCGCGGGTTGCGTCTCGGCCTGCGCCGCCGTGAGTTTCCACGTTTGAATGAACGTGGCTCAATTGAAGCTAGCACTAGCGACAATGTGAGGTGGCGAGTTACCCGCATGTTTCCACGTTTGAATGAACGTGGCTCAATTGAAGCGCTTTAAGTCTTTTGGTAAAGACATGACGCGGAGGGTTTCCACGTTTGAATGAACGTGGCTCAATTGAAGCGTCATATTCAACGCGCCGCTCGCGCCCGTCTCCTGTTGTTTCCACGTTTGAATGAACGTGGCTCAATTGAAGCTGTTCCATGCTACTCCCACGGGTATGGCTTGTTGATAGTTTCCACGTTTGAATGAACGTGGCTCAATTGAAGCATCGCGGGATACACCGGCAGTGGTTCTTACAGCGAAGTTTCCACGTTTGAATGAACGTGGCTCAATTGAAGCCGCCCCTTCTTCGTCGCGCGGCGCGGCCCCCCTCCGCGTTTCCACGTTTGAATGAACGTGGCTCAATTGAAGCGCGACCTCCTCGCGCCGCGGGTGCGAGCGGAGGAAGAGTTTCCACGTTTGAATGAACGTGGCTCAATTGAAGCGTTTCGCGCGAGCCACCCCGTAAAGAGCGAGTAAGTAGGTTTCCACGTTTGAATGAACGTGGCTCAATTGAAGCGACATTAGCTATGTGCCGTCAGCTACGGTCTTCTAGTTTCCACGTTTGAATGAACGTGGCTCAATTGAAGCCCTCGCATCCGGAGAGAGAGAAGGGAAAGGCGGCCGTTTCCACGTTTGAATGAACGTGGCTCAATTGAAGCTTCTTTACTTTTATGGGTGTCACCCATACTAGGGCTTGTTTCCACGTTTGAATGAACGTGGCTCAATTGAAGCAAGCTTCGCGCGCGGCGCATCGGCGTCCTCTGGCCTGTTTCCACGTTTGAATGAACGTGGCTCAATTGAAGCCTCCGACGCCTTATCATAGAGGCGCGCGTATCGGTCGGTTTCCACGTTTGAATGAACGTGGCTCAATTGAAGCTACGTGATCTGGTGGGGAGTCAGACTCCTGAAGCTGTGGTTTCCACGTTTGAATGAACGTGGCTCAATTGAAGCAAGGACTGAGCCGGCTGATCGGGCGCGTGAAGCGACGTTTCCACGTTTGAATGAACGTGGCTCAATTGAAGCACGTCGGGGCGCGGGGGTGACCACTCAAGCGTCACATGTTTCCACGTTTGAATGAACGTGGCTCAATTGAAGCCTATGCACGCATGGCCGTAGCCGTCAATTTTATAGACGTTTCCACGTTTGAATGAACGTGGCTCAATTGAAGCGCCATCTTTTAGCGTGTAATTACGCATCATTAATTTTAGGTTTCCACGTTTGAATGAACGTGGCTCAATTGAAGCTCGTAGCCCGAGCCGAGTTGTGCGCCGGGTGTCGCCGGGGTTTCCACGTTTGAATGAACGTGGCTCAATTGAAGCAAGCGGTCTTTTGCTGCGGAGCGCGGCATCAAATACGGTTTCCACGTTTGAATGAACGTGGCTCAATTGAAGCAGCCTCTGCCGTCGCGCGCCGCATGAGGTCTCAGTGTTTCCACGTTTGAATGAACGTGGCTCAATTGAAGCGAGACGGGTGTGATGCCGGGATGAGCGCTCACGTCGCAGGTTTCCACGTTTGAATGAACGTGGCTCAATTGAAGCGCTTTGTTCGCTATGCGTCGCGCCCCAGCGCGGCGGCTGTTTCCACGTTTGAATGAACGTGGCTCAATTGAAGCGGGGAAGGCGGGCGACTACGGTCGGTTCGCGTTTCTCGTTTCCACGTTTGAATGAACGTGGCTCAATTGAAGCACGGTATAGCGCACGCCTACGGGAAGATTCCGCCAGTTTCCACGTTTGAATGAACGTGGCTCAATTGAAGCCGTCGGACGCGGGTTCAAGCGCGCCCTCGTCCGACAGTTTCCACGTTTGAATGAACGTGGCTCAATTGAAGCGTATAGGCATTGACCCTGTGTCTTGGCTCGCTGACCTCTTTTCACGTTCACATGGATGTACCCTTTGAAGGACGGGCGACAGATTTATGCTTACAAGCTCTTTAATTGAGCCATGAGCGCGGGGCGGCGTTTGTACTGCTCTTTCAGTCGTTGGAGATACCTCTGCCACTCATCAGTCCGCCCTGAGTGGGCGTACGCGGTCTTGGCACGGCGCAGCCAGTTGGCGGCGGCCGGGTAAAGGCTGCTCTTCGTCGGCGCGATTAAGCTCTCGGCGTTTTTGACGCTCACGCGGATCACCCACTCCGGGCGGCGCTTGATGAGCGCGTCGGCTATCGTCGCCGCGACATCGTGCTCCTGAGCGTGCTTGTCCGCGAGGCGGATGGCCGCGTCCCACTCGCGCTCCTCGACGAGCACTTCGGCGAGCGGCCGCTTGTCGTAGAACTTTTCGAGAGACCCCACGGCCTCGGGCTTCAGCTTACTCCAGCGCCGCCCGGCCAGCCGCTTGAGCGTTCGCCATAGGTCGAGAGACGGTGCTTCGCGGAAGGCGGCGAGCCATGCTTCGAGAGCCTGCTGGGTGCGCCCCTGCGCCTCTTCGATGGAGCCGAGCCATCGACCAAGGGCCGCCTTGCGCCCCTTGAGCCGCAGCCCGCGCTCACCGACGCGAATCGCTTCGTCCAGATGGCCGGAGTCGCGCAGGTGTTGCGCGAGCATCAAAGCCTCGCCCGCGTCGTCGAGTCGCTTGAGGGTGTGAGAGACGGCTTCGGGCACGCGACCGAGTTCGGACAGTTTGAGCGCGTAGCGCAGGTGCTCGCCCGCGCGCAGGCAGAGCGCGAGATACTCGTCCGTCCGCCCCTGACGCTTCAGGACGTTGAGTTTCGCGCGCGTCAAGACCTGCACGGGGTCTTCCGGTGCCCACCTGGACGCATACCGTTCGTCTTCGTCCGCCTCCGCGTCGTCATCTTCATCTTTGTATCCGTTGCGTGCTTCATCGCGGCGGGACTCGGCAGGCAATTCTTCCCAGCCGTGACGTGCGGCCAAGAGGGCGACGCTCAAGCCTTCGACGCCATAGCGCCCTCCGTCCGGTTGAGATTGCCAGCAAGCTTCAGAACATCATACTCAGTGCGGCTCCGTTGATGCTATGCTCTATATCATCTGGTTAACGCTCCATGACTCGCAGACGGTTTCCGGCGGTTAGGCCATCTATCTCTCAAGATGAACACGTTCAGACAATTCGAGCAGCGGCTCGAAACCGTTCCATTAACGACGAGCTGGTATCTCGCCGATCTGGGCGAGGCGCACGGCAGGCAGGAATTCTTCACCAAGCAGTCCCACAGAAGTTAAAGGTTCTGCGAGAGCACGCGGTCATCGAAAGCGCCGTCTCTTCTAACAGGATCGAAGGTGTTCAGGTAGATCAGGCGAGAATAGGGACAGTGCTCTTCGGGAAGTCGCACCTGCGCGACCGGGACGAGAAGGAGGTGAGGGGCTACCGCGACGCCTTGATGCTTCACGGGCAGGGCCGAAGCTGCGCATCACCGAGGAGTTAATCCGAGAACTGCACCGCCGCCTTTGCCGGGCCGGACTCGGCGATGCGAGGCAGTATAAGGATCGCGACAGCGACATCATCGTGAAGTACCCGGACGGGCGGCAGAGAGTCCGCTTCGCGACGGTGAAGGCCGCCGACACTCCTAATCACATGCGAGCATTGGTTGAGAACTGGGACAGGTGCCTCAGGGAGCGTTGCGTTCATCCGTTGATAGCGCTCGCCGCCTTTAATCTCGACTTCCTGTGCATACACCCTTTCCGCGACGGCAACGGGCGTTGCTGTTTAAGGACAGGTTTCGTATCGTAGAGGTGGCAGATGAGCAAGTAGAGTTCGATAAGTTTAGTTTCCACAAAACCATCTTATCGCTCGTTGCTAATCTGCTTCCTCTACTCTTGATTCGCATAGTTTATGTTCGGCCAGAGGAAGGGGACGGCGAGTCAGCCCCTTCCTCTGGTCGATGGTGCTGCCCGTCGCCTGAACAGGCACACTTACCATTTCACTCGTTTGAGTTCAGGCCCGACGATGTGCCCGAAGGAGCCGGGCGGCTCATGCGATACGTCGTGCGTGACGTGGCCCGCGTACCAGATGACCACGTCCTGATTGTTGACCGACTCACCGTTGACGAACTTGTCAAGGTTGGCCTCTGTGTTGCAGCCGCCCCCTCCCGTCGTGCAGTTGACTCCGTCGTCCAGTTCCGTCGAGCGGTATCGCAGAATCCACACGTCGCCGCGCGGGTAGGGCGCATCCGGAGAGGTCGCCGCCTCGCCGTCATTCGGCCCCGGAATGATGTCGTAGGCTTCGCCCGTCTGGCTGTTCTCGACGCGCCACTTGCGCTTGTGTGCGGGGTCGCGCGGCCTCTTGATCTCGAACTGCTTGGTGTGCCACTTCGAGTTGCCGATGATGGGCGGGTCGTTGAACTCGCGCACGATGTTGTTGCCGGGCGTGCGGATGTCGAAGTCGAAACGCCAGTAGACGTGGTGATGATGGCGATTGCAGACGCAGGACGAAGTGTCCACCGCCGAGAAGCCGAAGCGCGGGCGGATCGTGCCGTCGGTGTGCAGCCGCCACTGGCTGACGTAGCGATACCAACCGGCCTCCATCTCGCTGATCAGCACGACCTCTTGCCCCTGAACGTAGATTCCGACGCCGAGGAAGTTTCCCGCGTCTGAGCCCGTGTCGAGAATCGTGGTGGCGGGGTTGGGGCAGAGCACGAAGCCGGGCGCGACGTTGGCTCCTACGGCCTGAATCATTCCCTCTTCGTACTGCCAGTCGCGATAGGGGCCGCACGCATCGTTGTCGTATCTGACGTTGAGGATGGGAACGTGCGCACGGTAGAGCAGGCGCTTGCCTTTGTAGTCCACGTAGCGAAGCTCGACACCCGAGCCGCGCGTTCCCGAAGAGGCCGCCGGTCGCACGACGAGAAATTTCCAGATGACCTTGCCGCCCTGCATGACCGTCACCCAGACCTGACCGGCCGTGCCGCGCGTTGCCGTCGGTTGGCTCGCGTAAGGCTCGCCGCAGGTCGTCCCGCCGGCCATCGAAGTCTCGGGCGCGCCGCTGTCGAATCGTGTGACGGCGCGGTCAGACAGATTGACGCCGACGATCTCGTGCCGCGCGCCGCCATCAGCCGACGACAGCCCGACGGCCAGTGTTCTTTCCGTGCGGCCGTCGGGACTTCTCACGCCGACGAGCGGCGGCATCGGGCGATACGGACTCAACCGCTGCTCGCGCAGTGAAGACGCGAAGGTGCCTTCTCCCGTCAGTATTCCCACCGCTTCGTCGAACTCTTCATTGGTCGGCAATGGCTGGTCGCCAGAGACTTCGACGGTGATGCGCTTCCGACTATCCAGACTCCCTTCCGCACGAATAGTTCGGCTGTTGGTGTAATCGTAGATCGTGGCGCGAAAGCGGTCGGGCGCTTTCGGCACGCGGGGCGTCTTGGTCTCAGGGTCGTCGTCAATCATTTCCAAAGACAACAGCCTGCTGCGCGTCCGCGTAACGTGCTCCCGCACCGCAGGTGCTTCGAGCAGCGTGCGCGCGAGACCGTCGAGCACGGACTGCTCAGGCCCGCGCGGCTCGAACTTCAGCTTTAGCTCGCCGCCACCCTTTCGAGGTGAAGCCTTGGCCCGCTTGGTCGTGCCACGGGACTTTTGGCTTTTCTTTCCGGTAGTCTTCATAGCCTTCGCTCCTTTCCGAGTCAGAACAAACTATCTCAGTCTCAGGAGCAAGAGCAGGATGATGATGATCAGCAGGATGATGATGATCACCGCCAGAATCCCGTTCCTCCTGCAACATCTTTCGAGCGCGACAATCAAGCCCCCGGCCCCGTCGCCGTCAAGTCCCGGAGTGGGGTTGATTTCGTTGAAGACCTCGGCTCTTCACATACCGTCGTCGATCTCGGCTGAAATCGGGGCGCGCCGCAGCGCGTGCGGCTAACGACTGGTCAGAGCTGATTCGCAAGACTGCGCGACGGGTGAGCGTTGGAAGTTAACTGTCCGGGTCTTCGGGTGATGTGTAGCTACCGGGTGCTCGGCGTTCGCGGTAGGGCCATGAGATTGAGTGACGTGGACGCTCGCGAGCCTCGGGGTAAATCGCGAGGTGAGGCTCAGACAGGATTTAAAACTCTCGACGCTTCCTAAAGCGGGCGAAGCCTATTTCAACGTAGGGCTATTGTCAAGTATTTTATCCCTTGATGTGTCGGCAATTCGGATATGACACGCTTGCTGGAACAAGCTGTTCATAGCGAAGTGCGATAGCACAGGTCGGACGGCCCTACTTGAAACTGATTCTCAGAGTCCCGCTGAAGGTGCGCGGGCGTCCGACAGTCGTGCCGGAGAAGACGCTCTCGAAGGTGATGAGGTGGAATGTATCCGTGAAGTTCTCGATGTTGAACTGCCCCGTGAGCATGACGTGTTCGCTGACGACGAACTCTTTGCCCGTGGAGAAGTTGAGCACCGTGTGCGGTTTGATGAACCCGCCCTCGAAGTTCACGCGGTCGAGAATCTTGTCGGGAAACTCCGAGGCGAACTCATCGCGCGTCACGCCGGGTTCGAGTTCGACGCTGTAGCCGCTGTCGTGCCGCCCGCTGAAGAGCAGCCAGACGTGACCCGGCATGTGATCGTAACGCAGCTCGAAGGGCACGGTGTTGCGCTGGTCTTCCTCGATCTTGATGCGCTCGCCCGCGCGCTGGAACGTGTCAATCGCTTCGCCAAGAAACAGCCCGCCCGTGATCGGCGCAAACCCGTAGATGTGCAGGTTCGTGTAGCTGAGGAAGCCGGAGAAGCCGCGCACGCGCGCCAGATCGAGACGAGCCTCGACGCCCTTCGAGCGGCTGCGCGCGAGGTTGGCCGGAAAGATGATGCCCGTCTCAAGGAAGTTCGTGATCTCGGGCGGACTGTTCAGGCGACGATAGAAGAAGTCCGCGTCGAGGCGCAGATGAGAAGCAAGTTGCTGTTGGAATCCTACGTCCACCTGCGACTCGCGGCTGACGCGGACGGGAGCGCCCGAGGCCAAGCCTTCCTCGCCGCCGGGGCTGAAGATTTGCGCCGCTTCGGAGGATGAGAGCAGGAGGTTTTCGAGCGCGGGCGTCTCCATGAAGCGGTTGAAGGCGGCGCGCAAGACCGTCTTCGTGCGCTCAATGTGATAGGCCATGCCGAGGCGCGGGCTGAGATAGTTCTTCTTGACGACGAAGTGATAGCTGTCAAAGCGCGCGCCGAGGTCGAAGGTCAAATCGCGCGTCGCGGTGATGTGATCCTGTACGTAGGCTGAGCCTTCCCATCCGGTGCGCCGGTCGTTGAAGAAGAAGGGATGCGCGAGCGTGAACTCCTGCACGTCTTCGGGCAGGTCGGGATTCTTTTCGAGTATGGCTTCGAGGTCGGTGATGGCGAAGGTGAACGACTCGGTGACGGGGAAGCGCGTTAGCTCGAAGCCCGCCTTGACTGTGTTGCGCTTGAAGTCGCGCGTGACGGAGCCGAGCACGCCGTAGTTTGACTGGTGACGCGACTGCTCCGCGAAGACGGGCGTGGCAAGTGCGTTGCTGTTGAGCTTGGCCTGATTGTATCGCTGATAGAAGGCGAGGTTGCCAACGGTGCGCGGCGAGAAGACGTGCTGCCAAGAAAGCGACTCCATGTTGTCTGCCGTCGAGCGTCGCTGATCCTGCCCCGCCTCTTCCTGATCGGGCAGGTTCGGCACGTCGAAGCGTTGGTCGTCGAGGAAGAGGTTGAAGCGCAGAAGGTCGCGTTCGGTCGGCGAGTAGTCGAGCTTGAAGAAGCCCTTGCCCGAGCGCCCGCGATTGTGGAAATTCTCAAGCGTGGGCGGGTCGAGGAAGCGGTCGGTGCGCGTCCCGGCGGCGCTGAAGAGATAGCCCCAACGCTTCGTGTGACCACCGTAGTCGAACGAGCCCTCGAAGGTGTTGAAGCTGCCGCCGGAGAGCGTCACGTTGCCCTCGTTGGGAATCTCGCGGCCCGAGCGCGAGTTGACGGCGATGATGCCTGAGAGCTTGTTGCCGTACTCGGCGGGAATGTTGGAAGTCGTCACCTCGACCGAGCGAAAGTTGCGCGGGTCGGGTGAACTGGCGAAAGCGTCAGCGATGGTGTCGGTGACGGGGATGCCGTCGATGTTGTACTGCACCTGATACTCGACGCCGCGCGCGTGAAGGCGACCGTTGGCGTCCTCCGTCCAGCCGGGCGCGGTGGCGACGATCTCTTCAGTGCTGCGGCTCGGCTGCGAAGTCGGGAAGGTGAGGATGCGGTTGCGGTCAATGACGACCGACGGCGCGGTCTTCTCCGGCTCAAGCAGGTTGCCGGAGAATACGTCCACCGTCTGCTTCACCGAAGCGACGGCGAGCCGCACGTCCAACTCTTGAAGCAGGTTCGAGCGGACGGCCACTTCACGCAAAGCCACGTCGAAGCCTTTAGCCTCCGCCGTCAGCGTGTAGTGGTTGAGGGGCACATCGACGAGCCGGTAAGCGCCCGCGCTGTCGGTCGTGGTGGTCTGCTCGTAGCCCGTGAGCGGGTTGGCGAGGCGCACGGTCGCACCCTCGACGACTGCGCCCGCCTGATCGCGCACCGTGCCGCGAACGACGCCGACGTTGGACTGCGCGCGGACATTCGTTTGCGATAGCAGCACGGCGATGATGACGACGACGCACAGCCGCAGACTACTGCTCTTCATAAACCGCCTCACTTTCCTAAGTGACCTCTGTGACTTCACCGATGTGATTAGAACTGATCTCCCGACGCATGCGAAACGCTAAGATGAGATGTTAGACGCTTGTAATATTAAGCGCGGGCGCGAACTACTACCAGACATCGTATGTCGTAACAGTCGGCTCCCAAGTAGCGTTGCCGACAGTTAGGTAATCATTTTCAGGCTGTGCAACTTACACTTAGCGTCAGGGGATATGGTGGTGAAAAGTGAGGTTAGATTGTGTGGAGTCGCTGATTAGCGACGCTGAAGCACCGGCTAATTAAAAGTCCCATGCCAGGGTCATCCCGTAAGTGCGGCTCCCACGGCTGTACCGGGGCTCGATGAGGGGAAAAAGTTTTGACTCTTTGTGTTGTGTAGTCTGCCCGTCGGGCGTGTCGAGACTCGGATCGTGATGCGTCCGATACACGTAGCGCCCGATGCCGTAGCCCATTGCGCTCCCGACCAGCGCGTCCGAGAGGAAATGGTTGCGCCCCGTAAAGCGCGAGAGGCTGACCGCCGTGGCAAGACCGTAAGCACTTATTTGTACGACGCGGCGATGCTTGTACTCGTTCGCGATGACGGTGGCGAGTGCCCACGCGCCGGTCGCGTGGCCTGACGGGAACGAGTGTCCCCTCTCGAAGAACTCGCCCTGCCCTTCGTCGTGGTCGGGGCGTTGCCGTTGTGAGATGTTCTTCAGCACGGAGACGACTATCCCGCTGTCAATGAGCGCCTCGCCGCCGAGCAGTCCCGTTTCGCGCGCGCGCGCGTTTCCCGTCGCGCGGCCGACCAGATAGAAGGCGGTGGCAATTCCAGCGGTGCCGTAAGTGCTGCCCGCCTGACTTACGTCTCTGCTGATTAAGGCGCGGCTTCGGTTGTAACCGAACTCGTCCGTCTCTTGATCCGTTGCGAGCAGGGCGACCGTCGAGAGGCCGAGCGGGACGGCCCACTTCGCGTCATGTCGGCTCAGGTGCAGCGGCGAAGTCCATATCGCTCGCTGGTCTTGCAGGATGTTTTTGAAGAAGCGTTTCTCAAGCGATGGAGTGGGTGACGCTTGCGGTGCGGGTGACGGTGTTGGCGTCGGGCTCTGTGCCGACACTCCGGACGCGCCGACCTGTAAGGCGGTTAAAAGAAGCAGTGCCCGAACCGCGTAGCGCAGAGTCTGCCGTTGCGAAATCATAACTTATGCCCCCGTGCCGTAGAGAGAATTGACCCGCGAAGTCGCGCCGCCACTCAGCCTCTTACTTATAGCCCTGACTTTCTAAAATTCAAAGTCTATCGAAAACCGAATCTGCCGCGAAGACGAGAACCCGGTCGGCGTGCCGCATGTTGCGGCATCATGGACGAAGCCGCTGACCGCGGCCGTCGAAGCTGAATTTTGCGCGTAAGTGGAAACTACCGAAAGCGCGCACAGTAAGACAAGGCAGAAAAAGTTTCTTAAGACCACGCTTATTAACTGTCTCCGGCGGGAACATTATTTGGGAGATGACATCGAGCAATTCTATTCTAAGGTAAGGACATCGGGTTGAGCTACTGTCGCAAACAATGCAGCAGGACTCAATATGAACGACAGGCATTTCTGTGTTAAAGTAGACGGCGAATTAGTGTACAGAAGCATCATTAGTATCGGCTCTATGAGGAATCGCTTGTTATCCATCGGCACTCTGCTCCTCGCGCTCCTGTTGAGCGCGTGGGGGAATGTGCTGGCCGCCGTAACATGCGCGGACATGGAGCAGAATCATGCATGCTGCCACGCCAGGGTCGCCCATCATCCCGCATCTCATCAAGGGATGGACGAGATGCAGATGGATGACACTCAAACCATGCACGGGGCGGAGCAGAGCACGGACATCCGCGCTTTAGGCCAGACCGCCGAGGCATGCGAGCACTGCATGGGCCGTTCGCAACTGCCGACGCCGCCTGCCACGCTGCGTGAGGCCGACCAGTCGAAATGCGGCGAAGACGTGTCTGCGCCGCTCGCAATCTCAGAGCCTCTTTCAATCACTATCTCATTCGTACCTCTCGTTCCGGCGAGAGAGCATGCGCCGCCTACAGCCGTCTCCTCCTCAATGCACATCCTGATCAGCGTCTTCCGCATTTAGTACGTCCCAACCGCTTCGTTCCTCTCCGGGGACGAAGCGCGCACCTTCTGCGTCCACCAAACAATTAAATCTTTAGTCGAGTCGCGGCAAGGAAGCCCTTTATCCGGCTTCCTCGTCCGACCGATAAATCATTCAAGGGAAGATGTAATGATCAGCACTCATACTTTCAAACTCAGTGTGCGCGGCGTACTGTGCGCGCTCGCCGTAGCAGCCCTGCTTACCGCCGTTGGCGGCATGACAAGCGCGCAGCATCAAGGGCACGACATGCGGAACATGCCCGGCATGGACATGTCGAAACCAAAGGCCAAACCCAAAGCAAAACGAAAGGTCGGGGCAAAGACCAAAACTGCCGCGCGGCGCAAGAAGAGAACACGGCCCGCGCCGAAGAAGCGAGACATGCGGGGCATGAACATGAACGGCATGCCGATGCCGTCTCACTCACCGACGCCAACGCCTTCCTCCGGCAAATCCGATATGGAGAACATGCCGGGGATGCAGATGCCGATGGGCGCGCCGTCAACGACCCCGCAGGGCTCCCCGACGCCCGAGCAGAAGATGGACATGAGTATGCCCATGAATCATCCAATGCCGCAGGCGGGCCCGTCGCCAGCGGCCAGTCCGGGAACTTCGGGCGGCATGGGGGACATGCCCGGCATGACGCACGGCCGCCATACTCAGACTGCTACGCCAAACGCGGGCGGCATGGGCTCGATGAACATGGGGCCGCTGCTGGTCATGTCGGAGAATGACATGGGCATCCGCGTCGGCTCTAGTCAGAACAACCTCATGTCAATGGGTGCGATGGGATCGGGTACGGCATGGCAGCCTTCTTCAGCGCCGATGCACATGTACTACAAAGTCGCGGGTGACTGGCTCGTGGTGTTCCACTTCAATCTGACGGCGGGCGTGAACCGACAGGGAGGGCCGCGCGGCGTCACCAAGTTCGAGTCGCAGAACTGGTTTATGCCGATGGCTTACCGCAAGGTGGGACGCGGCACGCTGCAACTGCGCAGCATGTTCAGCGCCGAGCCGTTCACCTTCCCGCCGGGCGGCTCGCCGCTGCTGTTCCAGACGGGCGAGACATACAAGGGGCAGCCGCTCATTGATAAGCAGCACCCGCATGACCTCTTCATGGAACTCTCCGCGCAGTACACGCTGCCGGTGGGCGAGCGCGGGACGTGGTTCACGTACTTCGGCTATCCCGGAGAACCGGCGCTCGGCCCCGTTGCTTTCATGCACCGCATGTCGGCGTCGGAGAACCCGTCGGCCACGCTCTCTCATCACTTGCAGGACTCGACGCATATCGCGTTCGGTGTCCTGACGACCGGCTTCACCTACCGCTGGCTCAAACTGGAAGGCTCGCTCTTCAACGGTCGAGAGCCTGACGAGAATCGTTACGACTTCGACTCGCACAAGTGGAACTCACGCTCGGCGCGTCTCCAGTTCGCCCCTAACAGGAACTGGGTTGCACAAGTCTCATACGGTTTCTTGCGCAGCCCCGAAGGGCAGGAGCCCGACGCGGACGTGCGGCGCGTGACCGCGTCGGTGCAGTACAACAAAGCGTTCGACCGTGGCAACTGGGCATCGTCCCTCGTCTGGGGGCGCAACCACGTCAGCGAGCACGGCGAGACGCGCAACCTCAACGGCTACACGTTTGAGTCAACGGTCAACTTCCTCGATAAGAATTATCTCTACACGCGGCTGGAACTGGTGGACAAGGACGAGCTACTGCGTGCGAGCGACCGGACGCTACTTGGGATAACAAACGACCATCCGGCGTTCCGCGTCGGGGCCTACACCTTCGGCGGGGCACGCGACCTCTGGAATACGAACAAGCTTTCGTTCGCCGTCGGCAGCGACCTGACGTTCTACTCAAAGCCCGCGGCGCTCGACCCCGTTTACGGCAACAACCCCGTCTCCTGGAAGCTCTTCTTCCGCATCCGTCCCGGCAAGATGGACATGAGCATGCGCGGGACGCATGGCGGCGGCAGCACGACGCCGAGTGGGCAGCCGGAGCAGTAATTTCAAAGCGGAGAGTAAGGATTGACTCTGTAGTTGAGTACAGAGTTTATACTGTCGTTAACGAATACGCGGGAAGGTGATGATGAAAGCGAGGGCACGCGCGTGAAGACGATGACTAAGGCGATAGACCCCGTGTGCGGGATGGAAGTTGACCCGGCGACGGCAGCGGGCAGTAGCGAGCGCGACGGCCAGACATATTACTTCTGCTCGCCGGGGTGCAAGCGGCGGTTCGACGATGAAACTCGTGCTCCGGGCGCGCTGGTGCAGCTATCCAGATCGAAGGCGATGCATCCGTCTCACACGCACGAGGCGGAGCCGAGCCACGGTGCCGAACATGTTCATCACGCGCACGTGGAGAAGCCGGAACAAGACCTTGAAGAGTCGCAGGCACAAAGCTACCGCACGATGATGCGTAAGTTCCGGTTCGCTGCCGCGGTGGGGCTTCCCCTGTTGCTCTTGATATTCGCCGAGTTCGTGCCGTCGTTGCGCGAAGTGCTGATGCCTTATCATCGCGTTATCGGCTTGGTCTCCGCGCTCGTCACGTTGCCGGTGCTCGCGTGGTCGGGCAGTCAGTTCTTCGAGAGCGCATGGAACGGCCTGCGCAATCACAACACCAACATGGATACGCTGGTTGCGCTCGGCACGGGCGCAGCGTGGGTTTACTCGACGGTCGCCGTCCTCGCACCCGGCCTTTTCCCTGCGGGCACCGTGGGGATGTACTTCGAGGTGGCGGTCATCGTCACCGCGCTCATCCTGCTCGGGCAGGCATTGGAGTTAAGGGCCAAGAGCCGTTCAAGCGTTGCCATCAGGAAGCTGCTTGAGCTTCAAGCCAAGACCGCACGCGTCATCCGCGAGGGGCGTGAGTTGGACGTGCCTATTGAAGAGGTCGTCGTCGGAGACACGGTGCTCGTCCGTCCCGGCGAGAAGGTTCCCGTGGACGGCTTGATTATCGAAGGCGAGTCGGCGGTGGATGAATCAATCGTGACGGGCGAATCCGTCCCCGTGGATAAGACGCAGGGGGACATGGTTATCGGTTCGAGCGTCAACAAGACGGGTGCGTTCACCTTCCGCGCGACCAAAGTGGGCGCGGACACGGCGCTCGCGCGAATCGTCGAGATGGTCGAGCAGGCGCAAAGCTCGAAGCCTCCCATCGGGCGACTCGTTGATAAAGTCTCATCGTACTTCGTGCCGTCGGTGATGATAATAGCGATCTTGACCTTCCTCGCATGGTTCAACTTCGGCCCCGAGCCCGCGGTCAACCACGCGTTCGTGACGATGGTCGCGGTGCTCGTCATCGCCTGCCCTTGTGCATTGGGGTTGGCGACCCCAATCAGCCTGATGATTGGCGTGGGGAAGGCCGCCGAGCAGGGCGTGCTCATCCGTAACGGCGAGGCTTTGGAGACTGCTTCGCGGCTCGAAGTCGTCGTGCTCGACAAGACGGGGACTATCACCAGAGGCAAGCCCGAACTGACGGACGTGCAGCCGCTCGAAGGGTTCGCCGAAGAGGAGTTGTTACGCTTGGCCGCGGTCGCCGACCGGCGGAGCGAGCACCCGTTGGCGGAAGCTATCGTCAAAGGCGCGCGCGCACGTGGCGTTGATGTCGGCGAGCCGGAACAGTTCAATGCCGTCCCCGGTCACGGCGTCGAAGCTACGGTCGAAGGGCGGCGCGTGCTGGTAGGGAATCGAAAGCTGATGACGAAGGAGAACGTATCTCTCGCCGCTTTCGAGGAGCGCGCCGCGCGACTCGCCGACGAAGGCAAGACAGCGATGTTCGTCGCGTTGGATGGACGGCCCGCCGGGGTTATCGGAGTCGCGGATACTATCAAGGAGGACTCGGTCGCCGCTGTCCGCGCTCTGCAACGTATGGGCATCGAGGTGGTGATGATAACCGGCGACAACGAGCGCACGGCACAGGCCATCGCGCGCCAAGTCGGCATCAGCCGCGTGCTCGCCGACGTGCTCCCCGAAGAGAAGGCGCGGCAGGTGGAGAAACTTCAGGCTGAAGGTCGCACGGACAAGAAGCGCGGCGGGCGCGGGGCGCGACTGGTCGGGATGGTCGGCGACGGCATCAACGACGCGCCCGCGCTTGCGCGAGCCGACGTGGGCTTTGCCATCGGCACGGGCACCGACGTTGCTATCGAGGCGGCTGACGTGACGCTCGTCGGCGGCTCGCTTCGCGGCGTCGTCACCGCGATTGAAGTGTCGCGTGCGACGCTCAGGAACATCAAGCAGAATCTGTTCGGCGCGTTCGTCTACAACGTGCTCGGCATCCCCATCGCCGCCGGGGTTCTATATCCAATCTTAGGCGTGCTGCTCTCGCCGATCATCGCGGGGGCGGCGATGGCCGCGTCTTCAATCACGGTCGTGACGAACGCCAATCGTCTGCGGTTCTTCGAGCCGGGACTTGTCAGGGAGGTGGAATAATGAACGCCGCACAGATGGTCGTCACCCTCATCGGGTTAGGTATCATCGGCTGGATAGTCTGGTACTTCTGGCTTTGGAAGGGCGAGTCGGTCGCCGCACTGGCGGGCGTAGGCGGGTTCCAAGAGGTGAACATCACCGTCAAGGGCGGATACCAGCCGTCTTCCATCGTCGTGCGGGCCGGGCGGCCCTTGCGCCTGAACTTCACGCGCCGCGAGTCAACGCCGTGCGGTGAAGAGGTGGTGCTGCCCGAGTTCGGCAAGCGCGCGCACCTGCCGGAGAACAAGACCGTCCCGGTCGAGGTCACGCCGCAAGAGCCGGGCGAATACGAGTTCACCTGCGGGATGAACATGTACCGGGGCAAACTCATTGTCGAATAGTTTCGGGCTGCGCGGTGCTGCTCACCACATGTAGTGTTCGGCAAGCCTCGCTTGCAACGTGGACGGCATGTCTTTCTCATTCAAATGGAAAAGTATCCTCGGATTCCATTCTGCCGGATGTAAGCGGGTGAAATGCCATTGGCCGAGCCCTCTCTCGTCACACCAGCGATAATGCGGGCCGCCTGCGCGTTGGCAATAGAACACTCTCTCCGCGTTGGGCGCGGACGAACTCACCCCATTGGTATAGACACGTAAGTTGAGCATCTTATCTGTCCCCGAGCGTTCAAAGCTCAAATGACCTTCAGCAACTCAGGCAGGGTTGTGGGAAGCGCCGCGACGCCCGGCAAATCGGAGAGTCTCTCCAACTCGTCGAGACTGTAAATCATCACGGGCTGGCTGCTCCCCTTGAGCTGAACTTTAATCACCGTATATGAAGAAGGCGGGCCGACTTGATGATCGAAGGCAATGACTTCCCCGGTTCTGCCACCGTGCCAGCCCCGGCGTATCCTGACCGTCGCACCCAGTAAATTATCTATCGCCATAGTTACCTTTCTCCCCCGGGAGTCGTTTCGACAAAGGGGATTCGTAGAGGGAGGAAAGTGGGGCGTAGTAGTAAGCCCCCGTCATCTTACCTCGCTCCACACTGAACAGTCGGCGCGCGCCGCAGTTCATGCATGAACGATAGGTTTCTTTAGGCCCTGAGAAAGGAGGACTCATCTTCCGGTGCCGACATCCGAAGAGGCGCGTCAGCCAACTATTCGGAATCGCTGTTTGCAATGACGAGTCGGGACGACCTCCGTCTTGGACGGTTAAGATTTTAGCGGCTTGCATGAAGATTCCAGTCGCCGGAGCGACGTAACATGTCAACACAATGAGCTGGTTGACGGGAAGGGCTGTGGGCTTCAGGTAATCTGGAAGATTCCAGAGGAACTGAGAAGGGAGTGAGCTAGGCTCGGTTCATAAACACGTTGCGCTAGATGCCGATGCTTGTCAAGCCATTGCGACTAAAAGAGGCGACCGCAAAGACTCTGGAGACCCCTTTGGAGAACATGGGCGCGCAGCCGTGGAAGCAAGTCGCGCATCACTCGCGGCGTGATAAATCCGGCTTTCACATCCGCGCCGGGGCGTCTGTTATACTCTCGCCTCGTCCGCTGCCTCGCTCCGACCTTTAGCCGGACTCCGTAAACTTTCTTCGAGCCTGCGCGTCACGAGTAGTTATGTTTCCGACGGGGCGGCCGTCTTCAACTAACCATCGCATGCCATCAACAGGGAGCAGACGAGATGCGTTGAAGGATGTCCCGCTCACGTGGCGCGCACGAGCCGTTGCATATTTCGGCCTTGAGCGCAACGTCGCGATAGCCACGGCTGCTTTCTTTCTGCTGGGGTTGGGCGAAGAGCTTTGGAAGAAGTTTCTGCCCAAGTACCTCGAACACTTGGGCGCGGGCACGGTCGTCATCGGACTCTTCGGCACCGCCGAGGACTTCTTCGATGCGGTCTACCAGTATCCCGGCGGCTGGCTCGCGGATCGTCTGGGCAGGCGCATCGCCTTTCTGCTCTTCATCGCGGTCGCATCGCTCGGCTACCTCATCTACCTGCTCAGTCCTTCGTGGCCGTTCATCTTTCTCGGCCTCGGCTTCGCGATGGCGTGGCACAGCATGGCGAGCCCCGCGATTTTCGCCGTCATCGGCGACGCACTGCCACGGGAGAGGCGCGCGATGGGCTTTACGCTTCAATCAATGTTGAAGCGCGTGCCGACGGTCGTCTCGCCGCTCGTCGGGGGCGTGCTGATTGCGCGCCTCGGCATCCAAGCGGGGATGCGCGTCGGCCTCGGCGTCACGCTCGTGCTGGCGGCGCTCACGGCGCTCGTCATGCTGGCGATGAATATCCCCGTCGTCGTCGGTCAGGCGGTCAACATCCGGGGCGTGTGGCGCTCTTTTCATTCCGCGCTCAAGCGCCTGCTCATCTCCGACATCATCATCAGGACGTGCGAGGGCATGGCGGATGTCTTCGTCATCCTCTACGTGACGAACATCAAGGGCGTGAGCGTCGCGCGATACGGCGTGCTCGTCGCCATCCAGATTACGACCTCAATTCTCGTCTACATCCCTTCGGCCAAAATCGCCGACCGCATCGGTCGTAAGCCCTTCGTCATCGTCACCTTCGTCTGCTTCGCGTTATTTCCGGTGGCGGTTGCGTTGGCCCCCAACTCCTTCATGCTGGTGGTCGCCTTCGTCATCGGCGGGCTGCGTGAGATAGGCGAGCCTTCGCGCAAGGCGATGATCGTTGACTTCGCACGTGCCGATCTGCGCGCACGCACCGTCGGGCTTTATTACCTTCTGCGCAGTATCACGATTACGCCCTCGGCGGCCATCGGCGGGCTGCTGTGGAAGGTCTCTCCACAAACCCCATTCATTACCGCGGGCATCATCGGAATCGTCGGAACGATTGTCTTCGCCGCGACCGTTGAGGAGCGGTACGCGAGCTAGGCGAGCATAAATGTTGAAGAGTTTAGGCAGCGGATACGTGTCTATTTCGCCTCCACACGGTCAATTATCGAAAGGGATGCGGAATAACATCGTACCCCCACATCAACTTGGAATCGAGCTTCCTCATGAACAGTTCATCAAGAAAGATCGGCGGCAGCGCGCAGATGGCCGGGTCTACTTCCGGCTCCCGCTCGC
>JAVXWN010000009.1:0-9824 GCA_032230645.1 Acidobacteriota bacterium | reverse complement strand
GCGAGCGGGAGCCGGAAGTAGACCCGGCCATCTGCGCGCTGCCGCCGATCTTTCTTGATGAACTGTTCATGAGGAAGCTCGATTCCAAGTTGATGTGGGGGTACGATGTTATTCCGCATCCCTTTCGCGGGCCTGACGGCTTATCACTTTGGCGTTGAGTCAAACCGATTCGTCGGCGTTACAACGCAGGACGCGCTTTCGGAGTTCTCCCGGCCGAGCCTTTGCTACGAGACGCCCATCAGTCGGCGAAAGCTCGCGCGTCCTCTCAATTGCAGACTGATGAGTTGCGCGAGCGCGGGCGGCTGAGTCCATTCATCAACGAAGCGATAGCGAAACAGCGTCTCGCGGCAATCGCCATGCCCGCGAAAGAGAATGTCCTGTGTGAAGTTGCCCCAACGCTCGGGCCCGATAAGCTCGACAACCCCGCCCGCGTGCGCCGTTGGCAGAAGCATGTTCGACCCGTGAACGCCGACGACGACGTGGCTCGCGGCGTAGCGCTCGCACCAGACGCGCTCGCTGTCGTCGTCCAAGTCGGGACGCCGCAGGTCTTTTATCCATCCCGGCATCTGCCCGCCCGCATCCGCCAAACCCGCGACCGCGAAGTCAAGCGCGGGCCAGTCGCGCCTGAGCGCTTCGGCCAGCGCGCACACCAAAGCGAGTTGCGCTTCGCTCGGATGCGTCGGCGAGACAATCAAGCGCTTGAGTCTTTCGCCGCGAGTGAGCGGCGACATTTCGGCCGCGACACGCCACGGCCGGTCGTCGCGCCAGATGAATGTCACCGTGGGCTTCAACAGTCGCTTGTCCCACTCGTCGAGCGGGAACGGTTCGACGCGCGTGAAGCGTTTGATGTCATACTCTTCGGGCCTCGGGTGCGAGAGCGCGTGCGCGAGGCTTACCTCTCCCAATGCCTCGACGCGTCGGCGGATTTCGCGCGCAAGCCATTCGTTCCACTGTGTCCCGTGCCGCAACGACAGCCCCGTGACCCACACCTGCGCGACGCCGTCCGGCACCATCCATTCGAGGATAGACGGCACCAGCACAACCAGATCAACTTCACTTCGCCGTTCGAGGTAGAACTGCGCGTTGAGCAGTTTGAGGAGCGAGTGACCGTAGAGCGTATCGAGACAGTTGAGGAGCACGACGGGTCGCGTGATAGTTCGGCGCTCATGCACTTCAAACGGCACGGGCGCATCCGTGCGTCGCGCGTATGACTCGCGCAGCCACCCGGCGAACCATTCAACGCCGTGCGCGTCATGCACCGCGCCCGTCGCCTTCTCAAGAAGCATCGGCGTATAGAGCGCCTGTCCCGCCGCGAGGTCGCCATAGAACTCGCGCCCGCAACTTTCACAAAGCAGGTCGGCGAGGTTGCGCATGCCGGGGATGCACCAGCCTTCGACGCGCAGTCGCACGCGGCAATGCGGGCACGCGTGGTCGGCCTCCGCAAGCGGGTGAAGCCGCGTGGCTCTCATAAGAGTTTCGCGCGCGCGGGCGTCGCCACGTGCATTGAGTAGCACGCCGTTCGCGCGTCGCCTCTGCCGGGGAAGACGGGGTCGCCTTCGACGATGTTGCGCAGTTCGTACCCGGCATCACGCACATAAGCCTCGATGCGTTCAGGGCGGTTATCCATGTCGAAGGTGGTCTGGCCGAACTCGAACGTCACACAGCGAACGCGCTTCTCGTCGAGCATGCGCCGCGCTCCAATCAAAACTTGAAACTCCGCGCCTTCAACGTCAATCTTCAGCAGGTCTATCTCGGCCACTCCGTGCCTCTCGCAGTAAAGGTCAACGGTCGTCGCCTGCACCTCTTCGACCGCACATGGCTTAACGTCAATGCCGTAATCTTCCAGCGGGCGCAGGGCGCGCGTAGTCCAACTCAAGTAGTCTTCGTCATAGACTTGCAGGCTCACCGCGCCTTCAACTTCGGCGAGCGCGAGGCGGTTGAGTCGAACGTTGCGAAGAGAGGCTGCGCGGCAGACCGTCTCCAAACGCTCGAACGCCGGGCCGCAAGGCTCGAAGGCGTGTACGCTCCCGCCCGCGCCGACGAAACGCGAGAAGAGCAGCGTCAACTCGCCGACGTTCGCGCCCACGTCGAAGACCGTCATCCCTTCGCGCAGGTATTCGAGATAGAAAATCCTCTCCGCGCGTTCGACCTCGACGAAAGAAGCGTTCGACTTCGACGACGCTGCCGCGCCTCGCGTGCGACGCAAGCGATTGAGGACGGAGGCGGCTCGATTCTTCAAAGGCGGCCCTCCTCCGACTGCCCCGCTTCGGCCTCGACCGTTTCGGTCTCTTCAGCGAAGTGTGTTTCCGCTTCAAGTCGCCAGCTTGCGTCTACGAGGCAGCAGCCGTGCGTCGCGGGCGGCACTTCGCCTGAGCCGAAGAAGTCGCCGTCAGTGACCGTCAATTCATATGCGTCCTCCATCGCGTCGAGATACTCGCCGCCGTGCATCAGGCTGTACGTGATGCGATAGGCAGATGGCGGCAGCGGGAGACGTGGGATGTGACAGATGAAACGGCCGTGCGTGGGAAGCGTGCTCCATTCGTCGCGCGTGAGCCGGTTGTGTTGCAGGAAGACCGGGGTGTCGAACTGCGTCTTGACACAGATTCCGGCGATGACGTTCGTGGAATGAAAATCAGGAGACGCTTCATAACGAAGGCAGATGTCAACGTCCTGTCCCGAAGCGGCTACGTCGAGCGCCCTGCCGCTTGTGTCTCTCACCTCGACGGCGACGACGCGCACCTCGCCGCTGCCCGCGCGGTCAGTCCGCGCGGGCAGCGTGCGCTCAAGCGTGCGGCAGCTTGTCAGGTATCGAGCAACGGCCTCTGCCTGCGTGCCCGCGTAAGCGACGCGTCCCTGCTCAAGAACGAGCCCGCGACGGCAAAGGTTATTGATCGCTGCCATGTTGTGACTGACGAAGAGAACGGTGCGACCCTCTTTCGCCACACTGCCCATCTTGCCGAGACACTTTTTCTGAAACTGTGCGTCGCCGACGGCCAGCACCTCGTCCACGATGAGAATCTCAGGTTCAAGGTGCGCGGCGACGGCGAAGGCAAGCCGCATGTGCATCCCCGACGAGTAGTGCTTGACCGGAGTGTCAATGAAACGCTCTATCTCGGCGAACGAGACGATACGGTCAAACCGGCTCTTGATGTCGCCGTGCCGCATGCCGAGGATGGCACCGTTGAGAAAGATGTTCTCGCGGCCCGTCAACTCGGGGTGAAAGCCCGTGCCGACTTCGAGCAAGCTGCTCGCGCGACCGTAAAGCTCAGCGCGCCCGGCGGTCGGCTCGGTGATGCGCGAGAGGATTTTAAGGAGCGTTGACTTGCCCGCGCCGTTGCGGCCGATGACGCCGACGACTTCGCCGGGCTCGACCTCGAAACTCACGTCGCGTAGCGCCCACAGTGTTTCAACATCGCGCGCCCTCTCACCACGACGTTTGAGAGCGGCGAAGGGCGAGCGCGCCGCACCGGCTATAGCATCGCGCAAAGTCGTCTGCGCCGCGCGCCGCGCGCCGAGGCGGTAGTGCTTGCTGACATTCTCGACTCGGATGATAGGGTTCATTGATACGAATGGCAGGCGCGACGGAACAGTTCAGCCACTTGATAACTCTTCACGTATGATCGCGTCAATCCGTGCGGCGCGCGACGCGAATGTGTGGTCGCGCAAAGTTCGCCGCTGCCCGGCGGCCGCGATGCTTCGACGCTCGGCCTCTTGACTGAGCAGATACTTTACCTTCTCAACGCACTCTCCGGCGTCACGATAGGCGACGACCTCCGTGTCCGGCTCGAACAGGTCGCGTAGATTCTCTTTCGAGTCAGTCAGCAGGCACGTGCCGACACCCGTAGCCTCGAAGAGTCGCATGTTCGATGCGCTCACAGTCGAGATGTCTATGTGCGTGTTCAGGGCGACGCGACTATCACGCAGTTGCCGGAACATCTCAAGGCCGAAGAGCGGCGGGCGCGCACGACTCGCGATGCGCTCGTCTACAAAGGGCGCGTGCGCAGGCTGCGGCGTGCCGCTACGAAAGAGCCGCGCCGCTCTGCTCAAGAGCGTCGAAGATTGCGAAGGTTGCGGCGCGACCTCCGACCAGATTTGCATATCGGTCTCCGCGACGAGCCGCGAGAGAATCTTCTCGCGTTCGATGTGAAACTGGTTCGACTTGACGATTGAGCCGATGAAGACGAAATCGGCGGCGGGCGCAGTCTGCGCGTCAAGCTTCTCAAGCACGCGCGGCTCGAACGCGTGATTGACGTGGCGGCTGCGGTGGCCTGCCTCGCGGAAGTGCGCGACCAGTTCCGGCACGCACGACATCACGACATCGCATTCGCCGAAGACCGAGCCGTCGCTGTAGGGCGCACCGCACCAGCCGAGCACGAGACGGATAGAGGGACACGCCTCTTTCAGTTGATGTAGGAACGCGGCGGTCATGGTCGAATAGTCAGCGACGATAAGCACGTCGGGGCGAAAGTCTTTAACTTGCGCCGCTGTGATTTCAAAGAGCCACTGCTTTTCATCGAACGCGAGACCGTGCTCGGCCGCCCAAGCTCTCTGCAACGGCCCGGCGTTGGCGACGAGGTCGCACGTCTCATAGCCAATTTTTGCGAGCGCCGTTGTCCAGAAGTCTGACGAGCCGAAGCAGTCGTCAATGAGCGCGGCGTGCTGCGCGGCGTAAGGCTCGGCGGCGAGGCCCGTGCGCCGCGCGTAGAACTGTTCGAGGTAGGTCGTGTAATAGACCCCTATCTTGAGAAGTCTCATGGCGTCGGGCGGCCCCTGCCGTTGCTAGAGGTCTATGTGATAGACGACGTTCCCCGTCCCCTCCTCAAAGCCCGTCCGCACGAGGCCGAGGCGGCGCGCGCCGCGCGGCGAGACGTTTTCGGGATGAATCTTTGCCATCATGCGGGGCGCGCCCGAGAGACGACAGATGAGCTTCGCCACGTCGAGCGCGATTCGCATGAACGCGCGCCCGCGATGTCTCACGTCAACCAGCACACCGAACGAAGGCACCTCGTATCCTGCATCCCAACCGCGCAGCATGAAGAAGCCCGCCAACTCACCGCGCCAGAACATGCCGGAGTACACGTCGCGCTTGCGCGCTGAGAGGACGCGCGCTATCTCCTCTTCGTCGAAGCCGAACGCGTAGAAGAAACGCACGTACTCGGGCGGCTGTGCGCGCAGCAGTCCCGAGACGGCCGCAGCGTCTTCGACCGCGAGCGGGCGGATTATGAAATCCGTTGTGCCCGCCGAAGAATCATTCTCCCTTGTGGTCGTTACCATGATATGAGTTTACTTTTCGCGCCGTTTATAACACTATCCTAACTTCATTTCAGTTCTATTTTTTGTCGCGCCGGTTTAAAACCGGCCGGGCGAGGCTTTCCTGATTCACAAGGCGGGTGATGACGTGGCGCGAGGCGAAACGCGGAGTGACTCGGAGCGATTCGCGTATGCGACGCTCGATGCGCTCTCCGAGCACGTGGCTGTGCTTGACGATGATGGAACGGTCGTCGCCGTCAACCGCGCGTGGCGCGAGTTCGCACAAGCGAACGCCGTCTCAACACGTGCGCTGGTCGAAGGGTCGAACTACTTTGACGCCTGCAAGAGCGCAACAAGCGTTGATGTTGAAGAGGCCGCGCGCTTCGCCGCCGAACTGCGCGCCGTCATCGGCGGCGAGTTGGATGCGTTCACACTCGAATACCCCTGCCACTCACCGACCGAGAAGCGTTGGTTCATCGCGCGCGTGACGCGTTTCGTGCTCGAAGGTGCAACGCGCGCCGTCGTCACACACGCGAACATCACGAAGCGCAAGCTGGCCGAAGAGGCTTTGCGACAGAGCGAGAGCGAATATCGTCTGCTGATGGAGCAGGCATCCGACGGCATCCACACCTACGACCCACGCGGACAAATCTTAGATACCAACTCGAAGTTCTGCGAGATGCTCGGCTACACGCGCGACGAGCTGCTGCCGCTCAACGTCAGCGACCTCATCTCGCCGGACGAGTTGGCTGCCTCACCCGTCCGCTTCGACAAGTTGCAGGCCGGGCAGACGCTTCTGACCGAGCGTTGGCTGCGCCGCAAAGACGGCACACTGCTGCCCGTCGAGATCAGCGGAAGAATGATTCACGACGGGGTGCTGCAATCAATCGTCCGCGACATCAGCGAGCGCAAGCGTGCCGAGGCGGAACTGCACAAGACTTATGACGAGTTGGAGCAGCGCGTCGAAGAACGCACAGGCGAGTTGCGGCAGGTGACAGCGGTGCTGCGTGCCGAAGTCAACGAGCGCGAAGCGGCGGAGGGTCGCATCAGAGAACTGCTCGGTCGTCTCGTCACCGCGCAGGAGGAGGAGCGACGGCGCATCTCGCGCGAGTTGCACGACCAGATAGGGCAGCAGTTGGCCGCCCTCTTGATGGGACTCAAGACTCTGGGCGTTGACTCTTACGGACGCCATTCGGCTCTCGACACGCTGCGGCAACTCGAAGAGTTGACCGATGCACTTTCGCGCGAGGTTCACACGCTCTCGTGGGACTTGCGCCCGCCCGCGCTCGATGATCTGGGATTGCAGGCGGCGCTCTCCAACTACGTCGAAGAGTGGGCTGAGCGTTGGCGCGTGCCGGTTGACTTTCACAGCGCGGGCTTCGCAGGCGGCCGTCTCCCGCTCGCGCAGGAGACGGCACTCTATCGCATCGCGCAGGAGGCTTTGACGAACGTCGCAAGGCACTCGGGGGCCAACCGCGTGAGCTTCATCCTTGAGCGACGCGGCGACCACGTACTCGCCGTCGTCGAAGATAACGGCAGCGGGTTTGATGTCGAGTCAACGATGCTGCCCGCGGGTCATGGACGCAAGCTCGGGCTGTTGGGTATGCGAGAGCGCGCGGCTCTGCTCGATGGAACTATCAATGTCGAGTCATCACCCGGCGCGGGCACGACCCTTTTCGTCCGCATACCACTTGGCGCGGGCGACGACGATGAGGGAGGTGCCCATCGTGGATAAACTTCGCGTCTTCCTCGCCGACGACCACATGGTTGTGCGCGAGGGATTGAAGGCGCTCATCAACGCGCAGCCGGACATGCACGTCGTCGGCGAGGCCGACAACGGCAGCGCGGCATGGAAGGCTGCGTGCACGCTCGGCCCCGACGTGGTGGTGATGGACGTGTCCATGCCCGAGATGAGCGGAGCGGAGGCGACCGAGCGGCTCAGGCGCGACTGCCCGGACATCAGAGTGCTTGCGCTCACCGTCTACGAGGACAAGAGCTATCTGCGCCAGATGCTCGACGCCGGAGCCTCGGGCTATGTCCTCAAGCGCGCGGTGACGGATGAGCTTGTCCGCGCCGTCCGCGCGGTGGCGGCGGGCGGCTCATACATTGACCCGACGCTTGCGGGCGGGCTCGTCAGTAGTTACTTCAATCAAGGCCCGGCCGAAGGGCGCGCACCTGCCGCTGAACTGAGCGAGCGCGAGTCGCAAGTGCTGCGCCTCATCGCATGGGGCTACAGCAACAAAGAGATTGGCTGGAAGCTCAACATCAGCGCCAAGACAGTGGACACCTACAAGCTCCGCCTGATGGAAAAACTCAACCTCCGCAGCCGCACCGACATCGTCCGCTACGCCTTGCATCAGGGCTTGCTTCAGGAAGAATAATTCTCCGCCGCGATTGACCACGTAAAAATAATCGACCCCGCACGAAGCCTCTCCGCTAAGAAAAGTGCGACTTCCCTCTGTCAGGATTTTCCCGACACGCCTTCCGAATTTACTTACAGGAAGAAGTGAGCGCGCGGCATTAGAATGGCTGCGTTCCCGTATAAATTCGCTCTTCCCCCTGCGAGTTTTCGTCCGCATCCGTCGTGGGCTTGCGTCCGCGCCGAACCGCGGGCGGGCACACGCTAAACGTATGAGGTCTGGTTACAAGGGGGCGGCAGGGGCAATCCGTGCTGTCGTCGGCATCCGTACCTCACCTAACCAGGAAAAGATTGCGGGGTGAGCATTCATCCGGCGGCGAGAAGCGCGCCGGGCCTTGCCCCTTCCGAGGAGAGCGCGGACGCGCGCCACCGATACAAGGATGACCGCGCAGTGTGCATTAAAGGCTCCCGGCCTACGACGAGCGCGGCGGGTTTCCGGGACATCACTAGGGAGAAGAAGGAACAGCCATGCGAAGATACTTAAGACCAGTTTCACTCATCGTCGCGCTCGGTCTATTGGCCGCGGTGTTCGGCACAGTCCCGGGACTGCTGCCCGTCGCGAAGGCTTCGAGCCACCGCGAAGCACCGCTGATCGCCCTCGACCAGTACGCAGACAACACGGACGTTTACGCGTTCGTCAGTCCCGACCGCGCGAACACCGTCACGCTCATCGCCAACTACATACCGTTTGAAGAGCCGTCGGGCGGCCCGAACTTCTACCGCTTCGACGACAACGCGCTCTACCAGATCAGGATCGACAACAACGGCGACGCTAAAGTCGACCTCGTTCTTGAATTTCGCTTCCACACCGTCGTCGGCAACGCCGACACGTTTCTCTACAACACGAACACGATTGACAACCTGTCCGACCCGGACTGGAACGTCAAGCAGTTCATGGACGTGACGGCGCGCATCCGTCAGGGCGACCCGAACAACCCGACCTTCACCACCTTCAGCCTCGGCACGAATTTGCCGACGCCGCCCGTCAACATCGGGCCGCGCTCGACGCCGAACTACGAAACGAATCTTGCCGAAGCTTCGATCAGCACCGTCCCGACCGGCGCGGGCAACATCAAGCTCTTCGCGGGTCAGCGCGACGAAGGCTTCTTCATCGACACCGGCTCCATCTTCGACCTGCTCGGCCTGCGCCCGTTCAACTCGGCGCACTTGGCCCCGCTCCCGAACTCGAACGGCGTTGACGGCCTCGCGGGCTACAACGTTCACTCCATCGCGATTCAGCTTCCGACGAGTCTTGTGACCGCTTCGGGTGCGCTCCCGACGGGGCCGACCGATCCCAACGCGATCATCGGTGTCTATGCGACCGCCAGCCGTCCCTCGACGCGCGTGCTCAACACCAACGGCACCGTGACGGAGACCGGCAACTGCGCCAACGGTCAGGGCATCCCGACCGCCGACGCCACGTGCGTTCAGGTCTCGCGCCTCGCCAACCCGCTCTTCAACGAGGTCTTGATTCCGATGGGCTCATCGCCCACCGTGTCCGAGAACGACAAAGACCTCTACAACGCGCAGCTTCCCGCGACTGACATTAATCGCATCAACTTCGTGCGCGGCGACACGCGCGACGTTGAGATCGTGAAGTTGATTAACCTGCTCTATCCGCCCGTCGCCGATGCGCCCGTGAGGGGCCGCAACGACCTCGTGCGAGTCTTCCTGACGGGCGTGCCGGGCGCGACTCGTCCGCCAGTGCAGAACGACCCGAACGATCCGGGTGCGGGGCCGGGCGCGGTGCCTGCTGACCTGATGCGCTTGAACGTCGCCATCCCCGCAACGCCGTTCGGTTCACAGAATCGGCTCGGCGTGATTGCGGGCGACAACGCGGGCTTCCCGAACGGTCGCCGTCCCGCGGACGACGTGGTTGACATCGAGCTGCGCGTGCTGGCGGGCGTGCTTCTACCCGGCAACTCTTGCGCGGGCGGCACGGTCAACTGCAACACCTCGCCGAACAATCAGCTCGGCGACGGAGTCAACGAGAACGACCGTCCGTTCCGCACGTCGTTCCCTTACCTTGCTTCGCCCGTGAGCGGCTACGAGAACCCGTATCACGGTCGTACCGCTTCGCCCGACACGACGACGCCGGGGCCCACGCCCTTAGCGCCGAGGCCGTAACCTCCCGACCCGTGCGCGTGGCCCCGCC
>JAVXWN010000242.1:0-8409 GCA_032230645.1 Acidobacteriota bacterium | reverse complement strand
TCTTGACGACCGTGCGCCGCAGCTCGCTTCTCGTCGCGAGAAGGCTTGCCAACAGCTCGTCCTCCTCAAGGCGTTGTAAGACCCTGTCAAGTAACTCTAGGCTCGCCTCGTCGACGACCTCTTCGGGGAATTCACCCCGATGATTCCCACCGGCCTGCTTCCACTCCGCGATGTTGAGCCTCTGCACGATGGACAGAATGTATGTGTCCAACGTGGCCTGACCTCTGTAGATGCTTGTCGCCAAGCGCATCAAGGCTTCTTGTCGCAGATCGTCGGCCCGCTCCGGGCAACCGTACCTGTAGGCCAACGTCCTGCACCAACCAGTTGTTTTAACGACCACTGGGTGATCGTCAGACAATGTGCGCTCGATCCATTGTCTTTGAAAATCAAGGAAAGTGGCTAAATCACTTTCCAGCGGTGACTCCAGTTTTACCCATTCAGTCTCCATGATTCTTTTTCCTTTCGCCAGTAAGACCAGAAACTTGCGGGGCTACCTCTACGCCAGATGGAAAAAGCCGACGACACGTCATCTCTCGTCCGCTTCTTTGTGTGCGGTGAGTTGGGGCCTGGATGGAAATGGGGCTTGAGTCGCGTCACGCGGCCCAGTGCTTTCAGAATTGTTGACATCGTGGTTCTGCTCCTTTGTGCTTCAAAGAAATGGAATACCGATTCGGTCTCGCCTCCCGAAATTCCTTGATCGTTTCGGCATTCAAATCGCTGGCCCGTGAATCGGGCGCGCGCTTGAAATGCGCAAGCGAACTAACAGAGGGGCTTTGGAGCTGCTGGCGAAGGGCGTATGCGGCTCTTCCTCTCGTTGTGTATAGAGGGGACTTGATTGAGAGTTGGCTGAAAATATTTTTATTTTTTTCGCGGGGCAATCGTGCGCGTCGCGACGACGGCCGATTGGAGCTATGAGTAAGGAGACGGAGCGCGCGTTGTGAGAGACGCGCGGAGGATGAGTTAAAAAATTCTCAGCCGCTCGCGGCCGGTCGCCGCTCTTTACAGGCGAGACAGTTGAGAGGTACGGACGAAGAGAAGCCCTCGCCCGTGCGAGTTTTCCAAGCGGAACTGCTTGGGAGTCATAACTAACTGGAGAGGAAATTAAGATGAGACACAAATTTCTGACAATCACGTCCGCGCTCGTCACTATAGGACTCTTTTCGGCAGTCCTGTTTCTCAACCGGCCATGGTTCGGCGTAGTGAACGCGCAAACGACCACGGCAGTCGCCCCGCGGCAAGAGCCGACGGACAAAAACATCTGGTGGTGGTTCAGCCCGGTCGAGCCGGGCGCTGACAAGAAGCACAACACACCATCGGACAATCCGAACTGGCGCGGCAATGGCGCGAGATGGGAATCCGGGTGGTCACAGGGGCAGTGGGATTGGCAGGCGAAGGAAGACATCCGCGCTCGCATGACACGCGACTGGCAGTCGTGGTCTCCCGTCGAGGGCACGTTTAAGACGGACGTGAACTGGTCGCCGGATTGGGAATTGCGCTGGTGGGCGTTTAGAGGAAGCAAGAGCCGCACGGTCTGGGCCTACCACGTGCGCGCGAAAGCATCCGCCCAGCGCTTCACGAGTGTCCTTGACCCAAACACGGGTCAGTGGCAGTACTGGCAATCAGCCCGGTAAATGCTCCTCCTGGTTGATGCCAAGTTGGTGGCCGCGTAGTGGGCGACTACGCGGCCACTATTTTTTATCGTCTTCGATCTCCGCGCCATGAACGGGGTCGGCTTCGCGTCGCGCGATGCGCGCACATCACACGACGCCTTCGGCGTTTGCAGACGGGGGCCGTGGTGATGTTAGTATATGCGCCGCCCTCAATAAGTTCGCAAGGCTCTCCGCGCAACAACCTTTACGTATGGAGACCCCGGATGCGCGGGAAGCTACTCGCCTCCCTCTTGCTGTGCCCGACCGTCCTGTGCGCAGTTGCCGCCGCGCAGGCGAAGTGATTTACGAATCGTTACGAAAGGTGAATGCATGGGAATGTTTCTGAGGGGTGCGCTTACGCTCTGCCTTCTGCTATCGGCTGCGGGGGCCGCCGCGCCGCTCGCGCAGTTGGCTCCGAAGCAGCGCGGCGTTACGGCCGAGGACTACTACGCCTTTGAGTTCGTCGGTGATCCACGGCTGTCACCGGATGGACAGTGGGTGGCCTACGTCGTGACGACCGTAGACCAGAAGCAGAATCGTCGGCTGTCGCAAATCTGGTTGACGGCGGCCGACGCCAGCCGCGCGCCTCGACAGTTCACGACAAGCCCGCAGTCTTCAACTTCGCCGCGCTGGTCTCCCGACGGCCGCACACTCGCTTTCCTCTCATCGCGCCCCGCAGCCGACAGCGGCGGACAGGGAACTATGACCGTCGCGCCTTCAACATCGTCTTCGCCGTCTTCGAGCCCTTCGACACAGGTCACTGCAACATCACAAGCGCAGGGCGCGGCGGCACCTCCGCAGGCGACCTCGACGCCAGCCCCCGCGACCACGCCCGGACAGATAGGCACGGCGACGACGCCGGGCGTGTCGAGCGCGCTTCAGACCGCAGCAGCCGAGACAGCGCCGCGCGCGCAGGTCTGGTTGCTCTCGCTCGACGGCGGCGAAGCGCGCCGCATAACGAACTTGAAGAACGGCGTCAGCACCTTCGACTGGTCGCCGGACGGCACGCGCATGGTTCTTACCAGCCGCACGGGCCCGAGCGACGCGAAGCCGTCTTCAAGTGATGTGCGACACTACAAGCATCCTTCTTACAAGTTCAACGACACGGGTTGGTTCGACGACAAGCGCAGTCACGTCTGGGTCGTAGACGTTCAGAGCGGCGCGGCCCGCCAGATCACCTTCGGCGAAGACTGGAACGACTCAGACCCACAATGGTCGCCCGACGGCGAGAAGATTGCTTTCGTCTCCGACCGCACGGGCAAAGCGTTCGACGAAAGCCGCAACACAGATGTCTTCGTCATAGACTCGTCGGGCGGCCCCACCAGAAAAATCTCCGACCACGACGAAGAGGACTCAAGTCCTCGCTGGTCGCCCGATGGAAAATTGATTGCGTTCACGGGTCGGATACATGAACGCGACCATCCGAAAATCTTCGTCGCGTCCTCGTCGGGCGGGCAAGCATCGCGCAACGTCGCGCCCGAGCTTGACCTCATCCCCTCGAACCTGACTTGGGCCGAGGTGGGACGCGCTCTCTACTTCGAGACGGGCGTGAAAGGTGAGCAGCACCTCTTTCGCGTCGAGTTGAAGGACGGCAAAGTTAAGCAGGTGACGAAGGGCGCACGCGCCGTGCGCTCGGTTGACATAGGCGAGCGCGGCCGTCGAATGGTCTACGCCGCGAACGACTTTCAGCATCTCGACGACCTCTACGCCGCTGACCTCGACGGCTCGAACGAGAGAAAGTTGACGAGTCTTAACGCGAAGCTCTGGCCGCAACTTCAACTCGCGTCGGTCGAGCGCATGAGCTACAAGGGCGCGGACGGATGGGACGTTGACGGCTTCCTCGTCAAACCCATCGGCTGGCGCGAGGGTCAGAAGTACCCGATGATTCTCAGCATCCATGGCGGCCCCGCCGGTCAGTACGGCGTTGATTGGTTTCAGGAGTTTCAGGTCTACGCCGCGCGCGGGTGGGCCGTCTTCTACACCAACCCGCGCGGCTCGACCGGCTACGGCCAGCGGTTCGAGCGCGGCATCGAGGGCGAATGGGGACGCAACGATTACACCGACGTGATGAACGGCGTCGAAGAGGTCTTACGCCGCAACCCCTGGATTGATCGCGAGCGTCTCGGCGTGACGGGCGGCTCTTACGGCGGCTACATGACCAACTGGATCGTCGGCCACACAAACATCTTCAAGGCCGCGGTCACGCTCCGTAGCGTCGTCAACTTCGTCAGCGACGAGGGCACGCGCGACGGCGCATACGGCCATAAGGAAGACTTCGGCGGCGACCTCTTCGAGCGATTCGATCTCTACTGGGAGCGCTCGCCCTTGAAGTATGCGGCGAACGTGAAGACGCCGATTCTGATTCTGCACTCGGACAACGACTACCGCGTGCCGCTCGAACAGGGCGAGCAATGGTTCCGCGCGCTCCAACACTTCGGCGCAACGGCCGAGTTCGTCATCTTCCCGCGCGAGAACCACAACCTCACACGCACGGGCGAGCCCAAGCATCTGGTCGAGAGTCTCAACTGGCAGCTCTACTGGTTCGACCGCTACCTCGAAGGCAAGCAGTCGGCCGTGCCGCCCGATGCGCGCTGATGACTGACCTTGACACCGCACGCGCGGGCGTATACTCTCCGCGCGCTTCACGCGAGACTTTGACTTCCCACGTCCTTCGCTGGCCCTTCGCTCGCCTGCACGGGGCCGGGCCGACCTACACCCTACTGGAGAAGATTCTCATGAACTACAAGAGCTACCTCGGTAAGCAGTTCACCGTCATTGACAACGAGGCGCGCGTGCGCCGCGACGATGACATCAAGAAGGCGGCCGTCTTCGAGCTTGATGACGAGCTTCCCGCGGGGAGCAACCTCGGCGACTTCAAGGTTATTCCCAAGAGGACGATTGTGACTGTCAGCGACGTAAAGGTCGACGACAGCAAGAACACCTTCGTCTTTGCGCAGCCCGTTGACGCCCCGCCCGGCACGCCCTCCGGCTGGACGAAGGCCACGAACCTCGAAGGCGGCTTGCTGAACGAGACGGTGGGGCTCGCGCCCTCGCAGTGGGCGCTCGCGCCGCAGGGTAAGAACCGCACGGTCACAGACCGCAACGCACTCGTGCGCGACGGTGCGCCGGACTTTAAGTCGAAGAACAAGTCAATCCCCGCCGGAACCTTCGTTCTCATCCTCGAAGAGTCTTCGGGCACCAACCCGCCCGGCCGCTTCGTGCGTGTCTGCGGCGGAGAGATAGACGGTGAGAGCTTTGTGCAGGGCGAGGAGATCGGCTGGACTTCCGTGTCGAATCTCTCGGATGGCTGCGCCGACTTCTACACGTCGGCCGGATGGGCCGACCAGCGCGGGCCAAACGCCTGCTGGGATCACGGCCAATTCGTCGGGCAGAAGCTTTTAGTTAACATCATCGGTACGGGCGGCGAGCTTGAGCAGATCACGCTCGAAACGATGGGGCCATACTTTCGTCTTGTCGGGGAAGCAGCCAAAGAGAATTTGCAGATCGGTATCGAGAGTGCCTTCCGCACCTTCGCCAAGCAGAAGCAGTTGTTCGACGGCTTCCGCGCGAAAAAGCCCGGCTTCAACCTCGCGGCCGCGCCCGGACGCTCGAACCATCAGCACGGCCAAGCCTTCGACCTCAACACGCGCGGCTTCGACGGCAACCCCGTTTACGATTGGCTCAAGCGCAACGGCGCGCGCCTCGGCTTCGTTCGCACGGTTAACAAGGAGCACTGGCACTGGGAGTACCTCCCGGTCGAAGCGGTGCAGCTTGCCAAGCGTGGCAAGTTCAAGCGCGCCAACGTCGCCGTCTAACTCGGATGCCGCTGCTGCTGCCGAAGCTCTACCCCGTCACCGACCGTCTGCTCTCCGGCCTCTCGCACGCCGAGCAGGTCGCAAGGCTCTGCGAGGGCGGCGCGACCTTCTTACAACTTCGTGAGAAGCACCTCGCGCCGCGCGACTTCTACCGCGAGGCGGAAGCGGCGCTGCGCGAAGCGCGCACGCGCGGCGCACGCCTCATCATCAACGACCGCGCCGACCTCGCGCTTGCGCTCGGCGCTGACGGCGTACACTTAGGACAAGATGACATGCCGCCGCGTGCCGCGCGCTCGCTCCTCGGCGCGGAGGCGATCATCGGCTTCTCAACGCACAGCGTCGAGCAGGCGCGCGCGGCTTCGCGATTGCCGGTGGACTACGTCGCCATCGGCCCCGTCTTCGCCACCTCGTCGAAAGAGAACCCCGAACCGGTCGTCGGTCTCGAAGGCGTGCGCCGCGTCCGCGAGGCCGTCGGCCGTCTCCACCTCGTCGCCATCGGCGGCATCACACCCGAGTCGGCCGAGGCCGTCATAGAAGCCGGTGCCGACTCCGTAGCCCTCATCGGCGCTCTCATCGCCAACGCCTTTGACCCCGCCGAAATCATACGCCGGACGCGCTCACTTCTTGCACGACTGTAAGCTCGCGGCAACAGCTAAATGTTAAAATACTAGGCGTTAAAAGTTTTAACTTGCTTTTCCCGCGTTGTTAGGCCAGAATGAAAAGGGTTGCCGGGGAGCATTGCCCCGCCCCGGCCACAACGACCCAGAACGGCCCGCCTCGTCGTCCCCGCGCTCTTTATCGCACCAGTCACCCGGAGTCTTAAATTCCCGCATGAAATATTTCGATTTGCCGCCCATCATCGAAGAGATGCTGAAGGCGTCTGACGAGATCAGCGACCTCAACTTCTCCGTGAACCAGACGCCGCAGGTGGAGATCAACGGTCGCCTGACTCCCGTCCAGCCTCTTGGCCTTCAGAAGCTGACGCCCTATCAGACCGAAGTCATCGCGATGACGTTGATGCAAGGTAACCCGGACGCGGCGCACCGACTCGCGCACACAGGCTCGGCCGACCTCAGCTACTCTCTGCCGTCGCGCACGCGTTTCCGCGTCAACATCTTTCAGCAGCGCGGCACCTACTCAATCGTGATGCGCGTCATCCCGACCGAGATACCGACGCTCGAACATCTGAGCCTGCCGACGCAACTCGCTGACATCGCGGAGTTGCGCAACGGCATCGTGCTCGTCACGGGCCCCACGGGCTCGGGCAAGTCAACGACTCTTGCCGCCGTCATAGACCTCATCAACCAGCGGCAGCACTACCACATCGTCACCATCGAAGACCCGATTGAATTTCTACACACGCACAAGAGTTCGACCATCAACCAGCGCGAAGTCGGCTCGGACGCGAAAGATTTTCCTTCGGCGCTGCGCGCTGCGCTTCGTCAGGCTCCGAAGGTCATCCTCATCGGCGAGATGCGCGACTATGAGACGACCGAGATCGCGCTCGAAGCCGCCGAGACCGGACACCTCGTCCTCTCGACGCTGCACACCATAGACGCGTCGAAGACCATAGACCGCATCATTGGCCTCTACCCGAAGAACGAGGAGCAGGTCATCCGCACGCGTCTGGCGCAGACGTTCCGTTACATCGTCTCGCAACGCCTGATACCACGCGCCGATGGGAATGGTCGCATCGCCGCGGTCGAGATGTTGAAGTCCACGCCGCGCACGCGCGAGTACGTCGCCGCAGGCGAGTCGGACGGGAAGACCTTGCTTGACGCGATGCGTGACGGCGGCCTCGATGGCATGCAGGACTTCGACAAGGTCATCAAGGGAATGATCGAGTCCGAGATCGTCACCCTTGAAGACGGCCTCTCATTCGCCACCAATCCAAACAACCTTCAGCTCGCGCTCAAGGGCATGTCCGCCACCGACGACTTTCAAGCCGCCGACCGCCCCATGCCACGTCGCTCGGCCGGTGCGCGTTCCTTCCCGGCCGCGCCCGCGCGCCCCACCGGCTCTTCCATTCTCGACATGATTGAATAAGAGTCTGAAGTCTGGAGTCAAAGCAACTCCACGCCTCAGACTCCAGACTACGGACTCCAGACTCCAGACCATGATAGTAACCTGTCCCAATTGCACCACCCGGCTCCAACTCGATGCGGCGAAGGTTCCATCGCGCCCCTTCAGCGTGCGTTGCCCGAAGTGTCATCAGATCGTCAACGCGCAGCCGCCCGCGCAGTCCGCTCAACGCGACGCGATAGCAGCCGTCGGCGATGTGCCCGCCTCGACTCGCTCGCAGCATGAGATGAGCGCGACGACGCACGTACCGCTTATGCGCGAAGAGGCCGCGCCGCCGGACGCGCAGGAAGACGTGCTGCGGCTGCTCGCCTCGCTTCTGCGTCGCGGGACGGGAGGCAACGCGTCGGAGGCGGCAGCGCCCTCCGGCCGCCGCGCGTGGGAGCGCAGGCGCGCGCTTGTGTGCGTGGGCTCGGGCTTCGGCGGCGACGCGATGCGCTCGCTGGGCGATGCCGGGTACGAAGTTATCATCGCGGACAATGCGGCGCAGGCAATCGAACGCATGAAGGAAGAGATGGCGGATGTCGTGGTGCTCGACCCCGAGTTCGACATGCGCGTGCAAGGGCCGGCGCAAATCAGCCGCGAGCTAACCTCGATGCGCACGTCCGAGCGTCGCCGCGTCGTCTTCGTGCTGCTCTCGAACACGGCGCGCACGGGCGACGCGCATGCGGCCTTTCTCGCGGGCGCGAATCTAGTCGTCCAGATGAAAGAGGCACCGGAACTCGCGCGCGCGCTCGAACGAAACATACGCGACCTCAACGAACTCTACCGCGACTTCAACAAGGCACTCGGCCTCGCCGAGCTATAATCAAAGGCAAAAGGCAAAGGTGAAGAGATAAAGAGAGCGTTGGTGTCGTAAACCCCAG
>JAVXWN010000240.1:0-6121 GCA_032230645.1 Acidobacteriota bacterium | reverse complement strand
GGCTCGTGCCGGGCGTCAACCTGCTCGCGCTCTTCGCCTTTACGACGCTCACGGGGCTCGTCATCTCACCGGCCATCGCCATCTACACGCGGATGAACCCGGCCTCCATCTGGCAGGCGGGGCTGATGACGGTCGGCATCTTCGGCGGGCTGACGGCTTACGTCTTTATCTCGAAGAAGGACTTCAGCTTCATGCGCGGGATGATGATGACGGGTCTGATCGTCGTCGTCATGGCGGGCGTCCTCAACCTGTTCATCGTCGGGTCGAGTGCGCTCGCGTTCGGCGTCTCATGCGCGGCGCTGCTGCTCTTCTCGGGCTTCGTGCTCTACGACACGTCGAACATCATCCGGCGCTATCCCACGAACGAGTACGTCGCCGGAGCACTCGACCTCTACCTCGATGCCTTCAACATCTTCCTCGCGCTCCTGCGCATCCTGAACGCGGGACGGCGCTAGTATTAGTGGTCGTCGTCCCGGCGCGGGAAAGATAAGCAGACGAAAGAGGCGGGTCACTCATCAAGTGCGACCCGCCTCTTTCATTCAGCTTCCTCAGAAGTCGAACTTGACGGCGAACTGGATTTAGCGCAGCGTGACGAGGGCTGCGCAGGATTATCGGATAGCCTCCACCCGTCTCTGCTGTATAATCCCGCCCCAGCGCGCGGGTGAGATTTGACCGGCGCGCCCGCTTTCGGAGATTCGTGAAGGCAAAGCGCGGCTGGCCTGATCCGACGTGCTCCTTCCCTCAGACACTCGGCACCACATCTTCAGCGAGCACCCCCCAACACGTATGGCCGACATTTTTCTAAGCTACGCGAGTGAAGACAAGGGGCGAATCGAGCCTCTCGTCCAGGCGCTTGAGCGACAGGGTTGGACTGTCTGGTGGGATCGAAAGATTCCGGCGGGTAAGCGGTTCGATCAGGTCATCGAGCAGGCACTCGAAACCGCCCGGTGTGTGGTGGTGGTGTGGTCGGCGGAGGCAGTCGCATCGGACTGGGTGCAGAACGAGGCTTACGAGGGGCTACAGCGCAACATTCTCATCCCGATTCTCATAGACGACGTGAAAATTCCTTTCGCCTTCAGGAGAATCGAGACCGCTTGCCTGACCGGGTGGGAGGGGGCTTCGTCGCACCCGGAGCTCGAGGTATTGCTGGAGAGCATAGAGGCGGTTGTAAGCCCTCGGCGTGAAGCCGCGCAGCAAACCGTGCCGGAGCCGTCGCACGCCGGGGCCGGGAGCGGCGTCGCCACTCAAGACTGTAAGCCGACCAAGCGTAAGCCGTCCGCGCGCGCGTCCGTGAAGGGCGCGGCGAGCAAGGACGAAAAAGCGAATCGCGAAGGCGGGAAAGCGGGTAAGGTTAAGAGCACTCAAAAGCAATCGGGAGGAAAGGATGCGTGCGATGAGGTCGCGGCGGCGGTCTCAGAGGCTGTCTCCAAGATGGCCCCCAAGGCGAATCCCGCGACGGTTGCGCGGCGGAAGCAGGCGAGTCCCAAAGCCAAAGCGCCCGCCACGACTGAGTCAACGGGGATTACCGAGTCAACGGGGATAAAGGAGGCGACAGCGAAATTGGAACGCGGCGTCATCCCGTATAGCGAGTTTCCGGGTCGCAAGTTCAAGACAGCTTTCTTCCTAAACGTAGACCTCGGCCGAGACCTCTACCTGGATTGTTCCAGCTGCGCAATGCCAAGAAACAAAATCGCCGAGATACTTACGCGCTTGCAAACGATTGTAGGTTGAGCCGCGCTTTAAGTCTCTCCTCTCCGGAGCGGAGTGCCTATCACACGGCCTCTCAGTAGCGTCTCACGCCCGACGACGCTCCGATTAACTTCCGCCGAAGGCGGTGGGTCGCCGCAAAAGGCCCGGCGCGTTCTTGCGGCCCGCAGTCTGCAAAAGACTCATCAGCCCCATGTAGCCATAGCCGAAGCAGAAGAGCGAGAGAAAAGGAATCGTGCCCCACATCCCCATGTGCGCCGCGTAAGCGATGGCGAGCACGAAGTAGAGCGCGAACGAAAGCTCGAAGGCGGGCAACCAGCCGCGCCCCCGCCGGTACTTCTTGCGCTTCCAGGTGGCGTCGTGCCCGCCCTCAACCTTGTACTTCGGCGTGCGGACGAACTCGGTCTTGATGCGCAAGAGTGCTTCGAGCACCGCGCGCGCGTTCGAGAAGGCGAGCCCGATGCCGAGACCCATCACGAGCGGCAAGTGCAGCAGGCGGCGCGCATGAGGGCGGTCTAGGTACCAGATGGCCGAGCCGTAGAAGAGCACGACCGAGGCGGTCGAGAAGAAGAGCAGCGGCAGGTCTAAGAGCATCAGGTGCTCGAAGCCTTGATTGTAGCGCACGAGCAGCAGCGGAAACTGCAAGAGGCTCGTCAGAATCATCAGCGGGTAACTGATGTTGCCCGTCAGTCGAAAGAACATCTCCATCTTCACGCGCGCGGGAAGAGGCGAGCGCAGGATGCGCGGGTAGAGCTTCAAGGCGACTTCCGTGACGCCCTTCGCCCAACGACGCTGCTGCGCCTTGAAGGCGTTGATCTCAACGGGCACCTCCGAGGGCGCGTCCTCGTCCAAGAGATAGACGAAGCGCCAGCCCATCAGTTGCGCGCGGAAGCTCAAGTCCGTATCTTCGGTCAGCGTGTCGTGCTGCCAACCGCCCGAAAGCTCTATCGCGCGCCGACGCCAGAGCCCCGCCGTGCCGTTGAAGTTGAAGAAGCCGCCGGTGCGATTGCGCACCGTCTGCTCGATGACGAAGTGGCCGTCGAGCAGGATGGTCTGGAGACGCGTGAGCAGGTTGTAAGAGCCGTTGATGTGCGACCAGCGCATCTGCGCGCAACCCACGAGCGGGTCGGTGAAGAAGTCTACGAGCTTGCGCAGACAATCGGGTCGCGGCACAAAGTCGGCATCGAAGATTGCGACCAGCTCGCCCTTCGCCGTCCTCAACCCGTTCTCCAAAGCGCCCGCCTTGAAGCCCGTGCGGTCGCCGCGATGTATGTACACTACGGGGAACCCTTCGGCGCTCAGGCGCGAGACGGCACGCGCCGCCCTCTCGCAAGTCTCGTCGGTCGAGTCGTCGAGGACTTGAATCTCCAGAAGCTCGCGCGGGTAGTCAATCGCCGTCACGGCGGCGAGCAGACGCTCGACGACGTATAGCTCGTTAAAGATTGGAAGCTGCACCGTCACGCGCGGAAGCTTCGTCTCGGCGAAGTGCGCTCGTGGACGCGGCTCGACGCGGCGATAGCGCCAGAAGTCTACAACCTGCTTGATGCGGTATGCGCCGTAGAGCGAGAGCACGATGAGGACTGCGAAGTAGACGACGAGCACAGTCCAGTCGAAGCCGTCGAGACGATAGAGCGGGCTCACGTTCTCGGCGGTCTTCGCCACCACGTCTCCGATGTACTTCTGGAATAGAGCGTCGGACGCGGAGGCGAGCGTGTGTGCGACGGCGATTGACATCTTCTAACTCTCGAAACAGCGCGGCAAGCCAGCCCTTATAAACAAACGAACGGCGCGTCGGAAAACCCCGCGCCGTCCGCTTTGATGCGCTGATTGTAGCCGAAGGGATGCCCGGCGGAAAGATGAAGGCGAAAGATGGAAGGCGGAAGTGAAGGACGAGAGCCCGACAGCGGGCCCTTCATCCTTCATCCTTCCGCCTTCATCCTTTGCTCTTACGCTCCCTGCCCGTAGCCGCCCTGACCGCCGAAGCCGCCCGGAGGAGGAGGCGGCGGAGGAGCGCCCGCGCCGCCCTTACGCTTCTCGAAGATAGCGGTGCCGATCAGGCCGCCAACGGTGGCGAAGATCGTCAACAGCACGAGGCCGATGATGCCGCCAAGAATGGCGCTGCCGATGCCCGCGCCCGACTGCATCGCCATCTGCGCGCGGATGGCGTCGGCCTGATCCGGATTCTGCGATGCGACGATGTTCGAGATCACGCCCGCCAGCACGTTGCCGAACATGAGTTGGAGCGGGACGCCGATGATCAGGTTGACCACGCCGCCGATGACGCCCGCGAGAGCGCCGAGCATCGCGCCGTCGGCCGGTTTGACCGGCGTGGGCGAACTCTTGATGTACATGTTGGCGGCGATGATGCCACCGACGATGGCCCAAGCGCAGCAGCAGATGTTGGGGATGTTCACGAAGGGAATCGCTGAAAGGATTCCCAGAATCACGCCGCCGATTAGGGCGGGCTTCATTTTGTCGTTCATGTCCGTCTATACCTTCACTGGAGGAGATCGAAAAACTTCGGTCTAAAGTTTCGGTTTCGACGGCAGCTTCAGCGCCCCTGCGCCTTCGGCCACCGCCGCGTCTTACGGAGGCGAGCGAACTAAAGAAACCCGCTTTACCCTTCGCGGGCAAGTCCGGGCCGGAAGAACTCTCTCAAAGGCGAGAGGCTTAAATCAACCAGTCCCGGCACGATGTAGAAGGCCGAGACGACGCCGAGCAGCGACGCCGTCAGGAAGCGCGACAGGTGCGTGTTCTCCCACACACCGAAAAACCCGAGAGCGAAATCCACGGTCGTCGGCACGGCCGCCGCGATGAGCCACGCACGCGCAGGCAAGTCCCTGCGCCCGACGCGACGCGCCAGAGGGTACGCCGCTACGCCCGCGAGCGCCCCGACGTAGAGCCCGAAGCAGCGCGCACACACGGCGAGTTGAAACCCCTCGACGTGGAACGAGCGCGCGTTCATCTGGTGACACACCAGACCGAACCCCTTGTAGATGGCCCCGGCCACGCCTACGGCCCCGCTCGCGCGCAGCACAGGCGCAGCCACTATCAACCCCACCAACGACGCCGCGCCGCACAACGCCACACCCCACGCCGCCCATGCCGCGCCCGCTCGCCGCGCCGACTCTTCGTCATGCACAAGCTGTGGCATGTATTCGGAAATTGCTTTGGGCATGAAAATGCAGATGCCGGATACCGGATGTCAGTTAAGACAAGATGCCTTTCACTAACATCCAACATCTAAAATCTAATTACCGTGTCGGGCCCGCCCTCGACGTGGACGGTGTCAACGAAGCGTATGTGGCGCGACTCGGTCGTCATGACGAGCGAGTGCGTGCGGCGGCCCGCGCCGAAGAAGCGGACGCCTTTCAGGAGCGCGCCGTCGGTGACGCCCGACGCGACGAAGATAATCTTCTTGCCGGGCGCGAGGTCGTTCGTGTCGTAGACCTTGTTCGGGTCGTTGATGCCCATCTCTGTGAGCCGCGCGAGCACGACATCGGCGGGCGGCACCTTCGACTTATCCACGTCGAGCCGCTCGGGGTCGTAGACGAGTCGCGCCTGAATCTCGCCGTTCAAACACTTCATCGCCGCGGCGGTCAGCACGCCCTCGGGCGCGCCGCCGATGCCGATGAGGGCATGTATGTTCGTGCCCGCGACTGCCGCCGAGATGCCCGCCGAGAGGTCGCCGTCGCCGATGAGTCGTATGCGCGCGCCCGCCGCGCGCACGTCCGCGATGAGCTGCTTGTGGCGCGTGCGGTCGAGCACGATGACGGTCAAATCTTCGATGTCGCGACTGAGGCGGCGCGCGATGGCCTTGAGGTTGTCTTTGACCGGCGCGTCAATGTCTATGACCCCGCGCGACGAGGGGCCGACGACGATCTTGTCCATGTAGATGTCGGGCGCGTTCAGCAGGCCGCCGCGCTCGGAGGCGGCGAGCACGGCGATAGCGTTGTTTGCGCCGAGCGCGCAGAGGTTGGTGCCTTCCAAAGGGTCTACGGCGATGTCCACCTCGGGGTAGTCGTCCGGGTTGACGCCGTCGTGATAGCCCTCGCCGACCTCTTCGTCAATGAAGAGCATGGGCGCTTCGTCGCGTTCGCCCTCGCCGATGACCACCATACCGTCGATGGCAAGCGCATTGAAGGCTTCACGCATGCCCTCGACAGCCGCTTTATCGGCGGCATGCTCGTCGCCGCGCCCGACCAGCCTTGCGGCGCGAACCGCGGCCGCCTCGGTAACCCGAACGGCTTCCAGCGCAAGAACCCGATCCAATGTGCGCACGACACGCTCATTCATCTTCCGGCTACCCCTATGATTTTATGCCACCTCCATGGGAATCATGCAGGGAGCCTCGACGACCTTGTCCGAGGACGCAATGGCCTGCAAGGCACGGACCACGGCGACTTGCTGAGTG
>JAVXWN010000236.1:0-3733 GCA_032230645.1 Acidobacteriota bacterium | reverse complement strand
GGAAGAGGAGTATGCGACGAAACCTCCGAAGGATTTGGGAGAGGCTTTCTGGCTGAAGAAGGGCACGTTTAAGACCTTGCCCCTGACACACAAGACCTGCTTCACCTGCCATTCGCAGGAGAGCGGCATCGAGCCTTTAGCCAACAACTGCAACGCCTGTCACAAGCTCCCGGCCAACCGCTCGACCTTGCCCACACACGTTGACTTCCTTCCGGCGCTCGCGCGCACGATGGAAGTCCGGGACGAAGTGATGCTGCGCGACTGGCGCAGGCGCGAGTCCGCAGGCACGTTCCGGCACGAAGGCGGCATGCACCCTGACCAAGCCTGCACGACCTGTCATCAGGTGGCAACGATGAACACGCTCGATGACCCGACGCTGAAGGTGCCGGTCGCGAGTTGCTCGCCCTGCCACACCGAAGGCGGCGCGCTCGAAGATGAGGTCAAGAAGAAGCTGGCCTCAACCACGTTCCAATGCACGAAGTGTCACGTGACCTTCGGACGCGAGCCGATTCCGGCATCACACCTGAAGGAAGTTCCGGCAGCGGCCCCGAAGTAGAACGTGGATAAGAAAGATGATTCCGTTGGAGACAAAGAAAAGGCGGCGGCGGACGCTCGCACAACTGGCACTGGTGGCGGCCGGGTGCCTCGTCTTTGCGCTCGTCTACCTGCCGGGCGCACGCGGGGCGCGCAGTAGGGTTGAGGGGGCGAGGCCGGAACTGGAAGACTCTGAGCCTTCATCCGTGACGCAGGAACAGGGGCCGAGCAAAGGCGCGTCCGAGTTCCTGCATACGAACCCGAACCACGCGCGACTGCCGTGCCTGCTCTGCCACAAGCGGGAGGACAACTCGCCGCGCCCACGGCTCCCCGGACACGTCCCTTGCTCGGCGTGTCATGTGCCGGAGTTCCAGAGCGCCCAAGCGCCGCTCTGCACGATCTGCCACGAGGGGACGGCCGGTGGCAGTCTTAAAGCGTTCCCGCCAATCCGAAACTTCCAGATGAGGTTCGACCATGCGCTGCACACGCGCGGAGCCGCCGCGGCCAGTTGCGTGACTTGTCACCGGCCAGCGCGCGTCGGAGTGGCACAGTCGATACCGAGAAGCGCGGGCGCACATGCGACCTGTTTCCAGTGTCACTCGGCGCGGGCGCAAGCGCCTTCGGGGCGCGACATCTCGTCGTGCTCGACGTGCCATCAGCTCGGCACCCTGCGGCGAACTCCCGAGACGGCCGCCGCCTTCCGGGTCGGCTTCAGTCACGCGGCACACGCGCGCCGGGGACTTACCTGCACGAGTTGCCATAAGGTGAGCGCGGGCGAGGCACAGGGCCGACAGGTCGTCTCCCCGCAGCCGCTCATGCACCACGCGACGGCGCGTGCGCAGTCCTGCGCGACCTGTCACAACGACAGGCGAGCGTTCGGGATAGAGAACTTCACGAACTGCATCCGATGTCATAAGGGGAGCAGTTACGGCTTATGAGAGGGGAGCCGCGCGGAGAGTCGAAACAAAGGGGAGTGATGGGAAGGAGAATAGATTGAAGTCAATCGTCGTGCTCAGGCGGTCTTACGCCCGCAGATCGAATGCGGGCGCACGCGGTAAATGACGACGTTGTTGAATCGCTTCCACGACCCGATCTTCGTCTCATTAAGCGCGGGCGTGAGCGTAGGATTGCGCTCGGTGATCAGTTGCATGGCGCGCTCCGTCTCCTCGGCCTTTGCGATGCGCTCGGCGCGGCCAAACACCATCACACTTAACCAGCGGAGCGCGTTAGTAATCTCCTCGATCTGGAAGCAGACCTCGTGGTTGGCGGCGATGAACGCGGTCTTCGTCCCTTCAGTAGTGAAGAAGAAGAGGCACTCGCCGTCGTAGGCGTAGTTCATCGGGACGACGTAAGGGTGGCCGTCGTGCGAGCAGCCGAGGTGCCCCAGCTTCCCACGCAGCAGCAGCGCAACCATCTCGCCCTGCGACATGTCTTTGATTTCCAGCATCCATAAACCTCAATAACAGTGACGTGTGACGTGTGACGAGCAGGAAACAGTTTTCAGAGCTTGTCACTCGTCACTTCCTCATGAGTGTTGCGCCTGAAAATACTTCTCGTGCGCGCGCTTGGCCCAGCCCCAGAAGCGACCGCGCCCGATTGTTTTGTCACCCTCTTCCCAGAGGCTTTCGTGCAGGTAGAGGGTGTCCTTGCCGCCCTCGTCTACGACGAGCGTCATCTCGTGGTCGTAGTGCGCGGAAGGCTCGCGCCCCTCGATCTCGGCGGCGAGATTTTCGGCGGCCACCTCGGCCTGCCGCACCGCCATGTGCCCCATCTTCGGCCCGGAGAAATAGACAGCGTCGCCGACGGCATACATCCTCTCGGCTCCGAGCACGCGCATCGTGTGGTCAACGCGGACGTACCCCTCTTTGTTGATGAGGCTCGTCGAGGCGAGCGCGCTCGTCCCCTTGAACGGCGGGACGAGCATCAAGAGGTCGTACTCGACCTTGCGACCATCGCCCGAGATGACCGCCTTCGCCGTGACCTCGGCGATGGGGAAGGACGGGAGGTGCTCGATGTGGTGTGCCGCGAGTGTGGGTCGCAGGGCGCGCGCGAGACCTGCGCCGCCGGGCCGCTCGCTCGGATAGTCGGGGCGGATGATCGTGATGCGTGCGGTGTCGCCTCGCTCTTCGAGTTGGCGCGCGAGGGCGAAGGCCGTCTCGTAGACGGGAACGTCCAGGCGCGCTCCGGGGCACGAGCCGACGATGGCGTGTCCTTTGCGGAAGTCGCGCGCGGCCTCGCCGAACTTCAGCGCCGCTTTGACGCCGAGGAGATGGTGCGCGTGCTCGAAGAAGCCCTTCACCTGCTCGGTGGCGAGCCGCCGTCCGAGCGCGTAGATCAGGTAGTCGTATTTGATGTCGCCGTCGATGTCGCTCCCACGAAGCGATGCCTTGCGGGCGTGTGGATCAACGTGCGTGACCTCGGCCTCGATGAAGCGGACGCGGCGGGCGAGCATCGCGTCGAGCAGGTCGTAAGAGATGTCCTCCACTTCGCACTTGCCGAAGGCAAGCCGCACGAGCGCGGGGTAGAACGTGAAGCGGCGGCTGCGCGAGACGAGAGTGATTTGGTGCTCGGTCGAAAGCGCCTTCGCCAGATGCTCGGCGGCGACCATGCCCCCGAAGCCTCCGCCCAGAATGAGAATGTTTGCCATTTTAAGTTTCACGCTCCGTAAATCGTCAGACGTACATTGTGATTGGTCGGTCACGGCCTTTCGCGTCACCCCACGACCTTGACCGAGCAGGTAGCGTCTGACGGGGATGCCTGCGAGACTGAGTCCTGACCGGGCATGGTCAGATGTTGCTCGAAGAGTTGGGCCGAGGCGACGAGAAAGTCTTGCGCCGTCACGATGCCGACGAGGGCCCCGTCCTCGACGACGGGGAGGCACCCGACCCGGTGCGCGCGCATCAGTTCGATGGCTTCGAGCGTCGGCGTCGAGGGCGCGACCGTGACGGGGTCGGCCTTCATGATCTCGCGAATTGCGATTGGCTCGCCGTCGTGTAGGCCCCGCGCCAGAAGGCGCAACAGAGTCCTGTGGGAGAGCAGCCCGACCAGTCGCCCCTGTTCGTCTACGACCGGTACGTGGCGGATGTGCCGCCAGTCCATCACGCTCGCGGCGAGGTCAACCAACTCGTCAGGTCGCATGGTGAACAAATCGGTCGTCATAAACTGCCCGACCGTCCGGTAACTCTCAGACCATTCTTCC
>JAVXWN010000227.1:0-23640 GCA_032230645.1 Acidobacteriota bacterium | reverse complement strand
CCCGGCGACCTGCCCGCCCGCGAGTTGGCGCGCGAAGTAGAAAGCCTCCTCGTAGATGCGCGCGCGCGCTGGCGTGCCCACTTCGAGCGGCTTGACCTCGTAGTCGGGCGTGATGCCGCCGCCGCCGTAGAAGACACGGCCGCCCGCTGTTTTGATGGCGGGCCCGGAAGGCGTCGGCGCGGGCGTCGGCTGCGGCGTCGGCACGTTCGGTGTCGAGGCGTTGGTTGGAGAGTTCGGCGAAGTCGCGGGCACGTTCGGGTTCGCGGGCTGACGTGGCGCAAGGTCGGCTTCGGTGTGATGCGTGTAGTAGTCGTAGAGCGAGCCGCCCGCGTAGGAGCGTTGAATCAGTCGGCCGTAGGGCGTGTAATACTTGGCGGTCGTCAGCGTCAATCCCGCGCCGTAGGGCAGGTTGAAGATGCGTTGGACGAGTCCCTTGCCGAAGGTCGTCTCGCCGACGATGAGCCCGCGCCCGTGATCCTGTATGGCTCCGGCGACGATCTCGGAAGCCGAGGCCGAGTTGCCGTTCGTGAGAACGACGAGCGGGTAGTTGACCGGGTCATAGAAGACGTTCTTGTACTCACGGTTGCTCTCTTCGTCGCGGCTGCGGACGGAGACGACGGCCCGGCCGCGCGGTACGAAGTGGCTGGCAACCTTGATGGCCTGATCCAACAGTCCGCCGGGGTTGTTGCGCAGGTCGAGGATGAGCTGCTGCATCCCCTGCCCATTCAGAGTTTCGAGTGCCTGCGCCAACTCATCAGAGGTCGTGTGCGTGAAGCCGCCCGTGAGCCCGACGTAGCCGACGCCGGGGCGAATCATGAAGGCGATGCGGATCGAAGGCTGCGGCACGCTCCCGCGCTTGATGGTGAAGAAGAGCGGGGCCTGCGACCCTGCGCGCTCAATCTTGATGGTGACGGGCTCGCCTTCGGGGCCGCGCACGGCCTTCGAGACGGCCTGTGTCGTCCAGTCGCGCGCGTCCTTGCCGTCAACCTCGACGATGCGGTCGCCGAAGCGGAGTCCGGCCTTGGCGGCGGGTGTGCCCTCAATCGGCGTCTGCACGTAGACGCCGTCGCGGTGGCGAAGTATCGAGACGCCGATGCCTGTGAAGCGCGACTCCTGATCCTGCAAGAGTCGCGCGTACTCGGCGGCCGAGAAGAAGTTCGAGTGCGGGTCGAGCGTCCAGAGCATGCCCTGTAGGGCTGCTTCGTTGGCCTTCTCGTAATCAACCTCGTCAACGTAGTTCTCCGCGATGACCGAGAGCGCCTCTTTGTACGAGGTCTCAAGTTGCGTCGCACCGCTCTGGGCGGCGACGCCACCGCCGCTCGTTTGCGAGAAGGCGCGTCGGCCATAGATACCGCCGACCAGCGTGGCGGCGACGATGATGACCGCAGCCGTGATGCGTCCGAACGTCCTACTGCTCATACTCGAAAACCCCCGAACCTTGCCTGTACTTTCCGCGTTTTCCCTCTGTGCGAGATTTTACCACAGGCCCTTTGACCTATGCCCTCCCTCATGGTCGGGCTTCTAATTCAGGCTGTGATATATTTTGGTCAGACCGTGAAATTCCGAAAGAGTTTCCCTGAAACTGATGTCTGCATCTTCTCTCTCAATAGTCATCCCCGCTTACAACGAGTCGGCGCGTATCGGCAAGACCTTGCGCGAGGTGCTCGGCTACCTCGACGAGCAGCCCGGCGGCGGCGAGGTCGTCGTCGTTGACGACGGCTCGAAGGACGACACGGCGCGCGTCGCCGAGTCCATCTTCAAAGAGCACGCGCGAGCGCACGTCGAGGGGCGCGTCATCCGCGTCGAGCCGAACCGTGGTAAAGGCAACGCCGTCCGCACGGGTCTGCTCGACGCGCGCAGCAGCGTAGCCGCCTTCTTCGACGCAGACCTCTCGATGCCCGTCACCGAGACGCCCAAGCTCGTCGAGCCCATACGCTCGGGACAGTACGACGTGGTCTTCGGCTCGCGCGCGCTCGACCGCCGACTCGTCGGCACACACCAGCCGTGGATGCGCGAGCAGAGCGGTCGTTTCTTCAACCGTGTGATGCGGCTCGCGACGGGGTTGCCGTTCAAGGACACGCAGTGCGGCTTCAAAGCCTTTCGCATGGACGTGTGCCGCCCGGTCGTCGAGGGCGCGCTCATCGACCGCTTCGGCTTCGACGTTGAGTTGCTCTTCATCGCATACCGCGCGGGACTCTCGATGCTCGAATACCCTATCCGTTGGGACGATGTTGAAGGCGGCTCGGTCAGCTTCAAGACCGGACTGCAAGGCTTCGGCGAGTTGCGCGAGGTCAGACGAAACGCGGAGCGCGGTCTCTATGACGAAGCCATCCGGCGCGCGCGCGACACGGCCGCGAGAGTCAAAGACCGCAGGCCGCTGACGAATGAAGACGAAATCGAAACCGACGTGTCGCGCGCGCTCGCGGGGCAGAGAATTTGAAAACAGATAGCTTATGACAGCCAGACTCAACGTCAATATCGACCACGTGGCGACCGTCCGGCAGGCGCGGCGCGCGCCCGAGCCGAGCGTGGTGGCGGCGGCCTTGATGTGCGAGCAGGCGGGAGCCGACGGCATCACCGTGCACCTGCGCGGCGACCGACGCCACATACAGGACGAGGACATCTACACGTTGCGCCGCGTTGTCTCGACCTATCTCAACGTCGAGATGGCCGCGACCGACGAGATGATTCAGATAGCAACGGACGCGCGCCCCGACGCCATCTCGCTTGTTGCCGAGACGCCCGGCGAGATTACGACCGAGGGCGGCCTTGACGCCGCCGCGAACTTCGACGTGGTGCGCTCGGCCGTAGACCGCCTGCGCGAGAGCGGACTCTTCGTCAGTCTCTTCATCGACCCGGACGCGCGACAGATCGAAGCGGCGCACAGAACGGGTGCGCAGCAGGTCGAGTTGTGTACGGCCGTCTACGCCGAAGCGACGCTCGGCGCGCGCGCCGTACACTCCGAGGGGCGAGCGCGCGCGGCGGCCGAGTTGAAGCGTCTGCGCGAAGCCGCGATGCTCGCCGCGCAGTACGGCCTGCACGTCGCCGCCGGTCACGGCCTCACCTACCGCAACGTCTCGGAGGTCGCCGCCATCCCCGAGATTACCGAGTTCAACATCGGCCACAACGTCATCGCGCGCGCCGTCCTCACGGGGCTCGCCGACGCCGTCCGCGAGATGCGCGCGCGCATCCGCGAGGCGAAGGCTTAGCAAGCTTAAAAGAGAGCGATTTTCGCGGGGTAAACTTCATAACCCGCTACGGAGAACGCTTCTTCCGACCTGAAACCGGGATTTTCGTCCTTTAAATCGCGGTACTCAAGCTCCGTATCGCGATACGGAGCTTGAGTACCGCGTTACGTGACTTTAGTATCGCGATACGGAAGCTTGGTATCGTGATACTCAGCCTTAGTAACGCGATACTCAAGCTGAGTATCGCGTTACTAAGGCTGAGTATCCCATTACTAAAGCCACGTGACGCGGTACTAAACTTCAGTATCGTGTTACTAAAGCTTTGTATCGCGCCACTGAATCCCTCAATTGCAATACTTGAACTTCTGCATGCCGCGCCGGGCTGTTAGAATCGTTTCACTCCCCCGACGGATTCATTAACAAACGGAGAGACCTCGTGCGCTTGTTCGTCCCTCAACGCGTCAATTCAACGTTCACCTTCATGTTCTTCGCCGCGTGCCTGCTGCTACTCGCGGTCACACCAGTACGCGCGCGGCAACAGCCGCCGCCGCAGCAGAAGGCCATCAAGCTTGAGAAGATCGAGTTCAAAGGTCTTGAGCGCGTCAAGGAGGCCGAGGCAATCGAGAAGAGCGGCCTGCAAACGGGACAGAGCGTTGACATCGATGCGGTCGAGGCCGCGGCCAACCGCCTGCTTGAGTCGGGCCTCTTCGCCAATCTCAGCTACAAGCTCAAGGGGACGACCGACAAAGCCGTGCTCACCTTCGAGGTCATCGAGCGAAAGTGGACGATGCCTGTCTCGTTCGACAACTTCGTCTGGTTCACCGACGAAGAGTTGATGGCGGCCGTCCGTCGCAAGCTCCCCGCCTTCGACGGCACCGCGCCCGAGGCCGGAGGCGTCACCGAACAGATCAAGCAGGCGCTCGAAGAACTGCTGCGCGAGCGCAAGATCGAAGCCACGGTCGAGTACACGCTCTCGTCGGACGCGTCGGGGCGCAGGGTCGAACATCTCTTCAGCGTCAAGGGCCCGAGCCTGCGCGTCTGCAAGCTCAACTTCGCGGGCGCGCGCGCCGTCCCCGAAGAGTTGCTGACGACGAAGTCGGGCGGCATCTTTGACAACGACTACTCACGCGCCTACGTCGGCGGCTTCGTCGAGAGTAACCTGCTGCCGCTCTACCACGAGCGCGGCTACCTGCGCGCGGCCTTCGGCCCGCCGAAGGCTACACCTGTGGCCGCGCCCGACTGCGAGCACGGCGTGGCCGTCACGATGTCGGTTGACGAGGGCTCGATCTACGTCTGGGACAAGGCCGTGTGGGAAGGCGTCGAGGGGCTTACGTCGCAGGAGTTGGACGCCGCACTCGGCATGCGCGCACGTGAGGTTGCTAACGCCGTCAAGATATCGAAGGGGTTAACGATGGTGCGCCGCGCCTACGGGCGCAAGGGCTACCTCGGCGTGAGCATACGCCCCCTACCGGAGTTCGACGACTCGGCGCGCACAGTCGCTTATCGCTTTCGCGTCGAAGAGGGGGCGCAGTATCACATGGGCGAGCTTATCATCACGGGTCTCGACGAGGCGGCCACGAACAACCTGCGCGGTCGCTGGCGACTGTTGCACAAGGAGGTCTTCGACGAGGGCTACGTCGAAGAGTTCGTCAAGAAGAGCGTGCCCGAATTTCAAAAGGACGCGCTGCGCGCGGGCACTCCGCTCCCCGCGCTCAAGGTTCAGAGCAAGGCCACGCCCGACCACGAGAAGCACACCGTTGATGTCATGCTCAACTTCAAGGCCGAACCCGCGCCGCCGAAGCCTTCAACAATTCCCATCCCCTAAATACACCAAGGCGGGCGGCGTCAAAGGCTCCCGATCCTTCAACGCGCACCCGCCCGGCGCTTTTCGACCTCTTGCAAGGCCGAAATCCGAAATCAAAAATTACCTAACCGCGCTTCGGCGGCGTGAACCCCATGTGCCTGTAGGCCGCCGGGGTGCAGACACGCCCGCGCGGTGTGCGGTTGAGAAAGCCTATCTGTATGAGATAGGGCTCGATCATCTCTTCGATTGATTCGCGCTCCTCGCTAATCGAAGCCGAGATGGTACCAACGCCGACGGGGCCGCCGTCAAACTTCTCGATAATCGTCGTCAAGACCTTGCGGTCTATCTCGTCCAAGCCGAACTTATCCACTTCCATCTCATCAAGTGCGCGCCGCGCCACCTCGCGCGTTACGCGCCCGTCGTACTCGACCTCCGCATAGTCGCGCACGCGCCTGAGCAGACGGTTGGCGATGCGCGGTGTGCCGCGCGAGCGTCGCGCTATCTCGCTCGCTCCCGACGCCTCAAGCTCCACGCCCAGAATCTCGGCCGAGCGATGGGCGATGATCTCAAGCTCTTTCTGCGAGTAGAAATCAAGGTGGAAGACGATGCCGAAGCGTCCGCGAAGCGGCGCGGTGATGAGCCCCGCGCGCGTCGTCGCGCCGACCAAAGTGAACTTCGGAAGATCGAGTTTGATTGAGCGCGCGGCCGTGCCCTGCCCGATCATGATGTCGAGTTGATAGTCCTCCATCGCCGGGTAGAGCACCTCTTCTATCTGAGGCTTGAGGCGATGAATCTCGTCAATGAAGAGGACTTCGCCCTCCTGCAAGTTGGTCAACACGGCCGCGAGGTCGCCGCCGCGCTCGATGGCCGGGGCGCTCACCGACTTCAAGGGCGCATCCATCTCCGACGCGATAATCTGCGAGAGCGTCGTCTTGCCTAAGCCCGGCGGGCCGAAGAAGAGCACGTGGTCGAGCGCCTCGCGCCTCGCCCGCGCTGCGCGCAGGAATATCTTGAGGTTCGTGGTGATCTTCGACTGGCCGACGTACTCTTCGAGCGTGCGCGGGCGCAAAGAAGACTCGACAAGCTGGTCATCCACCGTGGCCGCGCCCGAAATCTCGCGCGGCACCTCGACCAAGTTTTTAGCCGCTTCCGGCGCTGCCTGTGACATCCTTTAAATCCCCTTGTCCGCTGCGGTCTCCCTGTAACGTTGAGGTCGCCATTATGCCACGTGCGGGCAAATGTTGCAAGTGTGAAACGCATTGGCGATGATAATTTTTCTCGCTTTCAAAAACAAAAGGGCGCTTTTGGGAGCGCCCTCCGCGTGTTCATGTGTCGTAGGGTTGAAGGCTCAGCGCGCCGTGGCTTCGCCCGAGGTGAGTTGGAGTCGCGTGCTGGCGCGGTCGAACTGCGAGCGCACGTCGGCGAGTTCTTCGGGCGAGCCGGTGAAAGCACCGAGGCGTCGCTCGGCTTCGTCGCGCTCGGTGCGTGCGCGCGCGGAGTCAACCTCTTCGGGAAACTCGGCGAGGTCTGCGAGCACGGAGACGCGGTCGTTGTTGACCTCGACGAAGCCGCCCGAGACGAGCAGTCGCCGCGTCGTCTGCCCTTGCGTGTAAGAGAGCACGCCCGTCTGTAGCTGCGAGATGAGCGGCGTGTGGCCGGGGAGAATACCAAGCTCGCCGCCGAGGCCGGGCACGTTCACCGAGTCGGCCTGCTCTGAGAGCAAACGACGCTCCGGCGTGATGACATCGAGTTGAAGAGCCATAACAGTAAAGGTTGAAGGATGAGGGATGAAGGATGAAAGAAACGCCGTTTCTCATCCTCTCTTATTCATCCCTCACCCTACAGCCCTCATCCCTTTCTTATTCTCCCACTTCGCGTGCGATGCGCACGGCCTGTTCGCGCGCCTCTTCGATAGTGCCGACCATGTAGAAGGCGCGCTCGGGCAGGTCGTCATGCTTGCCTTCGATGATCTCCTGAAAGCCCCTGATGGTATCGGCGATGGGGACGTACTTGCCGGGGATGCTGGTGAACTGCTCGGCGACGTGGAAGGGCTGCGAGAAGAAACGCTGCACCTTGCGCGCGCGCGAGACGACGAGCTTGTCCTCTTCCGAGAGTTCGTCGAGACCGAGGATGGCGATGATGTCTTGCAGGTCTTTGTAACGTTGCAGTATCTGCTTGACCGATTGCGCCGTGTTGTAGTGCGCCTCGCCGACGACGCGCGGGTCGAGGATGCGCGAAGAGGACGAGAGCGGGTCAACCGCAGGGTAAATCCCTAGCTCGACAATCTGGCGCGAGAGCGCGGTGACGGCGTCGAGGTGCGCAAACGTGGTCGCGGGCGCGGGGTCTGTGTAGTCGTCCGCCGGGACGTAGACGGCTTGGATCGAGGTAATGGCTCCGGTGCGCGTCGAGGTGATGCGCTCCTGCAACTCGCCCATCTCGGTGGCGAGGTTCGGCTGGTAGCCAACGGCCGAAGGCATGCGCCCGAGCAGCGCCGACACTTCCGAGCCCGCCTGCGTGAAGCGGAAGATGTTATCAACGAAGAGGAGCACGTCCATCCCTTGGTCGCGGAAGTATTCCGCCACCGTCAGACCTGAGAGCGCGACTCTCAGGCGCGCTCCCGGCGGCTCGGTCATCTGCCCGTAGACGAGCGCGACCTTCGACTGGTTGAGCGTGCCGAGGTCAACCTTCGTCATGTCGAACTCGCCGGTCTCTTTGAAGTGATTGTTGAACTCCGCGCCGAACTGGATGACCTCGCTCTCGACGAACTCGCGCAGAAGGTCGTTGCCCTCGCGCGTGCGCTCGCCGACTCCGGCGAAGACCGAGAAGCCGGAATGCTTCTGCGCGACGTTGTTGATGAGTTCCTGAATGAGAACGGTCTTGCCGACGCCCGCGCCGCCGAAGAGTCCAATCTTGCCGCCGCGTAGGAAGGGCTGGATGAGGTCAACGACCTTGATGCCCGTCTCGAACATCTGCGTCTCGGTTGACTGCTCGTCGAGCGTGGGTGCGTGGCGATGGATGGGGTAGCGTTCTTTGGAATGGACGGGCCCGAGGTTGTCAACGGGCTGGCCGATGACGTTCAGCACCCGGCCGAGCGTTGACTCGCCGACCGGCATCGTGATGGGGCCGCCCGTATCGGTGGCCGTCATGCCGCGCACGACGCCCTCTGTAGGCTGCATCGAGACGGTGCGGACGCGGCCTTCGCCGAGGTGCTGTTCGACCTCGCAGATGATGTCAATGGGCGTGGGCACGTCGAAGCCTGCGGACGTGACGCGCAGCGCCGTGTAGATCAAAGGCAGGTAGCCTTCGGTGAACTCCACGTCGAGGACGGGGCCGATGACCTGCACGACCCTTCCGGTCTGGCCGCTGCCGTTATTCGCGTGAGTGGACATACCTTTAGTTAATGCTCCTCTTTGATCAAGCTATTAAGGCGAGAAAACCGCAGTGATTGTAAGCTCAAGAGGTTAGCACACGCGATGCGACGAGGCAAAGCCGAGCCGCCCGGCGGCCGTGAGTTCAGTCCGCATCGTCGAAGCGAATCTTCATGCTGCGGAGCGTGCGGCGGTCTTCGTCGGTGAGTTCGAGCCGCGCCGAGTCTTCATCATCTCCCGCGCCGTCGCCATCGTGCTCGCGCAGACCGATCTCAAGACGCAGCGTCAGCTCCATCTCATAGCCTGCTTCGCGCAAACGCTCAATGGCCGCAGCCACCTCGGAAGAGTTCTCGACCGCCAAGTTGATGGCCGAGCCCAACTCCTGCACGATCTCTTTCGCGTCGTCGTTGATTTCCAAAATCGTTTCGCGCCTGAAATGAATGTTAAGGGGAATTGCGTTCTCTAAAAAGAGATGCTACGCGGCGCGCGCGCGTAGGTCAACCATCAATTTAAGTAAGAAGAGTTTTCAGGTCGAAAGTTAACTACAGAGGCACAGAGACACAGCTTGCTTATAGCTGTGTCTCTGTGCCTCTGTGGTTAATCTTAAAGCTGACTGTTACGAACGGTTCTTGAAATCAACGTTGCTCTCGACCGCCGAATAGATGCGAAGGTACATCTTTGTCTCTTCGGGGATGAGAGTGCGCCAGCCCGCGCCGCCTCGGCTGAGGTAGTCGGGCAGCCTTCGCGGGTTCGAGTTGTAGCCTGCGGCCAGCAACTCGGCCTGCGTCGCCACACCCGCGTCGAGTGAAGCGACGACCTCATCCTGCTTGAGCAGGTAGTCCCAAGTGTCCTGCATGTAGAGCAGCATCGCCTGAAGCGCGTTCGAGTGGTCGCGCATGCCCTCGACGAAATCTTCCTTGAGCCCGACCTTCGAGTGCTGCTCTCTGACCGCCTTGTAGGTCGGCGGAATCATCTGCACCATGCCGCCCGCGCCCGCCGAACTCACCGAGTAGCGATACGTGTCGCCCGAGTTGAGCGCGTAGAGAGAGCGAATCTCATTGAAGAGCGAGGCCGAGTCTTCGGTCATGAAACGCTTGTGGTCTGTGTGCTCGACGTGGCAGAGGCGCTCCGCGACGTTGACGACCGCCGGGTCAATCCGCTCGCCCTTCGACGCGAGCGCGGCGACCGCATCGTCAAGGCTCTCGCGGACGTAATCGCCCCCGGCGCGCACCACCTCGGCGTTCTCAACCGCCGGGTGCGCCGAAGTGTAGTATGCGACTTCGTGAAGCGAGCCGTCGCGCTCGACGGGGTAGCGCACGACGAGCGGCTGAAGCTCTCGCCCTTTTGAGTCCGAGACGCGCACAGCCGTGTTGACATAGTTGGGACGCACGACTTTCACCTTGAGCGGCTCGCCGAGCGTGGAGACGACCGAGGTCTCGGCGTCCTTCTTGAGAAAGTCCGACTTGGCGAGCGTCACCACCTGCACGCCGTTGCCGTTGCTATCGCCGACTGCGAGCGTGACGAAGTCGGTCGAATCCGAGGGCGCAGCATCGCGAAGCACGCGCTTGGCCTCGTTGATGCGAGCGCGCAGGGCTTCGGCGGCGGGGTTCGATGCGTGGCCGCGCAGGTAGTTCGCCTCGACGCGCGTGGTCGAAGGCGCGAAGCTCAGGCCGAAGAAGAGCGGCATCCCGGCGTAGCTCGGCCCCAGAAACACGAGTAGCGGGAGAATAGAGAATAGCGTCTTTCTCATCGGCATAAATTCGGATTGTTCGGAAGATTGATAACGCCGGAGTGACCCGGAAACCTTGTTCGCACGTTGCGCCCGCGTTGTGCGTTGATTGCAACAGACATCAGACGTGCGAGATGCACGCGTAGTTGTACCGCAGACGCCGTTCAATGTGGCGAAGCGTAAGCGCACACATCATGGCCGCGCGGCATGCACAGAAACCATTCGTTGCCGCCCCGGCGCGCGCTGTGCTAGGCTTCGGCCAAATCCCGCAGGCGATAAAAAAAGTCCGACTCCGGGCAACGTCAGAAGAGAGATTCTATGAGCACGAAGACAGACGCGCCCGCCGCTGCACGCCGCGAGCGAAGAGAGCACTTCGAGACCTCCTCCGGCATCACGCTCCCGAACGACTTCAACCCGTCGAACACCGACGGCGTGGACTATGAACGCGACCTCGGCGATCCCGGCACGTACCCTTACACGCGCGGCATCCGGCCGAACCTCTATCGCGGCCGCCTCTGGACGATGCGGCAGTACGCGGGCTATGCAACGGCCGAAGAGTCGAATGCGCGCTACAAGTTTCTTCTCTCGCAGGGGACGACCGGTCTCTCGGTCGCCTTCGATTTACCGACGCAGATCGGGCTCGATTCCGACGACTCGCTCGCGGCGGGCGAGGTCGGCAAGGTGGGCGTCGCTATCTCTTCGCTCGAAGACATGGAGCGGCTCTTTGAAGGCATACCTTTAGATTCGGTCTCGACCTCGATGACGATCAACGCGACAGCCGCCGTCCTGCTCTGCCTCTACATCGCCGTGGCAAAGAAGCAGGGAGTCGCGGCCGACCGGCTTCAAGGCACGATTCAGAACGACATTCTCAAGGAGTACATCGCGCGCGGCACGTACATCTATCCGCCCGCGCCGAGCTTACGTCTCGTCACCGACACCTTTGCCTTCTGCGCTTCGGAAGTTCCGAACTGGAACACCATCTCGATTTCGGGCTACCACATCCGCGAAGCCGGTTCGACCGCTGCGCAAGAGGTCGCCTTCACGCTCGCCGATGCTGTCACCTACGTCGAGGCTGCCGTAGCAACGGGGCTCAAGGTTGACGAGTTCGCACCGCGCCTCTCGTTCTTCTTCAACGCGCATAACAACCTGCTCGAAGAGGTCGCGAAGTTCCGCGCCGCACGCCGTCTCTGGGCGCGTCTGATGCGCGAGCGATTCCACGCGCGCGACCCGCGCTCGCTGATGCTGCGGTTCCACACGCAGACCGCGGGCTCGACCTTGCAGGCGCAGCAGCCCGAGGTCAACGTCGTCCGCACGACGATTCAAGCGCTCGCCGCTGTGCTTGGCGGCACGCAAAGTCTGCATACCAACGCGATGGACGAGGCGCTGGCGCTCCCCACCGAAGCAACGGCGCGCTTGGCGCTGCGCACGCAGCAGGTCGTCGCATACGAGTCGGGCATAGCCGACACCGTAGACCCACTCGCGGGCTCCTACGCCATCGAGCAACTAACGAACGAGATCGAACGCCGCGCCGACGATTACATACAGAAGATTGACGCGATGGGCGGCATGCTCCACGCCATCGAGGCTGGCTACGTCCAGCGCGAGATACAGGAGGCGGCCTACCAGTTCCAGCGCGCCGTCGAGTCGGAAAATGCGGTCGTCGTCGGCGTCAACCGCTTCCGCTCCGAAGGAGAAACAAGCGTCCCCACGCTCCGCATCGACCCCTCAATCGAGCGCGCACAGATAGAGCGCGTCCGTGCCCTTCGCGCACGCCGCGACAACGAACGAACGGAGGCTGCCCTCGTCGCGCTTGAAGACGCAGCGCGCGGCACCGCGAACCTCCTGCCGCGCATACTCTCTTGCGTCGAAGCACACGCCACCGTCGGCGAGATCAGCCACCGCCTCCGACGCGTCTGGGGCGAGTACCGCGAGGCCGTGACGGTGTAGCGTTTATCCCGGCATTGACGGGCGGCTTGAAGTTTCCATTGTCTCGGACATACTCTTTGCAAGTAATGCCGCACCTGCTCGAAGTCAAAGATTTGCGGACGCAGTTCAGCACGCGCGCCGGAGTTGTGCGCGCGGTGGACGGCGTGAGCTTTTATGTGGATGAGGGCGAACTGCTCGGGCTTGTGGGCGAGTCGGGATGCGGGAAGTCAATCACGGCGCTGTCGTTGATGCGTCTGGTCGGCGCGCCCGGAAAGATAGTGGGCGGCGAGATACGCTTCGGCGGCGAAGACCTGCTGGCCGCTTCCGAAGAGCGCATGCGCGAGATTCGCGGCGACGACATCGCGATGATCTTTCAAGACCCGATGACCTCGCTCAACCCCGTCTACACGGTCGGCGAGCAGATAGCCGAGGCTTTGAGGCTGCATCGGCGCTTGAGCCGCCGACAGGCGCGCGAAGCCGCCGTCGCCGCGATGCGCGAAGTCTCCATCCCCGACCCCGCGCGGCGCGCGGACGACTACCCGCATCAACTCTCGGGCGGCATGCGCCAGCGCGTGATGATCGCGATGGCGCTTGCGTGCGACCCGCGACTGCTCATCGCCGACGAGCCGACGACCGCGCTCGACGTAACTATTCAAGCGCAGATTCTTGAACTCATTGACGAGTTGAGAAGAACGCGTAACCTCGCCGTGCTTCTCATCACGCACGACCTCGGCGTCGTCGCGGAGGTTGCCGACCGCGTGGCCGTGATGTACACGGGGCGCATCGTCGAAGAGTCGCCCGTCGCGGAACTGTTCGCGCGGCCCAAGCATCCTTACACCGAGGGGCTTCTGCGCTCCGTCCCGAAGCTGACCCGAGCGGGTGTCGCGCGCGCGGGTCGTCTCTCGACCATCGAGGGCACGGTGCCGAGGCCCACGAACCTGCCCGAGGGCTGCCACTTTGCGCCGCGCTGCCCGCACCGCATGCCGCGCTGCACCGAAGGCGACATCCCGCTCTACAGTTTGGAGGGCGGCGTCTCGGTGCGCTGCGTGCTTTACGACTTGACGGCGGCGGTCGCGGCCGACAGAGGGATTCAAGAAATGATGAGTGATGAATGAAAGGGCGCGTGCGCCTTCGTATTCATCACTCATCATTAATTTTTTATGAGCACGAACGAACGTATGCAGACAGTGCCGCAGGCCGAAGCGGCGTCGGCAAGCGCGGGCGATGCGCGTGTCGAAGGCGCGCGCGAAGAGTTGGTGCGCGTGCGCGGGCTCTTCAAGCACTTCGCGGTGGCGGGGGGCGACGACGTGGTGCGCGCGGTGGACGGCGTGACGTTTGAAATTTTCCGTGGCGAGACGCTCGGTCTCGTGGGCGAGTCCGGGTGCGGCAAATCTACGGTGGGGCGCTGCCTGCTGCGTTTGATAGAGCCGACGCGCGGCCAAGTCGAGTTCGAGGGGCACGACGTGCTCGCGACACGGGGCGGCGAACTGCGTCGCCTGCGGCGCGAGATGCAGATCATCTTTCAAGACCCTTACGCCAGCTTGAACCCGCGCATGAGGGTGCGCGACATCGTCTCGGAGCCGCTCGTTATACATAGCATCGGTGATAAGTCGGAGAGGCGCGAGCGTGTCGCGGAACTGCTGCGCAAGGTCGGGCTCGACCCCGACTATATGAATCGCTACCCGCACGAGTTCTCGGGCGGGCAACGGCAGCGCATCGGCATCGCGCGCGCGCTGGCCCTCAACCCGAAGCTCATCGTGGCGGACGAGCCCGTCTCCGCTTTAGACGTGAGCGTGCAGGCGCAGGTCGTCAACCTCCTCGAAGACTTGCAGCATGAGTTCAATCTCACATACCTCTTCATCTCGCACGGGCTCGCCGTGGTCGAGCACATCTCCGACCGCGTGGCCGTCATGTACCTCGGCCGCATCGTCGAGGTCGCGACGGCCGACGAGCTTTACAGTAACCCGCTCCACCCTTACACGCGCGCTCTGCTCTCGGCCATCCCCGTCCCAGACCCCACGCACAAGCGCGACCGCATCGTCTTGAAGGGCGACGTGCCGACGCCCATCAACCCGCCCTCGGGCTGCCGCTTCCACACGCGCTGCCCCGAGGCCATCCCCGACTGCGCGCGCATAGACCCAGACCTGCGCGAAGTCGCACCCCACCACACCGTCGCCTGCATCCGCGTCCCCGGCTGGTTCGAGGCCCCGGGCGCGGCCTGAAACATAAAGCGCACGCGCGCGTATCATGAAGACGAGACCGACCACCGGTCGAAAGCTTTGCGATAGCCCATTCCAACTGGACTCGCCTTACGGACGAAAAGACTATGAGCGAAAACAACTTTACTTCTTCCGCCGCGCCGGGGCCTGACGCGGCAACGATGTCAACGCCCGCGACCCTGACCGGAATCTTCTTCGAGCCGGGGAGCACGTTCGAGTCACTGCGCGAGCGCCCACGGTTTCTCGTGGCGGCTCTCATCATCGTCGTACTCACGTTGGGCATCAGTCTGCTCATCTTCAACAAGATCGACTACTCGGCCTTCATGCGCGAGCAGATCATGAAGAGCCCGCGCGCGTCGCAGATGACGCCGGAGCAGGTAGACGCGGCCGTCGGGTTCTACAACGGCCCCATCGGCAAGGTGTTCATCTATGTCATCCCGGTCGTCGGGATAACCATCTTCATCGCGGCGGGCGGCGCGCTCTACCTGCTCGGCTCGATGTTGATGGGTGGCAGGCTGCGTTACAAACAGGCGCTTTCGGTCTGGACATATTCGAGCTTCGCGCCGACTGTGCTGGGCACGATTGCGGCGGCGGTCGTGGTGCTGATAACGCCCGCCGAAGACATCAACCCGGCGCAGCCGGGCGGGGTCGTCAGGGCGAATCTAGGTGTCCTGCTCGGTCACGGCTCTTCGCCAACGCTGGCCGCTTTGCTCGGCTCGTTCGACCTCTTCACTTTTTACGGCCTCTACCTCGCCGCGCTCGGCCTGCGCAAAGTCGGCAAGATGTCTTCCGGGTCGGCTTGGACTGTCGCCGTCGGACTCTGGCTGCTCGGCGTTCTGCTCAAGGTCTGCTGGGCGGCGGCATTCGGCAGCGCAACGTAAACAAGAGCCTCGTAGACGAGAGCTGCAAACAGTAACCGTCAACCGCGACAGAAGTAATGCTTCTTTCTGTCGCGGTTGACGGTTGATTGTTTGCAGCTCTCTTATTCGTAACGCAGGGCTTCGATGGGGTCGAGGCGCGCGGCCTTCCAAGCGGGCCACAGTCCGAAGACGATGCCGATGCCGACCGAGGCGACGAAGCCCGCGATGGGTGCCCAGAGGGGAACGTAAGAAGGCACGAAGAGGCGTATGAGTAGCGTCGTCAACCAGCCGACCAGCAGCCCGATGAGGCCGCCGACTCCGGTGAGCGTCGCCGCTTCGATGAGGAACTGCCAGAGGATGTCCTTGCGCCGCGCGCCGATGGCCTTGCGCGTCCCTATCTCACGCGTGCGCTCAGTCACCGAGACGAGCATGATGTTCATCACGCCGATGCCGCCGACCATCAAGCCCACCGACGAGATGGCGACCATCGCGACGGCAATGCCCGCGGTAATCGAACGGAACTGGCTGATGATCGACTCGGCGGTCGAGATGCCGAAGTCGTTCGGCTCTTTGAAAGGAACGGCGCGTCGCACTCTCAACGTGTCTGTCACCTCGTCGAGCGCCTCGTCCATTTTTCCCGGCTTCGCTATCGCAAGGATGGTGACCTGCTCGGCGTCGGGCTTGAGCTTGTGCGCGACGTTGTAAGGGATGTAGATGACGTTGTTCTGATCGTTGGGGCCGCCGCCACCGCCACCCAACTGCTCGCGCGGCTCGAAGACGCCGATAACGCGGAAGTCGTTGCCGCCAATCTGGATGGTCTGATCAATGGGCGACGCGAAAGGAAAAAAGTTGTCGGCGACCGTCGAGCCGATAGCGCAGACCTGCTGGTTGCCGTCGTTCTCGAACTGCGTGAACCAGCGTCCCTGCGAGATGAGCATGATGCCTGCGCGCTCGTAGTCGGGGAGCGTGCCCTGAAGCCTCACCGCCGAAGAGGTCTTGCCCCCGGCCGAGACGTTGAGCTTCGCGCCGAAGAAGTTGTTGGTGATGTCGAGGAACGGCACGCTCGTCTCGATGTCGGGTAGGTTGCGCAACGCCATCGCGTCGTCGTAGTTCAAATTCTTGCGCATGCGCTCTTCGCGCGAACGCCTTCCGACGTGGATGCCCGGCTCGTACTTCGAGATGATGATCGAGCGCGTGCCGAACGACTCGATCTCCTTCTTCACGGCCTCGTCAATGCCGCTGATGATTGACGCAATCGCCATCACCGTCCAGACGCCGATGACGACGCCCACCACGGTCAACGCCGAGCGCAGCTTGTTGGCGCGCAGCGTCCCCAACGCCATCATCAGGTTTTCGTAGATGTCACTGCGAATGCGTAGCTTCATATAGTCTAATCAGCTCTCAGCGCTTCAATCGGGTCGAGCTTCGACGCCTTCCAAGCGGGGAAGAGACCGGCCATGATGCCGATGCCGCCCGAGACCGAGACGGCGATGATGATGGCTCCGACCGACAGGTAGGTCGGGATGAGCATGGCCGTCACAATGCGCCCGAGCACCCACGCGATAAAGACTCCGCTCGCGCCGCCGATGGCCGAGAGCACTACGGCCTCGACGAGAAACTGCTTGAGGATGTCGGCGCGCCTTGCGCCGAGCGCCTTGCGAATTCCTATCTCCTTCGTCCGCTCAGTCACCGACACGAGCATGATGTTCATAATCACGATGCCGCCGACGACGAGCGCGATGGCGGGCACGACGAGCGCGACGAGGAAGATCGTGCCGAAGAGACGGTCGCGCAAGCCCGTGATGGCGTCGGGTGTGAAGACGCCGAAGTTGTCCTTCTCGCCGGTCTTCAAGCCACGGCGAATACGCATCAACTGTTTGGCCTCGTCCACGGCGTCGTCGAAATGGTCATCGTCTTTGGCCGTGCCTTCGATATAGAAGGAGCGTTGGCGGACGAGCGGGCCGAAGTTCTGCCGGAAGGTGCGCAGGGGGAGCGTGACGAATGTGTCCTGCGGGATGCCGAAGACCGTGCCCTTCGCGACGGCGACGCCGATGACGCGATAGCTCATGCCGTTGATGTTGATGTCGTCGCCGACCGCCGACCCGTTGGGAAAGAGCTTCGTCGCTACGTCCGCGCCGATGTATGCGACGCGCGCCGCGCTGTTGTCCTCAAGGTCTGTGAAGAAGCGGCCGTCTTCAACGTCAACCTTCTGGATGTCGCCGAGCATCGCCTGCTCGCCGTCAACCGAAACGCTTTCGAGCGTCTCGGTGCCTCGCTTGACCTGCGCGCTTTCGGGGCGCGCGCCCGCGGCGAGCTTGTCGGTCAAGGTGAGTCGCGTGCGCAGGAAATCGAAGTCCTCGAAGTCCAACTCCTTGTTGCGACGCTGCGCGGCGGCGATGGTGTCCTGGTCTTTGAAGTCGTCGAAGCTGAAGCGCTGGATGGTGTAGGACTTCGCGCCGATGCCCGCGATCTTCTCGTCGATGTAGCGGTTGAAGCCTTGAATGGCCGAGTAGACGATGACGACCGCCGCCACGCCGATAATCATCCCCAAGAGCGTCAGCACCGAGCGCAGCCTGTGCGCCCAGATGGCCGCGACGGCCAACTTCAATGTCTCGATGAGCTTCATGATTCCGAGTCTATTACGGCCGAGCCTGATGTTTGGTTGCACACCACGGCCTTCGAGTTTGTCGCCTGCGCCAAAACTATCCTGAGCTTTTGCGGAAGATTTTACGCCTGCGCTACTCGTAGCGCAAAGCTTCGATGGGGTCGAGGCGCGCGGCCTTCCAAGCGGGCCACAGTCCGAAGACGATGCCGACGCTCGCCGAGATGCCGATGCCGACGAGGATGGCCCACAGCGGCACGTAGGCAGGGAGCGGCGAATAGCGGTTCATCAAAAGGCTCGCGACCTCGCCTACGGCGAGCCCGGCGATGCCGCCCAGTCCCGTCAAGACGACGGCCTCGATAAGGAACTGCCAGAGGATGTTGGCACGCGTCGCGCCGACGGCCTTGCGGATGCCGATCTCCTTTGTGCGCTCGGTGACGGAGACGAGCATGATGTTCATCACGCCGATGCCGCCAATCATCAGCGCGACGAACGAGATGGCCGTGAGCACAAGCCACGTCGCGCCCGTCAACTGGTTGTAGAAGTCTAAGAGCGAGTCCTGCGAAGAGACGCCGAAGTTGTTCTTCTCGCCTGCGGGCACCTGACGACGGCGGCGCAGGATGTCTGTAATCTGGTCGGTGGCGGGCTGGACGTAAGCGCGCGTGCGCGGGCGGATGATGATGAAGAAGACAACGATGGGCGGCTCGATGTCGCGCCAGTATTTGTCGAAGGTCGGCAGCGGGATGAAGACCGAGTTGTCGCGCGACTGGCCGAAGAAGTTACCGAGCGTCTCCATCACGCCGACGATGCGAAAGGGCGTGCCCTCGATCTTGATCTCTTTGCCGAGCGGGTCTTCGTTGGGGAAGAGAGCGCGCACCACGTCCTGCGCGAGAACGGCGACGTTCTCGCGCCCCGCCATATCGTTCTCGGTGATGAAACGCCCGCGCTCGACGTACTGCGAAAGCGTGTAGTCGTACTCGGGCGTCACGCCGAAGAGGATGGGCGTGTCGGTCTCTTTGTCCGAGTAGCGCAGGTCGGCGGCTATCTTGCGGCGAATGGGTGCAACCGATTCGACCGCGTCGGCGGCTTCCGTCCGAATCGCCTCGGCGTCCTCGATGGTGATGTCCTTGCGGTGGAGTTCTTCGTTGTTGGGCGGGCGTCCAAAGCTCGGGTCGAACTTCGAGACGAAGATGGTGTTCGAGCCCAGAGACTCTATCTGCTCGGCGAACGCCTTGTTCAAGCCCTGTATGATCGAGACCATGAAGGTCAGCGTGATGACGCCGATAGCCACGCCCAAGATGGTCAGCGACGAGCGCAGCTTGTTCGCCCTCACCGTCGCCACGGCCATTGCCGCCGACTCTTTGATGTCGTCGAAGCTCATAAACAATAAGTGATGAGTGATGAATGATGAGCGATGAATGATGTATAAGGCCACGTAGCGATATTCATCACTCATCATTCATCATTCTGCTCTCAATGCCTCAATCGGGTCGAGCTTGGATGCCTTCCACGCGGGCCAAGACCCGCTGGCGATGCCGACGGCCGAGGAGACGCTGACGCCCAAGACGGCCGAGCCCGCGCTGAAGAGGAGCGGGAAGCCCATCGCCTTGGCGAGCGCGAAGGCGAGGATGAAGCCCGCCGCGACGCCCATCATTCCGCCGAGCGAGGTGATGACGACCGACTCGATGAGGAACTGTAGCAGCACGTCGCGACGCGATGCGCCGACGGCCTTGCGCACGCCTATCTCGCGCGTGCGCTCGGTCACCGACACGAGCATGATGTTCATCACGACGATGCCGCCGACGACGAGCGAGATGGCGGCCACGCCGATGGTCACGACATAGATGTTCGCCGTCGCGGTCTTGTAGAGGTCTATGAAGACGGCCTGCGTCTCAAGAGCGAAGCCATCCTCCTCGTCGTGAAAAGACTTGCCGCGCCGGTTGCGCATGATGGCGCGCACCTGATCTTCGGCCCCCGCAAGCCGTGCGTCTTCGGGCACCTGTACGAAGATGATGAGCGAGACGCGCGCGCCGAAAGCCTTCCTGAAGGTGGGGTAGGGAATCTGCACGAAGTTGTCGCGCGAGAAGCCGAAGATTTTCCCCAACCGCTCGGTGACGCCGATGATCTCATAGCTCCGCCCCTCGACTCGCACCTGACGGCCGATGACCTGATCGGCCGGCGCGCCGTCGAAGAGATTGTCGAGGATGTCGGGGCCAATGACGGCCACGTCTCTGCCCGAAGCCTCTTCCACGTCAGTCCACGCGCGCCCGGCGATGACATCGGTGTCTTCGATGGCGAACATCGAGAGCGTGAGGCCGCGGACGCGGACGTTGTCGGAAGACTTATCGCCCGCCTTGACGGTGGCCTGAGAGTTGGCGGCAATTCCTGTGCGCCAGCAGTTGGTGCAGAGGCGCGCGACCGCTTCGGCGTCCGACTCGGTCACGTCCTTGCGGCGGTTGAAGCGTATGAAGTCCTCGCGCGAGGTGATGACCTGCGGGCGCTTCGAGACCGTGAAGACGGTCGAGCCTTGCGAGGAGAAGGTCGAGGCGACCGTCTGGTCGAGCCCCTTGATGATGGTCACGACCGCGATGACGGCGGCCACTCCGACGACGACGCCGACGAGCGTCAAGGCTGTGCGCAGCTTGTTCGCGCGCAAAGAGCCGAGCGCGATGCGCAGAGACTCCCACGTCTTGTGAAAGGCGGGCGGGAGCAAGGCGCGTCGGCGTCGGCGTCGAGGGGGCGCGGACGCAGGCTCAAAGCCGCGTGCGGCACGCGCGCGTTCCTCAACCGTATCTGTCAGCAGTACGCTCATCCGTCAACGGATGCAAGGAGGAAGATGAAAGACGGAGGTTAAAAGCGAAGGCAAAAGGAAAAAGTGAAGAGCGAGAAGAGCGTGGCTTTCATCATCGTTCATTGATGAAGAGGCCGCCGTCTCTCATCTCTTCACTATGCCTTTTGTCTTCTGCTTTACTTGATGCGCTCGTCCTTTTCGATCTCGCCGTCGCGAATCGAGAGGACGCGGTGCGCGCGCGCGGCGATGTCGGGCTCGTGCGTGACGACGATGATCGTGTTCCCTTCGGCGTGCAGTCGCTCGAAGAGGTTCATGATTTCGGCGCTGGTCTTCGAGTCGAGCGCGCCGGTCGGCTCGTCGGCCAGAAGGATGCTCGGATGGTTGACGAGAGCACGCGCGATGGCGACCCTCTGTCGCTGTCCGCCTGAAAGCTCATTCGGGCGGTGCGTCATGCGGTCTGAAAGCTCGACCGAGGAGAGCGCATTCACGGCCCGCTCTTTCCGGTCGGCCGCGGAGATGCCCGCGTAGATGAGCGGTAGCTCGACGTTATGGAGAGCGGTTGCGCGCGCCAGCAGGTTGAACGTCTGAAAGACGAAGCCGATTTCCTGATTGCGTATGCGCGCAAGCTCGTCGTCTTCCATCTCCGAGACGAGCTTGCTGTTGATCCAGTAGCGTCCCTGACTCGGCGTGTCCAGACAGCCGATGAGATTCATCAGCGTTGACTTGCCCGAGCCCGAAGGGCCGATGATGGCGAGATACTCGCCGCGCTGCACGTCGAACGAGACGCCGCGCAGCGCGTGCAGTTGCTCGGTGCCCATCTCGTAGGTGCGCCAGATGTCGCGCATCGAGATGAGTGCGGCCGGGACGGCATCGTGCGCGAGCAGGTCGCCGTGCTCCAGAGCGTTCGCATCTACGGTAGTGGGGCTCTCCATCAAAAGTGCCTCGCTCATTTCTTCTCCGTCGGTGTCGAGCCGGGCTTGTTCGTCTGCTTCTGCACGGTGTCGCCTTCCTTGAGCGTGCGCAGCACACGGCTCGGGCCGGTGACGACTTCGAGTCCGGGCTGGAGGCCGCTGACGATTTCGATGTCGGACTCGCCGGTGATGCCCGTCTCGACGGGGACGAACTTGACCTTCTTGCCGTCGAGCACATAGATGCCCTTAATCTCTTTGGGCTTCTCGGTCGGGGCGGGCGCTGGGCTCGCGCCCTGCTGTCCGGGCGGGGTCGGGGTCGGCGTCGGCGCTTTCTCGACGATGGCTTGGAGCGGCACGGCCAGAACGTTCTGCTTGGTCTTGGTCGTGACGGTCGCGGTGGCGGTCATGCCCGGTCGCAGAGAGTTGCGCACGTCGTCGGGCAGGTCTTTCAACTCGACGATGACCTTGAACTCTTTCGCCTCTTGAACGTTGACGCGGTTGGTGATGCCGCCGCCCGTGGTGTCCGAGCGCGAGACGGCGAGCGGGTTCTTCTGGACGACGTTGCCGACAAGCTCGCGTTCGCCCGTTGCGTCAACCTTGACCTTGGCAGGCTGGCCGACTTCGATCTGCGCAATCTCGGTCTCGTCCACGTTGACCTCGACGTTGATGGTCGTCATGTCGGCGATGGTCATCAAGGACGTAGTCGAAAGGCCCGCGACGGCGAACTGCCCAACGCGCGCGGGGATGTCAACGACGACTCCGGTGAGCGGCGAGAGCGTGGTGGCCTTGTAGCGTTGCGAAGACTGTCCGCGCAGCAGCGCCTGTTGTGCGGTGGCGCGCGACTCGCTCGTATGGACGCTGTTGCGCGACTGCGTGACGCCGTTCTGCGCCCCTTCCACGGCCTTGCGCTGTTGATTGACTCTGGCCTTCGCTTCCTCGACGGCGATCCTTGCGGATTCAAGCTGCGCCTGCGAAGTCTTCAAAGCGACCTGCGCGGTCTTGAGCCTGTCCTGCGCGGTGTCGTACTCGGAGCGCGAAGCAACGCCCGACTCGATGAGTTCCGCCGTGCGCTTCAACTCGCGCTGCGCGGTGGCGAGCGCGACCTGCTCGCGGTCAACCGCGGTCTGCGCGGTGTTGACCGCCTGACGGAACTGAGCCAGCGAAGCCTCGGAAGCAACGAGCGACTGCTCGGCCTGCTGAACGTTGGTCTCGGCGGAGAGCACGGCCGAGCGCGCGTTCTGCACGTCGGAGAGCGCGGCCTGCACGCCTGCGGCCTGCGCCTCGGCGGAGGATTCGAGCTGCGTGGGGTCTACACGCACGAGCGGCTGACCCGTGGTGACGTGGTCGCCGGGGTTGACACTAATCTCGGTGATGCGACCCTGCACCTCGCTCGTCAGGTTGACGAAGCGTATGGGGCGCACCTCGCCCGAGGCCGTCACGGTAGACTTCAACTCGGGGCGCGTGTCCACCTTAACGACCGTGACCTCGGCCGCGTCCTTACCGCGCGCAAAGATGCTGATGACGACGATCAGCCCGAGCACGGCGACCGCCGCGACCGCGATGATTATTTTCTTCTTCCGGCTCAGAGCCATTGGGGTTTAATTCCTCTTCTCAAAAAGACTGGGGTTTGAATTTTCGGTCGGGACTTCGACGGGTCGCGGCCGGTCGCACCGACTCTAAATAACTGACTGCCGCACCTTCCCGCCGCCGCAACTCTTCTACGTGCAAAATCATGGAACAGTTTCAAGAAAGCCGTCAAACGTGAATAGTAAATGGTGAATCGTAAATCGTGAATCGTAGCCGGGCGGCGTTCATCCTTAGCAGTGAACCACAGCTTGGTTGATGAGCGGCTCCGCTATTCAAGATTCACGTTTTACCATTCACGATTGACGATTGACGATTCACGGCTTTTGATGCTGTTGGCGCGTCTCGCGTTTCGCGGTACAATGACCGACCGGCGCACATGTCGCCTCTCGGGTGAGCGCCGGGTGGGGATTCGGGGCATCTCAGGGGCGCGCCAGCCCGCACTGTCATTCAAAAATCCTGAAGGACGCGGCCATGATCACCTGCCAAAGGTGCCAGACGGAGAATATTGAGGGCTCGCAGTATTGCGACGAGTGCGGCGCGGCCCTTGCGGCGGGCACGAACTCGGGCGGCAAGCGCCTCGTGACTGAAGAGGCGCAAGTCGCCGCCGACCCTCAGACCAAAGACGAGGGCGCGGAACTTCTCGCGGCGGCCGAGT
>JAVXWN010000226.1:0-34175 GCA_032230645.1 Acidobacteriota bacterium | reverse complement strand
TTAATCGAATGTCTGTACAACTTGAACAAGAGAGCCGTGCCGCGGCGATGCGGCAGGACGAAGCGTTGAGGGCGGGCCGACGCGGCGCGTCGTCGCCGCGCGCCGAAGTTAATTTAGAGCGGCTGCGCGCGCCCTTCTCGTTGCGATGCGGCGCGCTGCTGATTGACTACATCCTGTTGATCGGCGTGCTGGCGCTCGCGACTCTGCTGGCGCGCGTCTTCGGCGACGTGCGGCGCGGCAGCGCGTTGCTATTGAGTGCGGGCTACGTCGCGGTCGCCGTCGTTGCGCTGCTGAACTTCGTGGTCGTGGTGGGGCTCTCGGGGCGCACGCTCGGCAAGTGGTTCGCGGGGCTGCGCATCGAGCGGAAGGACGGCGTGCCTTTGAGCTTCGCGCGCTCTCTTGTGCGCCACCTCTTCGGCTACCCGGTGACGCTTCTGACGCTCGGCGCGGGCTTCCTGCTCACGGCCTTCCACCCGCAGGGCCGTGCCCTGCACGACCTGCTGGCCGGCACCGTCGTCGTGCGCAGCCGCCCGCCCCGCACACGCGCCCGCTGAAAACCGCCTCGCCTCGGAGAGACCCGACGACGGATGCAAAAAAACTGCCCGAGCTGCGGCACAGAAACTTTTCCCGGCGCGCGCTTCTGCCGACGCTGCGGCGCACTCGTGCGTGACGCCGCGCCCGAGGGCACGGGTGATGTCTCGCCGCAGGCGGCTACGGTGCCGCTCGGCGGCGAGGCCGAAGGGCGCACGACAGAAGGGCTCGCACCGTCGGACGAACAAGGCTCCGCGCAGACCTCGCGCGTCAGCCTCGCCGAGATGGAGCGGCTGCTGCGCACGCAACATGAATCAGCGCCGCAGCGTGTTGACCCGGAGGCCACACGCATCACGCCCTCCGCCGCCGCGCACCCTTCGGCGGCCACACGCCCCGATGTGCCCGCAGCCGAGCATGACGAAGAGTTGATCATCACCGTCCCGCGCTCCGCGCAGACGCGCGCGTCCGGCGATTTTGATTCAACGATTGACTTCGAGGCTACGCACGCTTCTGACTTTGAGACGACACGCGCGGCGGACTTCGAGACCACGCGCCCCGCCGACCTCGACGCAACACGCCCTTCGACTGCGATGCCTTCGCAGTCGAAGGGCGTGACGCGCGACGACGCTCCCGCCTTCGGGGCCGACGTGTCTACGGTCGCCCCATCTGACGGAGCATCCGCCGCCGCATCGTCTGACGCCGCACGGCCGCACGTCGAAGGCGCGTCAGCGTTAAGCGCGAGCGCGGCGTCAACGACCGGAAGGCCCGGTGCCACCGCTGGCGTTACGCATAGACGCGATGCAGGTCAGCGGCGCACGTGGCCCGTTGTCGTCGTCATCTGTGCCGCCGCCCTCGTCTTCATAGTTGGCGGCGCGTGGCTCGCACTCCGGCTATTGCGAAGGCCCGCCGCAGTGACAGACCTGCCGACGCAGGCTCCGACCGCGCCCGTCGCCACGACGGACACGCGGCAGCAGTTCGATGAGAAGCTCGCCGACGCAGAGGCTCTGCTCGCCGGAGGGAACATGGAGGCGGCGGTTGCGCGTCTGCGCGAGGCCAACGCGCTCGACCCCACGAACTCGCGCGCCCATCGTCGCCTCGCCGAGCTACTGCTCTCGACCGGCGCGCGTCGCGAGGCCATCGAGGAGTTACGCGCCGTCACGCGTGCCGAGCCCGAAGACTTCAACGTGTGGCGTCAACTCGCAGCGACGCAGTTCGCGGAAGGTTTGCACCGCGACGCGGCCGAGTCCTACCGCCGCCTCGTCGCGCTTGTCGGCGAGCAGGCTGTAGACCCGGCAGACCTTCTCTCTTACGCCGATGCGCTGCGGCTTTCGGGTCGCGCCGAAGAGTCGCGCGCCCTCTACGCGCGCCTGGCCTCAGCCACGCCCACGGACATCGCGGTCGTCGCGCGCCAGCATCTCTCGGAACTCGCGCGCGCCGCTGAGCCTTCGCCCACGCCACACACGGGCGAACAGGTTGCCGAGCAGCAGTCGCCGCGCGAGAGCGAGGCCGCATCGTCCGCGTTGCCATCCACGCAGCCGACGCCAGCGCAGCCGACTCCGACTCCGACTCCGACGACGCCCACGACGACGACGCCCGCGCGCACGGCCGAAGCCTCGCCCGCCGAGCACTACGCACGCGGCTCGGGGCTCTGGTCGTCAAACCGCGCGGCGGCGCTCGAAGAGTTCCGCGCGGCCGCTGCGGGCGGCAACTACGACGCGCACTACTACCTCGGCCTTTCCTACGTCGAGGGCAAGAATCCACACGCGCTCAAGCGCGCTGAGGTCGTCGCCGCGCTCCAGCACTTTCAGCTTGCGCAACGCGGCCGCCAATACGTCGCCGAGTCGCACCGTTACGAACAGCAGCTTGAAAAGGAATTTGACCGGCTGCGCAAGCAGTGATAAGTAATGTGATGCTGAGTGCTGAATGATAAATGATAAGAGAAGGCCGAAGGGCCGTTTCTTATCGCGCATCACTCATCACTGGTCGCGGATTTGAACCATGCCTGAGCTACTCGTCAACTATCCCGACCGCGCGCCCGAGCGACTGACGCTCGGCCGTTTGCGCATCACCATCGGGCGCTCGGCGCGCAACGACGTGTGCGTGCCCGACCCGTTCGCCTCGCGCGTACACGCCGAGGTGCGGCGCGAGGGCGACCAGTACTTCATACAAGATTTGGGGTCGGCCAACGGCACTTACTACAATGGGTCGCGGCTTGAGCAGACGACCATGCTCACGCACGGCGGGCGCATACAGATTGGCGAGACCGAGATCGTCTTTAAGGACAAGGCGACCGAGAGGGCGCTTCCCTCGGCCTCAATCGAGGATGACGCGCCGCTACCAGAAGCGACCATCGCCTTCGATTCGGCGCAGCACACCACCTCGGGGCTTCTGGAAACCATCGAGGGCGCGCGCACGCAGACCTCGGGCCGCTTCAACGTCGCGACCATCGTCCCGCAACGCACGACGACCGCGTCAGCAGCGGCGGCGGCCGACCACGGCGACCTGCTCGCGCTCATCTCGAAGGTCGGCGTGACGCTCCTCGCCTCGGCCACGCTCGACGAGACTCTCAGACAGGTGGCGCTCTTAGTCTTCGACGCCGTCCCGGCCGAGCGTTGCCTGATCATGCTGCGCGACGAAGAGTCGGGCGAGTTGAAGATTCGCGCCGCCGAGATGAGCGACCGCCGCCCCGAAGTCGGCGAGGTCAGAGTGGGCCGCACCATCGTCGAGGAGGTCGTCAATCAGGGGCGAAGCGTGTTGACCTCCGACGCGCAGCACGACCCGCGCTTTCGTTCGAGCACCGTGACGTTTCAGGGCATACGCTCGGTGCTGGCCGTGCCCTTGGGCGTCGGCGAGCGCATCTTCGGCATGATCTACGCCGATTCGCCGCTCGCCACCTCGCGCTTCACCGAAGACCATTTGAAAGTCCTGACCACGCTCGGCTCGGTCGCCGCCATCCGCGTCGAGAACACGCGATTGCTGGAAGAGCATCTTGAGCAGGAGCGTTTCGAGCGCGAGTTGCAACTGGCGCGCGAGATTCAGCAGCGCTTCCAGCCGACCGCGCCGCCCACCGTTCCGGGCTACGAATTACAGGGCATCAGCTTCCCCTCGTACCAGATCGGCGGCGACTACTACGACTTCATCCTCTGCACCGACGGCCGACTTGTCGTGGCACTCGGCGATGTATCGGGTAAGGGCACGTCGGCGGCGCTTTTGATGTCGAGCTTGCACGCGGCCGTGCATGCGCAGGTCGCTTCGTGCCGCCCCATCAAAGAGACGGTCGGCGCGGTCAATCGCTATCTGGCCGACAATACTCCGGCCAATCGCTTCGTCACGCTCTTCTACGCCGAGCTTGACCCGCAGACGGGCTCGCTCGCCTTCATCAACGCCGGGCACAACCCACCCATCATCGCGCACGAAGGCGGAACCTTTGAGCATCTCGCCGCTGGCGGGCTCCCCTTAGGCATCGTCCCCGACTTCGACTATCGAGAGGGGCGCACGCAGCTACGTTCCGGCGACGTGCTCGTCTCCTACTCGGACGGCGTGACCGAGACGCAGAACCCGAAGGGCGAGGAGTTCGGCACCACCCGTTTGCAGGAGGTCATCGCGCAGAACATCTCGGCTTCAGCCGCCGCCATCCGCGACAAGATCGAGGCCGCGCTCTCGGCCTTCGCGCAAGGGACGCCCGCCGTTGACGACATCACGTTGCTCATCGTCAAGCGCGAGCGCGAAGAGTAGTAAAGGCGCTTCAGTCAAACAACCGAAGGGGCGATGACCGTTCACGTCATCGCCCCTTTATTTCGTTCCGTCACGGCTAAAAATTTTCTTGATTCCACACGATGACGGGATATACTCCGCGGGCTCGCCCCGCGCCCGACGGCGCGAACCCCGGCCGCGCGCCTGCTCGCGCCGGTCAAACCCGAACCCCTTTGACAGGAGACGAAACCCCCATGCCCAAGAGACCTACGCGCGCCAACCCCCTCATCGTCATCAAGTCCATGACCAAGCTCGCGCCCGAGGAGGAGGTCAGAGACATCATCAAGGCTCTCCAGCATCAGGTGACGCACGACTTCGAACCGGCATGGGGCACGGGTGCGACCATCAAGTACGATGACGGCCAAACGTACACGGACGCTTACCGCATCAACATCCGTCGGACGGGGACAAGAGACGACGACGGCTATCTCGGCTATCACTTCTCCGACGCGGGCTATCCCATCGCCAGCATCTTCGCCGAAGAAGACATGAAGGACGACAAGACAATCAGCACCACGCTCTCGCACGAGATTCTGGAGATGCTCGTAGACCCGGCCTGCAACCTCTACGCGCATCGCCCCGCCGCAGGCAGCCGCTCGGGCCGCGGCTACTTCTACGAAGTTTGCGATGCAGTGCAATGCGTGAAGTACGAGATTGGCAGACACCAAGTATGTGACTTCGTCTATCCGGAGTGGTTCGAGCACGTCTGGCCCGCGGGCTCGCGCAAGTTCGACCACCTCGGCAAGCTGAACGAGCCGTTTGAAGTGCTCGAAGGCTGCTACGCCGATGTCTACGAGGGTAGGCACGCGGGCGTCGGGAGATTCCGCACCATCTGGGGAGGCAAAGAGGGAGACAGGCGCGGCCGTCACCGCCTCAACCACCGGCTCACGTCGGGCGGGCACAAGCCTTAGAAGAGAACGGCGCGGCTGTCTCGCTCAACCGCGCGTGAGTCCACGGACGCCGCGCGTGATGCGCTCGGCCGTCTTCTCGCCGACGCCGTCAACGAGGTCGAGCCCGCCGCCTTCGACGAACGCACGCAAATCTTCGAGCGAAGAGATTTTGAACTGCTGGTGAAGAACCGAAGCGGTCTTGACGCCGACGCCCTCGACTTTGAGTAGGTCGAGCACCGTCTCGGGCGTCTCATCCTTCAGTCGCTCCCAAGCATCGAAGGTTCCGCGCTCAAGCAGCTCGACGATCTTGCCGCTGATGGCCTTGCCGACGCCGGGCAAGCTTTGCAAACCCTTCTGTCCCTCTTCACGCGCTATCGCTGCGACCGACGAAGGCCACGTCTCCAACGTCTCGGCCGCGTTGCGGTATGAACGCACGCGAAAGCGGTCGTCGCCGCGAATCTCCATCAGCAGCGCCAGCCGCTCGAACCTGCGCGCCATCTCCTCGTTCGTCATAACAGGAGCAGTCAATAGTCAGTAGAAAAATTTAGAGCGGCGGGCCTGTTCTTCGTTAAGGCCGCGCCGCCCATTAGACTACTACTGACTACTATCTACTGACTACTGCCTGCTCTCTTCAAGCCTTCTCAAGCCCCGCGTACTTCTCAACGAGCTTCTTCTGGCCGAAGCCGGGGAAGCTGACGAGGAGCTTAGCCGAGTCGCCCACGCCTTCGCGGCGCAGCACGAGGCCGCGGCCGTACTTCGGATGGCGGACGTGTGTGCCGGGTGTGAAGCCGCCGCCCGTTGAAGAGGATGAGGACGAAGACGATGCCGCACGGCTTCCGCCGGAAGGCGCGGAGGGGCGCGTGGGCGAGTGTGGCTGTGGTGGAGGTTGTTGCGATTGCTGCTGCGGGTCGGCGGCGGACGCGTTGCGACGTATCTGGTCGCCTCGCTGGCGGAAGAATTCGGCGATGGAATCGGCGCTGTCGTAGGTCTTACCCGTGTAGCGTCGCTCCGGCTGCGTCGAGGTCTCGCCGCGTAAGACACGCGCCGTGTGACGAGACTCCAACGCCGAAGAGCTGCGCGCGAACGAGAGCCACGATGTGCCGCGCGAGAGGTCTTCAACCGCATCGAGCGGCAGCTCGTTCAAAAACTGCGAAGGCTCCGACGCCATCTCCTCGCCGTAGACCCGACGCCGCATCGCGTGCGAGAGATAGAGAAAGCGCTCGGCGCGCGTGATGGCGACGTAGCAGAGGCGGCGCTCCTCTTCAAGCTCGGCCTGCTCGGCGGCCGCGCGCGAGTGCGGGAAGAGCCCGTCCTCCATGCCGACGATGAAGACGACGGGGAACTCAAGACCTTTGGCTGAGTGCATCGTCATCAGCGTGACGGGCGCGTCGCCCTTGTACTGGTCGGTGTCGGAGACGAGCGCGGCGGCATCGATGAAGTCACGCAGGCCGCCGCCCTCCTCGTTGTCATAATCAACCGCCGCGTTGACGAGTTCCTGCAAGTTCTCCAGACGACTCTCGGCCTCTTCGCTGTTCTCGGACTTGAGCGAATCGGCGTAGCCCGTGTCGAGAATGGCAGACTTGACGACCTCGGAGGCCGACTCCTTCTGCGCGTGTGCGACGAGCCCTTCAATGATGGTCTGAAACTTTTTGAGCGCCGTCGAGGCGCGCGGGCTGAAGCCTTCGGGCTGCTCGGTGATGATGCCGATGGCCTCCCACAAAGAGACGCCGTAATCCTTAGCGCGGCGGTCTAACTCGTCCAAGGTCTGTTTGCCTAAGCCACGCGTCGGCGTGTTGACGACGCGCATGAGCGCAACCGAGTCGTGCGGGTTCAAGGCGAGCTTGAGATACGAGACCACGTCGCGCACCACCGCGCGCTCGTAGAAGGAGAAGCCACCGACGATGTTGTAGGCGAGTCCCGCACGCCGCAATGCTTCCTCAAAGACGCGCGACTGTGCGTTGGTGCGGTAGAGCACGGCAGCGCGAAGTTTGGGGTCGGCGCGGCGGTGCTCTTCAATCTTGGCGGCGACGAAGCGCGCCTCCGCTTCGGCGTCCATCGCCTGATAGTAGCGCAGCGGTGCGCCCGCCGGGTTCGCCGTCCAGAGCGTCTTCTCCTTGCGCTCGGTGTTGTGCTTGATGACGGCGTCGGCCGCGTCGAGGATGGTCTGCGTCGAGCGGTAGTTCTGCTCCAACTTGATGGTGCGCGCTTCCGGGTAGTGCTGCTCGAAGTTGAGGATGTTCGAGATGTCGGCTCCGCGCCAGCGATAGATGCTTTGACTTTCGTCGCCGACGACGCAGATGTTCTGCTGCTGCTGTGTGAGGTAATTGATGAGCGCGAACTGGAGCGCGTTGGTGTCCTGATATTCGTCAACGAGGATGTAACGGAAGCGCGTGTTGTAGTAGTCGCGCACGTCTTCACGCTTGCGCAGCAGGCGGACGGCCTTAATCATCAGGTCGTCGAAGTCGAGCGCGTTGTTGTTGACGAGGCGTTCTTCGTAGAGCTTGAAGACGCGTGCGATGGCCGCGCGCTTCTCGTCGTTGTACTCGGCGCGCGCGGCGTAACTGTCGGAGTCGAGGCCGGAGTTCTTAGCGTGACTGATCGCGCCCTGCGTCTGCCGCGCGGCGAGCCGCTGGTCGTCGTAGCCGAGGTCTTTGATGCAAGCCTTGATGACGCGAATTGAATCATCCTGATCGTAGATGGTGAAGGAGCGCGTGTAACCCTCTTCCAGTTTCTCGATGTCGCGGCGGAGCATACGCACGCAAAGCGAGTGGAAGGTCGAGACGAGCGGCGCGCTCTCACGCCTCTGGTCTTCGAGCAGGCGCGTGACGCGCTCGCGCATCTCCTGCGCGGCCTTGTTGGTGAAGGTGACGGCGAGGATGTTGTACGGCGGAACATTCTTCTCAGAGATGAGATAGGCGATGCGCACCGTGATGACGCGCGTCTTTCCAGACCCCGCGCCCGCGAGGATGAGCAGCGGCCCGTCGGTCGCCTCGACGGCCTCGCGCTGCCGTTCGTTGAGCGTTGAAAGTAGGTTCATAAAAAAAGGCGGGATAGCGCGCCGCGTCGGATTTTAACTTCGTCCGACGTGTCGGCGCTACCCGCGCGCGCGTGACGGCTTTGAAAGTGAGCGGAAACGAACCGGCTCAGGGAACACGCATCATGATTCCCCCGCCCGAGTTCTCGTCGTAAACCACATAATTGTCGCCCTGCCGCTGCACGAGATGCATGGCGAGGTAGAAGGGCAGGCCGTTGCTGTAATTGCCCGACAAGATCAGTTGCGGCACGCCCGGGTCATACTTCCAAGTGCCCTGCCCGTCGGCAGTCTGTCCCAGTATCGTAGTCTTAAGCGTTAACTGATGATTGGCTGCGAGACTTAATCTAAAGTCAACCGCCGAATTTTGCGGGTCGTAGATGCGCCAGTTACCGACGGGTCGGATGAACTCTTCGTCGGCTTGCTCGGGCGGTGCGTTTCCTCCAGTCGCAGGCCCGGGGGCGTTCTGTGGCTGCGTCGTCTGCTGCGGGTCAGTTACGACGTGCGAGGCTTTGGGAACGGACGTGTTCGGCTGGGCCGTCGAATTGGAAGCGAGCAATTGACCGGCGACGGGGGCCGAAGGGTTCAACTGCGGCTTGCCGCCGAACTGCGGGTCTGGCATCGCGGCGAGCGCGAGGACGATGATAAGGAAGACGGCAGCGCCCAGTGCCGTGACGAGTCCGGCCTTCTTCCAAAGCGGCCACCCCGGCGCGGGTGTCTTCTCCAGCGAAGGCATCATGGTAGCAGACGACGACACGCCGAAGATACGCTCAAGCTCTCGAATCAGGCGCGCGACATCGTTGTCAAAGTCGGGCTCGGTTATCTCAAGCGCGTTGCGCTGCGCGAGCGACTTTAAATCGTCGGGCAGTTCCGAGGGGTGGGGCATGCGCGCGCCGCTCACCAGCACGGGGATGACGCGTATGTCCCGGCGCAACCCCGTCGCCACTTCGAGGCGCACGAAGTCATTCGGGTCGTCTATGCGGCGGTGATGCACTTCGTCTTCGAGCGAGAGCCATTGGTTGCCGATGACGACGATGAGCACGTTGCAGAGGTCGAGCTTGCGCTCAATCTCTTTGACGAAGTCCCTGCCGAGGGCGATGCCGGTCACGTCTCGGAAGACGCAGTCGGGGAAGTGTCCGTTGAGGCGGTCGAAGAGACGCCCTGCGTAACCCGCGGAATCGTCGCGCCGGTAGTTGAGGAAGATGTTACCGCCGGACATGTTGAGTACCTCCTTTATTGCTGGAGCCGAGCTTACGACGCTTCACTTGATGAGCTTCTGGATGGCCTTGAACTGTTCGTGGCGCGCGTCGCGCATCAACTCGAAGAGCGCCATCTCGGTCGAGGAGGGAAGCGCGCCGGAGCCGAACATCTTGTCGAGCCCCGTCTGCCGGTTCCGCGCGGTGCGCGATGAGATGCAGTCGGTCAGCAGGTGAACCTGAAGCCCGAGCGCGAGCAGGTCGTGCGCCGTCTGGTTGACGCAGACGTGCGCCTCGATGCCGCACAACAACACCTGTCGTGTGCCCGCCGTTTCGAGCCGCGAGACGAACTCCTGCGCGCCGCATGAACTGAAGGCCGTCTTCTCTATCGGCTCAAAGTCGTCGGGCAGGACGGCTCGTATCTCGGCGGCCGTGTGGCCCAAGCCTTTCGGGTACTGCTCCGTGACGACCACAGGGAGGCCGAGCAGTCGCGCCGCGTGCGAGACGAGCGCGACACGCGCGGCCAACTCCGCGAAGTCGGGGATGTGCGGGCGGAAAGACTCCTGCACGTCTATGACGGCGAGCGCCGTCTGCTTTAAGTCGAGCGTGTTTTTGTGTCGCATCGGTGGCCCCTCGTTTCGCGAAGATTTAAGCACACGCCGTCGTGCTCGCAAAACAGCGATGGGCCGGAGAGGGAATCACCACCGCGGAGACAGAGGCACAGCTTAGAGTCTTTAGCTGTGCCTCTGTCTCCGCGGTGGTTAAACTGTTCGACTGATGAGTTAGAGCTTGCCCGATGCGCGCTTGGCCTCTTCGGCGATGCGCTTGAGGCGCGCGATCTTCTCTTCGATGGTCTCGCCCGGCTTCGGCTGAAGCTCGGGCGGAACTTTGAAGCCCGAGGCCGTGGCCTTCTTCGGCTTGGGCTTGGCCTCTGTTGCGGCGGGCGCGGGCGCAGTAGCAGCAGCAGCAGTTCTCTCGTCTTTGGGAGCGCCGGGCGTCAACTCGGTCGAGGCTTCGGTGGCAAGGTCTGCAACCGTCTCGGCCCCGGCGGCGGGCGAGGCCGTTGCGGCGGTCGGGCTCAAAGGCGCGGCCGAAGCCTGACCCGTAGCGGCCTGCGCTTCTGCCGCAGGGCGATGCGCGTCGGCCGAAGGGGAAGAGTCGGCGGCTGTAGTCGCGGTCGCGGGTCGCGCGGGTGGCTTCGCGGGGGCGGAAGTCTTGGCGGCGAGTTTGGGTTGCGGCTCGCCGCGCCATTTGGGCGCAGGGTATTCGTAAGCGGGGAGCGTGCCGCCCGCAGCCTGTAGGATGGCGGCGAGGTCGCGCTCGACGTAGCGGCTCTGCTTTGAAGAGTCGCGCACGTGCCCCAAAGGCGGCCCCATGTAGAGCGCGCCGCACGCCTGACAACCGTGGAGCGTGTCGTCGCCGCGCAGGAAGACGCGCGAGGGGTGCTGCGTGTTTAGCTCCTTGAGGTGGCCGTTGCAGAGCTTGCCCTTCTCGTTCTTCTCGTTGCACACGGTCTGTCCGGGCGCGAATCGCTTCGGGACTCCGGTGTGAGACTCCTGCTGTTCGGTGGGCGCTTGCTTGGCGACCGCGCCGGGCTCGCTCGTCTGGTTCGCTTCGCTCGACATAAGTTTAGGGTCGGACTGCTTTTCGCTCGAATCTCAAAAAGGCGTGGGTCGTCGGCCCTTGGCCGTTGGCTTGAACGAAATCTTACGCGCGCCGCGCGGGAAACGTCAACGAGGGAAAGGCGGAAGGATGAAGGATGATTGATTCATTGAGTCAATGAAGTAACGAATCAATGAGTCAATCATTTCATCCTTCATCCTTCCGCCTTCATCCTTTAACATGCGTGCATGTTGAAGGGTCTGTTGGCGGGGGTGTGGCGGGGGTCGCCGAGGTTCGTGCGCAGGGCCGGAGTGTGGCTGACGCAGCCGAGGTTTACGGTGACGGCCGGGGTCGTAGTGTCGGATGAGCGCGGGCGCGTGCTACTGCTCAAGCACGTGCTGCGAAGGGGAAGCGGGTGGGGCATCCCCGGCGGCTTCATCAACGCGGGCGAGCAGCCCGAGGACGGCGTGCGGCGCGAGTTGCGCGAAGAGACGGGGCTCGAACTCGACGGCGTAGAGCTTGTGCTCGTGCGCACGCTCCCGCACGTGCAACAGGTCGAGGTCATCTTTCGCGGCTCGATGAAGGGCAACGCGGTGAGCGGTCTTGAGAAGAACTTCGAGATTGACCGCGCCGAGTGGTTCGCGCTCGACGCGCTGCCCCGTGGGCTCGGGCGCGACCAGCGCCATCTCATCACACGCGCCCTCACTCCGTAGCGCAAACGCGACGGAGTAGTGGTATGCTGTGCCGCAAACAGATGTCAGAGGTCAGAGGTCAAAGGTCAGTCGTTAGTCCCGGCGTGTGGTGTGTCGTTGAAAGGCGTACCTCGTCGCGCGAGGGCAAGGGCGACAGTTAGGCCGTCAACGACCTTCTGACCTATAACCTCCGACCTCTATTTCCACAGGAGAGATAAGACACGACCATGATGCCGCGACTGATACCAGAGCCGGACGAGGTGATGGGGATGCTGAGGAGGACGGGGGCTTTCCGCGAGGGGCACTTCGTCTATCCTTCGGGGCAGCACACCCCACACTACTTCCAGATGCCGCTCGCCTTTCGCTACTACGACACGGCGCGCGTGCTGGCCGTCGCGCTTTCGCGCAAGCTCAGGCTTGAGAAGGACGTGTCGAGCGCGCTCCCCAAGGTCTCGATTATCAGCCCGAGCCCCGGCGGCATTCCCGTCGCCTTCGCCGTCCGCGAGGCTTTGAACGCCGAGCAGATTTACTGGGCCGAGCGCGAGGAAGGCAAGCGCATGTTTCGCCAGTACGTCAACGCGGGCGAGGTGCATCCGTGCGTGGTCGTTGACGACATCTCGCGCTCGGGCACGGCGCTTCAGGAGACGGTCGAGATCGTCCGCCAGCTCGGCGCGCAGATCATCGGCTGCGGCGTCATCGTGCGCTTTCGCAACTCTCCGCAACAAATCGAAGTGCCGGGCGCAGACCCCATCCCCGTCCTCTCGCTCGTAGACTTCGACGCCAAGTGGTACGACAGCGGCGAAGCATGCGCCGACTGCAAGCAGGGCGCGCCCGAAGAGCACGTGCGCTTCTAAAAGCGTCCTCAATCATAAATCGTCAACCGTGAATAGCTCGTGGCTCTTAGCGCGCGGCCATTCACGGTTGACGATTTACTGTTAACGGCTTCTTAAATCTCGTGACGATTGGTCATCGCCTTGTCCATCGTGACCTCGTCAACGTATTCGAGGTCTGAGCCGACGGGCATGCCCATGGCAATGCGCGTGACGCGGACGCCGAGGGGCTTGAGGAGCCGGCTGATGTAGCTGGCGGTGGCCTCGCCTTCGGTGTTGGGGTTGGTGGCGAGGATGACTTCGCGCACCTCGATGCCGTCGTTGTTCTCGGGGCGCAGGCGCGGCAGCAGGTTGGCGAGCTTGAGGTCTTCGGGACCCAAACCACGGATGGGCGAGAGGCTTCCGTGCAGCACGTGATAGAGGCCGTTATAACTGCGCGTCTTCTCGACGGCGACAAGGTTGTAAGGCTCTTCGATGACGCAGATCATCGAGCGGTCGCGCGCTGTCGAGGAGCAGAAGCGGCAGGGCTCTACGTCGGTCAGGTTGTTGCAGACCGTGCAGGAGACGATCTTGAGCTTGACCTCTTCGAGCGCCGCGACGAAACGCTCGACATCGGCCTGCGTCATGCGCAGGACGTGGAAGGCGAGCCGTTGCGCCGACTTGTGCCCGATGCCGGGCAGGCGCTTGAACTCGTCTATCAGCTTGGTGACGGGCTCGGAGTATTCGAGCATAGGAAGTTCTAACTGAAGAGGACTGAGTGAGAGAGACCTTTACTCAGCCTTCAGTCCTCATCGCTTTTACATCAGGCCGGGCGGGAGCATGCCGCCGAGCTTGGACTTCATGGCTTCGTCTATCTTGCGTCCGGCCTCGTTGACGGCGGCGACGATGAGGTCTTGCAGCATCTCGACATCGCCCTCTTTGACCGCCTCGGGGTCTATCTTGATGGACTCGACCTCTTTCGTGCCGCGCATCCGGACGGTGACGACGCCGCCGCCCGATGTGGCGTCAACGACCATCTCCTCCATCTCCTTCTGCATCTTCTCCTGCATGGCTTGCGCCTGCTTCATCATCTGTTGCAGGTTCATACCGCCGGGAAATTTCATCGTTTCACCTCGCCGCTCCGTTCGGAATTGCTTTAAGCCGAAAGTCATGAGCATCGTAGCTTTCATCAGTTGCAAATGCAAAGGCGGCCCATCGCCCGGCCGCGTCCCGATTTTACGCGCCGCCCGCGGGCGTGCTATAAGCCGAAGCCTGAAGCCATGAAGCGTTATGTCATCAAGAGACCGGCGGGCGCGCAACTCCCCGCCCGTCTTGCGCGCTATCGCGAAGAGTTGAACGAGGAGCAGTTGGCCGTTGCGACGGCGACGGCGGGCGCGGCGCTCGTCATCGCGGGCGCGGGGTCTGGGAAGACGCGCGCCATCACCTATCGCGTCGCGTACCTCGTCGAGCAGGGCGTTGCGCCCGCGCGCATCTGTCTCGCCACCTTCACCAACCGCGCCGCGCGCGAGATGCTTCGCCGCGTCGAGCAGTTGACCGCGGGCTCGTCCGATGTCGCGCGCCGCGTCTGGGGCGGCACGTTCCACCGCATCGCGAACCTCATCCTGCGCCGTCACGCCGAATCGCTCGGCTACACGTCGAGCTTCTCCATCCTCGACACCGAAGACGCGAAAGACTTTCTCTCGGTCTGCGTATCGGGGGCGGGCGTGGACACGAAGGCGCGGCGCTTCCCCAAAGCGGAAGTCCTACAGGACATCATCAGCTTCGCCACCAACACCGACACGCCCATCTCGGATGTCATCCCGCGCCGCTATCCTTTCTTTGAACCTCTCGCCGAACAGATAACGCGCGTTGACCGCCTCTACATCGAGCGCAAGCGCGAGCGCAACGTGATGGACTACGACGACCTGCTCCTCAACTGGAAGCGTCTCTTGGAAGAGCGCGAAGAGGTCGCGCGGATTTATCAGGAGCAGTTCGAGCACATACTGGTTGACGAGTATCAGGACACGAACAAGTTGCAGGCAGAGATTGTTGACCTGCTGGCGGTCAAACATCGCAACGTGATGGTCGTCGGCGACGACGCGCAGAGCATCTTCGCCTTTCGCGGCGCGTCGGTCGAAGGCATCTACGAGTTCCCACGACGTTACCCCGAGGCGCGTGTCTTTCGTCTTGAGACCAACTATCGCTCGACGCCCGAGATTATCGCGGTCGCCAACGTCTCCATCGCCTCGAACCGTCGCCAGTTCACGAAGACCCTGCGCGCGGCGCGCGCCTCGCAAGGTGTCGCGCCCGCGCTCGTGCCCTGTCGCGACGCAGACCAGCAGGCGGCCTTCGTCGCCTCGCGCATCCTTGAGCTACGCGACGAAGGCTTGGCCTTGAGCGACGTGGCCGTGCTCTATCGCTCTCACTATCATTCGCTTGAGCTACAGCTTGAGTTGACGCGGCGCGGCATTCCCTATCGCGTGCGGAGCGGCATGCGCTTCTTCGAGCAGGCGCACATCAAGGACGTGGTGTCGTACTTGCGGCTCGTCGCCAACCCGCGCGACGAGCTTGCGTGGAAGCGTGTGCTCCGGCTTATCCCGAACGTCGGCGCGGCCACCGCGAACCGCGTGTGGGAGCGCATACAACTCGCCCCCGACCCGCTCGCTTTAGTCTTAAGAGGCGAGGCCGACGCGGCGGCCTCACGGCGCGGCGCGGGCTGGACGGAGTTTCGCGCGCTTCTCGAAGAGCTTGTGCGCGACGAGGTGCGTTCGAGTCCCGCGCGACAGATCGAGACCGTGCTTGCGCGCGGCTACGAAGACTATCTTGCGAACTCTTACGAGAACGCGGAGGCGCGGCTCGAAGACCTGCGGCAGCTTGCGCACTACGCCTCGCGCTACACCTCGACGGAAGAGTTTCTCGCCGAACTCTCGCTGCTCTCGACCGAAGGCTACGGGTCGGCGCAGGCTCTCACCTCCGAAGACGTTGTCGAAGGCGGCGACGAAGATGAGTTGCTCACGCTCTCCTCCGTACATCAAGCGAAGGGTCTCGAATGGCGCGCGGTCTTCATCCTCTGGGCGGCGGACGGCAAGTTCCCCTCGCCCCGCTCACTGCGCGACGCCGAAGGCGAAGAAGAGGAACGCCGTCTCTGGTACGTCGCCCTCACACGCGCACGCGACCAGCTCTACATCACATACCCCTTGATGGTCACGGACTATTCGAGCCGACAGACGGTGCTGCAACGCCCCTCGCGCTTCGTCACCGAAGTCCCGCCCGACCTCTACGAAATCTGGAGCCTCGAAGAAGAGACGGCGCAGCCCGCGCTCGAAGCCCCCGCGCCCAATGAAGATGGCGGCGGCGAGCCGGGTGGATACGTCAACTGAAAAGTTTGCGCGCCGTTTGAATCTTCAGCCGCCGCGCAGGGAACGTGGGCGGTTGCGCGCGTAGCTCTTGCGAAGCGTCAAACGGCTCCCTTCCACGTGGAAGGGAGCCGTTTGTTCTTCAACAGAACGCCTCTCAAACGGTTCTGTCAGGCAAAGCCGCTCCGACGTTTATGCGCCGCCGGGCTTCTTCTTGGCGGGGCGTTTGTGTTCGCTCTCGCGGGTGCCTCCGGCGGTTTCGTATTCGTTGCTGTCGGGGCCGTATTGCGCCCCGGTGGCGGCGAGCATGCGCTTGTTCTTGTCGCGCAGTTGCGCCTCCCCGGCTTCGAGGTCGTTTTGCAGGCGGTCGAGCAGCGAGAGCGTGTCGTTGTACTGGTCGAGGGTCGCGCTGAAGTTGTTGATGTCCTGCTCATACTGATCGAGGTCGAGGGCAGTGCCGAAGTTGGGTTTGGGTGCGATTGTCTTGAGGCCGGACAGACGTTGCCGTGCGGTCTCCAGCACGCTGGAACCGCGTTTGAGTCTCGCCATGAATTTTCACCTCCAAAGTGAAGTTCGCGTGAGCTAACCGGAAAAGCGAGGCGACCGAGGGCTCAGTATATGCCTTTTGGAAGGGAATTCAAGCGATTTATCCGTCGGCCTCACCCGCCAACGCCCGGACTCAAGCGACCGAGCTTTGAAGGTTGAACGCTCCGCTCTCGTCCTCAGCCGCTCAAGTCCGGGGTCAAACCGCTTCAGCCTACCCCGCGACGACTTCAACCTACCCCGCGACGACTTTAACCTACCCCTCGGGCGCTGCAACGTACCTCTCAACGGCTTCAGAGTACCCCCCGACCATTGCGACATACCTCTCGACGGCTTCAACCTACCTCTCAACGACTTCAATCTACCTCTCGGCGGCTTCGGTCTGGATTTTAGTCGCTTGACCCTTAATCTCAACGACTCCGCTCTCGACTTCACTCGCTCAAAGCTAGTTTTCAGCGACCACGCCCGCGCCCGAACTCACACAAACCCTGAGCCCGGCGACCCGTCTCCGAACGCCCGCGACCAAAGCGATTCGCAAGGTCGGTCTTGCTCGCGCAGCGTCTCAAAGCGACCTGATGATAGTTGGGCTGAACGCGTATTGTGTCTTACAAGTAAGGAGCTTTATCATTCACACATGCACGTCATCACTCGCAAACGGCTCAATGAGTTTGCCGAGAAACATCCTGAAACGAGAACCGCTCTTGCTCATTGGTATAGCTTGGCGAAGCATCATAACTTCTCGAATCTTGCCGAAGTGAAGTCAGTATTTTCATCTGCCGACCAAGTGGGCAAGCTCACTGTATTCAATATCGGCGGGAATAAGATTCGTCTAATCGCGGCAATCCACTATAATCGGAACAGAATTTATATTCGTGCCGTGCTGACTCATGCCGAATACGATAAGGGTCAATGGAAGGAATAGGCGATGCGGAATCTAAATGTTAATCAAACAGCGGAAGCATGGTCTTCTCTCGCCGGTACGGTCTTCGTGCCGCATACGGAAGAAGAGTATCAACGTCTGGTCGCGCTGCTCGACGGTTTAATTGATGAAGTTGGAGAGAACGAGTCACACCCGCTCGCGTCGCTGATGGAAGTTGTCAGCATCATCATCGAAAAGTATGAAGATGAGCATGTACTTGAATTGACCGTTGACTAGTTTTCTCAGACAGCTTTGTGCTGCTTAAGAACATGGACGTAAAGGCTGAGATAGAAATTTTTCAGGATTACTTAGCTCCTAAGCTAGATACTTATGAGCAAGCCGTCTACCTCTACATCTTTCGGCACAGTCGCCTTCAAGATAAGGAAGAAATAACCATAGGCTTCAAATCCGCTCGCCGGAATCTTGCTTTCGGTATTGGTGAGAATGGCAAGCCCATGTCTGAAAGTACATGTTATAAGAAGCTTCGCTCTCTCGAATTAAAAGGATTCCTGAAGATGCTTGGGACGGAACGTAGTGGTACAAAGATTCGGCTTCACCTTCCATCAGAAATCCGAGGCCCGATTGTTTCGGAGGCAGGAAAGCTAGTTATTGATATTGAGGAAATGGACTTCTTCATCGTACCTGAAAATAGATTAGCTATCCTTCGTAGGGAAAGTTATAAATGTTTCTATTGTCTGTCTGTGCTCAGTACGTCGAATCATGTGATTGAGCATGTGTTGTCCCGTCCAGAGGGCAATAACACATACAGAAATCTTGTTGCCGCTTGCCTCAGTTGCAATAATCGAAAGGGAAACAGATTGGTTGATGAATTTTTGCGTGGCTTATACCGCGAAGGTTATTTAAGTGACGAGGAATTTGAAAATCGCTTGTCAGACTTACAGCTTCTTAAAAGTGGCGAATTAAAGCCAATCTTGAATGGTAATACATCGCGCTCCCTCTAGCATCGGCATTAACACGCCGACACCGGCAAGGACTTGGCTAAGGAAGTGCTCGGGTATTTCATCCCCGACTTCTCCAACTGGAAAGACCAAGACGCTTTCGAGAAGGCGTTTGAGAGATTGCTCCACGATTTGAGAGCCGAAGAGGCAAGACCCTGACGCCTGCGTCTGTGCCCCCGCGAACGAACACCGCGACAGTGTGCTAAACTTCCGGCAAGACGGTGGCGGAGCACACGGACAAACGAAGTGAGCGGATAAGGCGGCGCGTGCGCTACGGGCAGAAGCGCCTGAAGCGGCTTTCGCGCACGGCCACGCTTGGCGGTATCTTCCTCTCTTTCCTGCAAGTCGGCACGACGGGCTTTGGCGGCGGACTGGCCGTCATCGCGCAACTGCGCGTGCTCGTGTTGCAGAAGCGTCGTTGGTTCACCGAGCACGAGTTCGCCGAAGGGCTCGCGCTGGCGCAGAGCTTGCCCGGCTCGATGGCGGGCAACGTCGCGGCATACGTCGGACTGCGTTTGCGCGGCTGGCGCGGGGCATCGGTGGCGTTGGCGGGACTCGTCCTGCCTTCGATGCTGATGATGATCGTGCTCGCCATACTCTATCGTCACCTGCGCAACCTGCCTGATACCGAGAAACTCTTCCACGGATTGAACGCGGCTGTCGTCGCGCTCATCGCAGTGACGGCTTGGCGCATCGGCCGCAGCACGCTCTCAAAGCCGTGGCAGTGGTACATCGCCTTCTTCTCCGGGCTCGCCGTCATCATCTTCGAGGCGACCGTGATTGAGGTCATCCTCGTCTCGGGGCTCGCGGGCATCTACATAGATTCGTTCGCCGAGCGGCGCTGGCAGCGTTGGCGTCGCATACGTCGCCGTGCGGCTCTGCGTCGCGCGGAAATCAACGAGGCCGAGTCGCGCTCCTTCATCGGCGGCTACCTGACGCGCGCCGTCGCCGACGAGCACGTGCGGCAGGCGGGCGGCGAATTCACCGAAGACGTGGACGAGAGGCCGCCCGCCGAGCGCACGCCCGCGCGCCGCGTGAAGCGAGCCGAGAAGGTCAGAGAGCGCGTGCGCGTCTGGCGCAGAGCGAGAAGGGCGAGCGGCGAAGCGGACGCGAGCGACGCGGAAGCCCCGGCCGTCGAAAGCGACGAGGAGTCCCCGGTCATTGAAAGCGACGAGGAGACCCCGGCCGTCGAAAGCGAGAAGGGGAACGGCAAAGGCACGCTTCTGCGTTCAGTCGCGGTGCTCGGGGCGGCGATGCCCATCCTGGCGAAGCTCGGCCTGCTGCTGACCATCGCGTCCATCTTCCTGCGCATCGGCGCGGTGACGTTCGGCGGCGGCTTCGTCATGGTGCCGCTCATCGAAGCCGAGGTCGTCAACGCGCACGGCTGGATCACGCATCGCGAGTTCGTCGAAGCGTTCGCGCTCGGGCAGATTACGCCCGGCCCCGTTCTCGTCACGGCGACCTTCATCGGCTATCGCGTCGCGGGCACGCTCGGCGCGCTCGTCGCCACCGTCAGCATCTTCCTGCCGTCGCTCGTTCTCACCATCGTCGCGGGCTCATCGCTTCGACGCTTCCGCGCGAACCGGCAGGTGCAGGCTTTCCTGCGCGGAGTGACGCCCGCAGTCGTCGGCCTACTCGTCGCCGCCGCCTGGAGCGCGGGGCGCGCAGGCATTCACACTTGGGTCGGGCTCGTCATCGCCATCGCCGTCGCGGCCGTGATGCTGCGCTTCCGTCCCAACCCTTTCTTCGTCATGCTCGGCGCGGCCGGATTGCGCTTCCTCGTCGGCCTGTTCTGGTTCTAAAGTCTTCTTCCATGAGGAGGGATTCATGCTTCAAGAGGGCGAGCCCCTGACCACAGACCTCGCGCTCGCGGCGGAGGTGAAGCTTTACTACGACCTCTACGCGTCGGGGGCGACACCTGCGCCGCTGCTTGTGGCGCTGCACGGCTACGGCAGCAACAAGGGGTGGATGATGCGCGAGGCGCGCGAGCATGCACCCGAAGGGTTCGCCGTCACGACGCTGCAAGCGCCGCACCAGCACATGAAGGAGCCGCGCGAGCCGGGCGGGCCCTTCCGCTACGGCTTCGGCTGGCTGACGAACTTTCGCCCCGAAGAGTCAATCGCGCTTCATCAACGCGCGCTGCTCGACCTCACGAGCGGGCTCGTCGCGCGCGGCATCGCAAGGAGCGAGAGAATCTTTCTCGTGGGCTTCTCGCAATCATGCGCGCTCAACTATCGCTTCGCCTTCACGCACCGCGACCTCTTGCGCGGCGTCGTAGGCATCTGCGGCGGGCTGCCCGGCGACTGGGAGACGAACGCCGACTACGGCGAGACGCGCGCATCCGTTCTTCATCTTTCGGGTACGCGCGACGAGTTCTACACGCCCGAGCGCGTCGAGAGTTACGCCGCGCGCCTTCGCACGCGCGCCGCCGATGTCGAGACGCGAGCCTACGACGCGGGCCACGAATTCGTCCCCGAGATGCGCGAGGACGTGCGCGCATGGCTCGCGGCGCGCGCCTGACCTTGAAATCCGCGCGCCGCCGCTTTGACCTTGAACTCAACGCGGCAGTCCGCGTATCCTCCCGCACACATCACGCCTTTGAAGAAGGAGCACAACCGGATGGGCAAACAACACCTCTTTACCTTCGCCTCGATGCTGGCAATCGCTGCGGTCGTCGTCGGCTATCAAGGGCGCGGGCGCGCACTCCGGCCGCAGAAGGAGGACGCGAACGTCGCGGCCGTGCGCGCCGTCATCGAAGCGCAGGCCGCGGCCTGGAATCGCGGCGACGTGGCGGGCTACATGGAGGGTTACGCGAAGGAGGAGACGACGACTTTCGTCTCCGGCGACACCATCACGCACGGCTGGCAGACCGTGCTCGACCGCTACAAGTCGCACTACGACACGCGCGCCAAGATGGGCACGCTCACCTTCGCGGAGCTAGACATCAAGCCCTTGAGCGAGTTCTACGTCATGGCGACGGGACGCTGGCAACTCACGCGCGACGCCGACACGCCGCACGGCCGCTTCACGCTCATCTTCCGTCGCACCAACGCGGGCTGGCGCATCGTCCACGACCACACCTCGTCGGCTTCATAGGTGTTCTTTAGTGATGAATGATGAATACGAAGGCGGCTCGCCTTTCATTCATCGCTCTCTCGAAGGAGTCTGAACGTGGAAGAGGCCGAACAGTCGAACCGCCCGGAAGAGTTGAGGCGCGAAGAGGAGAAGGTCGAGGGGCGCAGCGCCGTCTTCAGGAAGGAGCTTGGGCTCGCAGACCTCGTGCTGACGCAGATCGTCTTCGTGGTCGGAACCATCTGGGTGGGGACGGCGGCGAAACTTGGCGACGAGCAACTCTTCTTCTGGCTGCTGGCGATTGCGACCTTCTATCTGCCGCTGGCGGCCGTCGTCATCTACCTCAATCGCCTGATGCCGCTCGAAGGCGGACTCTACCAGTGGGCCAAGCTCGCCCTCGGCGAGTTCGTCGGCTTCATGGTCGCGTGGAATCTTTGGATATTCGCCATCCTCGTGATGTCCGGGATAGGGCTGACGGTGGTAACGAACCTTTCATATGCCTTCGCGGGCGCAGGCTGGATGGCGGGCAGCAAGCCCTTCATCACCGTCTTCAGTTGCGCGCTGGTCGGGGTGATGATTGCCATCTCGACGCGGGGCCTCGGTGTAGGCAAGTGGGTTCACAACGCGGGCGGGGTGCTGCTGCTGCTGACGTTCGTCGCGCTCATCGCCCTGCCCTTCATCAGTCTCGCGCGCGGGACGATTGCGGAGTATCACCCGCTCAAGTTCGCCGTCCCGGCCTTCTCGCTCTCGAACCCTGACCTGTTTAAGAAGAGCCTGAACATCTACAGCAAGATGGCGCTCGGCGCGCTGACCGGCTTCGAGTACGTCGCCATCCTCGCGGGCGAGTGCAAGACGCCCGCGCGCAACATCGGCCGCTCCGTCCTCATCGCCGCGCCCGTCATCGCGCTCATGTTCATACTGGGAACGAGTTCCGTCCTCGCCTTCTTCCGTCCCGAAGAGGTAGACCTCATCGGCCCCATCGCGCAGGTTCTGACGCGCGGGTTCGGGATGCTCGGCGCGGCTGCCGCCAGCATCGTCTCGCTCGTCATCCTCGCGGTCGTCGGCCGCATGGTCGCGCTGATGAGCATCTATCTGACGGCCAACGCGCGACTCCCGATGGTTGCGGGCTGGGACAACCTTCTGCCCGCCTGGTTCACGCGACTGCACGCGAAGTACAAGACGCCGGTCAACTCCATCATGCTCGTCGGCGCGCTGGCTCTGGCGCTGGGGCTTCTGAGTCTGGTCGGCGTCGGCATGCAGGAGGCGAACCAGTTGCTCGACAACGCGGCGGGCATCTTCTACGCGTTGACCTACGTGGCGCTGTTCGCCGTCCCGCTCTTCGCGGCGCGGCGCGTGGGCTTGCGCGCGCCGCTGTGGTTGAAGGTCGCGTCCGCCTCGGGGCTCATAGTCTCGCTGCTCTACATCGCGCTCACGGTCTTTCCCATCGTCGAGGTCGTCAACCCCTTCGCCTTCGCCGCCAAGCTCGTCGCCGTCACGCTCGCCTTCAACCTCGCGGGCGCGGCGCTCTATCGACTGGGGCGGCGCAGGCAGCAAAGGGTCGAGCCCAAAGATGTCTGAGGCAGAAGAGAGAGAAGAGACGCTCGCCGTCGTCAACTGCTCGCAGCTCGTCACGCTCGCGGGGCCGCGTCGCCCGCGCGTCGGCACGGAGATGCGCGAGCTTTCAATCATCGAGGATGGGGCGTTGCTCGTTCGCGGCGGACGGATAGAGCGAACCGGCAGGCGCGCGGAGATTGAGCCGCTGATAAGCGAGGAGCGCAAGGTCTTTGACGCGGGCGGGCGCGTCGTGATGCCCGGCTTCGTTGACGCGCACGCGCATCCTGTGTTCGCGGGCCACCGCGCCGATGAGTTTGAGAAGCGCGCCGCCGGAGCGAGCTATCAGGAGATCGCGGCGTCGGGCGGCGGCATACGCTCGACCGTGCGGCGGACGCGCGCGGCCGATACGGACGAGTTGTTCGATGCGGCGCTCAGGCGCGAGGCCTGGTTCCTGCGCACGGGCACGACGACCGTCGAGGCGAAGTCGGGCTACGGTCTATCGGTCGAAGACGAGTTGAAGATGCTGCGCGTCGTGCGGCGTCTGAACACGGAGGGGCGCGTCTCTTACGTCCCGACCTTCCTCGGCGCGCATGAGGTGCCGGACGAGTATCACGGTCGACGCGACGAGTACGTCCGGCTCGTTGTTGAAGAGATGTTGCCGCGCGTGGCCGCCGAAGGGCTCGCGGAGTTCTGCGACGTGTTCTGCGAGGAGCGCGTCTTCACCATCGAAGAGTCGCGGCGCGTGCTCGAAGCGGCGCGCGTGCTCGGCCTCGCGTCACGCATACATGCCGACCAGCTTACGCGCGGCGGCGGCGCGCTGCTTGCGGCCGAGTTGAAGGCGAAGACGGCCGACCACCTCGAACACACGGACGCCACAGGCATCGCGGCTTTGAGGTCGGCAGGCGTGCAGCCCGTTCTGCTTCCCGGCTCGGTCTACGCGCTCGGCTCGGCGCGCTATCCTGCGGCGCGCGAGATGATTGAAGCGGGGCTCGCCGTCGTCCTCGCCACAGACTTCAACCCCGGCTCGTCGCCAACGCCCTCGATGACGATGATTCTCTCGCTCGCCTCGACGCACATGAAGATGACGCCCGCCGAAGCGTTAACGGCCGCGACCGTCAACGCCGCATACAGCCTGAACCGTGGCGAGCGCGCGGGCACGCTCGAAGCTGGGAAGCGCGCCGACTTCGTCGTACACGACTGCGCGGACTATCGCGAGCTTGCATACTTCTTCGGTGTCGAGCACGCGCACAGCGTCTTCGTCGGTGGGCTTGAAGCATTCGCGCGCGCATCGCTCGGGGCTCGATAAAAAAAATCGTTGACGCTCGCCGGGGCGTCGTCTATCATCGTGGCAACACTGGAAAGGAGGTGATCCGAAACATATATGAATTCAAATCACAGTGAGGTGGCTGGAGTCTCCTGAACAGGGATTAGCACCACACCGAGCAGTACCAAAGCCTATGGCTGTCGAATCCCTGAAGCGTAGTTTACGGAGCGCAAGCATGCGGACTCCGCAGGCAGACGAAGTTCAGAGAGGCTAATCCACACAGTCCACTGAAGCCATAGGAGATAAAGAGGGCGGCACTTAACAGGTGCCGCCCTTCTAATTTTTATTGCACGGAATACGCGGCCTGCACTTCCGGCACTCGCGTTGCACAAGGGCGAAGCGAGGGGGAAGAAGCCGATGATTTCGTTTCGGAAACATGCACCGGAGAGTACACGCCGCCCCAATTCGCTCCTCTTTCGACCCGCGCGCAACGCGAGCTTAGTCGCGCGCGTCGCCGCGCCGTTAATCTTGATGCTTGCTGCGCCGTGGGGTACGGCTGCGTCCGCGCAGCAGGCGGTGAGGGCGAAGGCGCAAAGCAAAACCTCCACGGCGGCCACGCCACGAACGCCCGCAAAAGAAGCGTCCGGCCGTACTGAACAGCCCGCGACCGCGTCGAGGATTCCAATCCGCGTCACGCGTGTCGAAACGCCCGACGGCCCCAGCGTGGTCGCGACAATAGGCGATTTCCCTTCGGACTTGAACGAAGCGGGGCAGGAGTTTCTGAAACGCGAATTCTTCGAGCACTTCGCCTCCGACGTGTTGGGCGTGGGCGACACCGACTCGCCGCACACGACGCTGAAGGTCGCGCTGCTGCCGCAGGATAAGGAGAATCAGCGTGAGGGCGACTTCACCTTCGGCAAGGTGTCGGGGCACATGGTCGTGCTCGTCGAGAAGCGCCGCGTCCTTGTCGCGTGTACCTTCTTAGAAGCGGAACATACGCCACAGCTTTTGGCCTCGGTGGATGGGTTCGCCGTCGGCACAGTCGCGGCGGAATAATTGAGCCGGTCACAGAAAAGTGATAGTTAGGGGAAACGTGCGGAAAAATTTCACTCTAGACTCTCTCATATTCAAGGGGTTGTAGGGCGGGTTTCGGGGGAACGCTCACCCTACATTCGATAGTCAAGAGCCTTGTCCTACGCGTTTGGGGGAGCGCCGGGACAGGGCTTCTGACTTTTTAAGTGCTGCTCCGACAAAGATACGCCGAGAAGCCCCGCCACAAGAGAGAGTTTTGTGGCGGGGCTTCCATGTATTCGGGGCCTGATAAAGCTGAAGGCGCGCTGTCGCGACAGCGCGCCTTCAAACTTATACATGAGACGACAGGAACTAGTTGTGGTTCGAGCTGTTCATGTTGCTCTTGTTCATGTTGCTCATGCCACCGTTCATGTTGCTAGCGTTCATGTTGCTAGTGTTCATGTTGCTGCTGGCGGCGTTGGCGTTGGTGACCACCGTCACATTGGCGTTAGTGATGGTGACGTTGGCGTTCGCGGCGTTGGTGTTAGCGGTGCCGTTCGTGTTGTTGGTGTTGTCACCGCCGCCGCATGCCGAGAGGCTCGCGACGCCAGCCAACGCCAGAAGTGCTAAAGTCTTGCGCATAGATCGTTCTCCTGAATTACTGTAAATTGAGGTACCTCAAGCGGGGAAACTATACTTAAATCGGGCTTTGCTGTCTAGCCGTCATTGAAAATTTTTTCACGCTTCGTGCGCGCTCGTGTATAATACCGCACGTTGTTGTGGCGCTGAGGTTGGTCGCATCTCAGCCCGGCTGACTCTTCCCGTCGAGGCCATCGAAGCCCACGGACACATTGCCGGAAGTGCTAAGCGGAAAAGGCGAGACTCGTTATGGCGAAACGGGTCTCGCCTTTTTCGCGTTTTCAAAGGCTTTTCCGCGCTTTTAAAGCTTCGCTGGGGGCCGTGCCGGCGTGGCCGCCTCGCCCGCGGGCGTGCGCTCAGAGGGCATGAGGTTCGACGGGCTCGGCTTGTCAGGCGAGGTATGCGTGTGGACGATCTTCCATTCGACGCCGATCTTTTGGTAGACGATTGTAAGGCGTCCCGTCGCGTGTTCGGGCTGCCCACCGGCGGTTTGCGACTGCTCCCAGAGACACGTAACGAGCGCGGCCGACGGCCCCAGAGTCTTTACACGCACGTCGCGCACGTCCAATTTCACGTCCGAGATTTTCGCGTAGAGGCTCTCGCGGTTGCTGCGCACCTGATCCCAAGACTTCGTCACCGTGCCATTATTGTTGAAGACAACTAGCTGCGACGAGTTCCAGTAGAGCTTCATCACCGCTGCGGCGTCGGCGCGGCGTATACCGTCAACGAGCGAGTCGAACGCATCACGCACGGCTCGCGCTTCGGCGGCATCGGCCGGTGACTGCGCTGCGGTGTGCTGGGTGCCCGCACGGCGTGTGCGAGCGGCGGGCGGCGTCGTCTGCTCGGACGGCGCGGGCGCTGACGTTGGCTTCTGTGCGGGCTGTGTTGTGTTCGTCGTCTTCGCCGGAGTGGTCTGCGCTCGCCTGCCGGTCGTCGCCCTGCTGTTCGTGTTCTGCGCGAAGGCCGTGGCCGAGAGCGCGACGACGAGCGACGTGGCGAATAAGAATTTTTTAATCATTACCGAAACACCTTTCTCTCAAAATCTCATGATGACGTTATAACTGCCGACATCTCAGACGAGCCCGGCTGTCACGCGGAGGCGATGTGCGGAGCGTTCGCGTCCTATCACCTCGAAGATGTCGAACATCGAGGGGCCGACCGACTGTCCCGTGAGCGCGGTGCGCGAGGCGTTGATGAGAAGCCCGGCCTTAACGCCGCGCTCTTCGGCGAAGGCGCGAAGCGCCTGCTCGATTGACTCCGGAGTCCACGGCTCGACGGTCTCGAACCGCGCGGCCAACTCGGGCAGAAGCTCGCCGAGCGCAGCGTCCTTCTTCAGGTTCTTTGCCACCGCCGTTTCGTCGAACTCGAACTCGTCGGCGAAGTACGCGCGCCCCTGCCCGGAGAAGTCCTTGAGCGTGATGAAGCGCTGGCGTATGAGTTCGACTGTGCGCCTGAACCACTCGCTCTGCGTCGTCTCGTACTCAGTCCGCCAGAGCCCGGCCGACTCAAGCTCGGCCCTGACCATCGGCAGGAGTTCTTCAAAAGGCATCGTGCGCACGTACTCGGCGTTCATCCAGAGCGCCTTCTGATCCGTCCACTGGCGCGCGTCCGCGTCGCTGAAGTTGAAGACGGCGTTTGAGCGATGGACGCCCGCGAGCGAGAAATGCTCGACCAGTTCAGCGAGCGACATAATCTCTTTGTTCTCCTCGTCGGGCGACCAACCCAGTAGCGCGAGGTAGTTGCGGAAGGCCGCGGGGATGAAGCCGCGGTCTCGGTAGGTCGTCAGGCTGACGACCTCGCCGTGCCTGCGCTTCGAGAGCTTCGACTTGTTCGGTGCGAGTATCAAAGGCAAGTGCGCGAAGGTCGGCACATGCGAGCCGAGCGCCTCGTAGATGAGCACCTGCTTGTGCGTGTTCGTCAAATGGTCTTGCCCGCGTATGACGTTGGTGATGCCCATCTCGATGTCGTCAACGACGACCGAGAGGTTGTAGAGCGGCGAGAGGTCGCCCGAGCGCAGCAGCACGAGGTCTTCGATCTCCGAATGGTCGCGCGTCTGCTCGCCGTAGACCGCGTCGTCGAAACGCGTCTGACCCTCGCGCGCGACCTTGAGCCGCACGGCGAAGGGCTCGCCCGCCGCGGCCCTTCGTTCGGACTCTTCGAGCGACAACTCACGGTAAGTGTTCGAGCGTTGGTCAACGCCTTCGGCCGCTGACTGTGCGCGCGCACGCTCGGCTATCTCGTGCTTGACGTTCGCGTCCGAGCGTTCGCCCTTCGGCGTGAAATCGCGATAGGCCTTGCCTTCATGGATGAGGCGCAGAGCGGCGGCGCGATGCTTGTCGGCGTTGTGCGACTGGAAAACTATCTCCTCGTCGAAGTCGCCGATGCCGAGCCACGCGAGCCCTTCGAGGATGGAGCGCGTGGACTCGTCGGTCGAGCGTTGGAGGTCTGTGTCCTCGACTCTGAGGAGGAACTTGCCGCCCTCCTTGCGCGCGTAGAGCCAGTTGAACAGCGCGGTGCGCGCCGCGCCGATGTGCAGATACCCGGTTGGCGATGGTGCGAAGCGGACACGGACAGACATAAATAGGGAGGGATGAAGGATGAGGGATGAGGATGAAGTTAAGACTGCTTAACCTTCATCCTCATCCCTCATCCTTCATCCTTTTCTCTCACTCCTTTTCATCTCTTCGATCTGGCTGCTCAGTTGCTCGATGCGCGCGAGTAGCTCCTTGTGGCGTTGATCTTCGCGCGACGGCGTGTGTCCTTCGATGGTGAAGGTGCCACCGGGTTCGAGCACGCAGTTTTTGATCTCTTCGATGTTCGCGAAACCTTGCCGGTGCGCGACCGTCTGTAGCTCGGTGACGGTCAAAAGCTCGCGCGCAAGTCCATCTTTGCAGACCTTGCCGTTCTCGATGAGCTTGGTCGGCGTACCTTCGAGCAGTTGGTCGAGCCGCCTGTGCTTGAACATGAAACGCACGACGAAATAGTTGACGAGCAGCAACGCGACCGCGCCCACGAGCCCGCCCGCGAGCGTGTTGTCCTCGCCGATGATCGCGTTCTGCACGGTGTTCGAGAGCGAGAGTAGGACGACGAGGTCGAAAGGGTTGAGCTGCGCCAACTCGCGCTTCCCGAAGACCCGCAACAGCACGACGAGCACGGCATAGACGATGACGGGGCGCAGAATCTTCTCCGCCAGCGGGAGCGCAGGCGTCGCGAGAAGGTGCTGGAGAGTCCCATCCCAAAGCAGTCCGGACATGTGTGCTTCTCCTCGAAAACGAATTTTGAAAGAGCAGGGACAGCCGCCCCGCGCGCCGCCGCACAGGAGCCTTCACCCGTGCAGCGTAAATAAATTAAGGTTACCTGAACTTGAAATCCAAGTAACCTGGCAGGGGCGATATGGATGGCGGAGATGGCAGGATTCGAACCTGCGATAGGCTTTTGACCTATAACGGTTTAGCAAACCGCCGCCTTCAGCCACTCGGCCACATCTCCGCAAAAGGCGAAGCCCTATTCTAGCCCGCAAGACCCTTTTGTCAAGCCACGGTTCCCCGGTCGCGCTCCGTGCGCGCGAGCGAGTGCCACGCGCCGTTTGATGTTAAAGTTCTGAATCGCGTGCCGTCGAAGTTGAGAAGGAGAGCGCATTCGCTAAAGCGGTATCCGGTGTCTTCAAGCACAGTGACGTGATTCGGCGCGTGGACTTTTTGTGTGGTGTGCGGCCACGGAGCGTGAACGAATTGAGTCTGACGCGAAGAGAATTTTTGAAGGGTGTGGGCGCGACGGCGGCTGTCGGGGTGGCGGGGGTGTCGGCGTATGGGGGACTGGTCGAGGCTTGGGATTATGAGTTGACGGAAACGGTCGTGAGTGTGCGCGACTTACCCGAGAGGTTCGAGGGGTTTCGGATAGCGCAGGTGTCGGACGTGCATCACGGGCGGCTCGTCTCAATCGAGGAGGTGCGGCGCGTGGTGGGGTTGGCGAACGCGGCGCGCGCAGACCTCGTTGCGCTGACGGGCGATTACACGACTTCGCTGCGTGAGTACGTCGAGCCCTGCGCGGAGGTGTTGGGCGAGTTGAGCGCGCCGGAAGGGGTTTGGGCCGTGCTGGGAAATCATGACCACAACACGGATGGGCCTCTGACCCGGCAAGCGCTGGCAAGGCGCGGCATCAACGTGCTGACGAACATGAACACGGAGTTGCGGCGCGGAGCGGACGCATTGCAGCTTGCGGGCGTGGACGATTGGGGATGGGGCAAGGCCGACTTCGAGCGTGCGATGCGAGGGCTCGACATGTCGCGTCCGTCCGTGCTGCTCGCGCACGAACCGATGGCGCTTGACATGCCCGAGACGCGCGGCGTCTCTCTCATCCTGAGCGGACACACGCACGGCGGACAGGTCTCGCTCCCCTTCGTCGGCTCGCCCGCGGCATACGTCTGGAAGCACCTGAAATACCTGCGCGGGATGTACGAGAGCGAAGGCACGCAGCTCTACGTCTCGCGCGGGACGGGGATGATCGGCGTGCCCGTGCGCATCGGCGCGCGCCCCGAGGTCGCAGTGCTGCGTCTGCAAAAAGCTTGACAGCATCGCCCATCAGCGGGCGTGCCGACGGTTCTGCTCAAACCCTGCGCAGCGCCATCACGGTTAAGTCGTCGTGTCTGGACGCGCTGGCGCAGAAGTCCTTCAGGTCGCGGAGGCATGCGCCGACCGTTAGGTCGTAACTCCCAGAGGGCGCGGCGCACCCTGCAAACGCACGGGCATGCGCACCGCGCAGCAGATGTTCTCCATCCGCGCGCGGTCTTTCTGCATCGCACGGTCTTCGCCGAGCCACGTCAACACCTCTGCGAAGACGCGCGCGGCGTGCGGGTCTGCGGGTGAAGCGATGCGATAGTGCATCCACTTGCCCTCGCGCCGCGCGGAGACGACGCCCGCGCGCCGAAGGTACGCGAGGTGACGAGAAATCTTCGGCTGGTTCGTCTCCAAAACCTCTACGAAGAAGCAGACGCAGACCTCGCCCGCCGCCATCAGATTCAGCAGACGCAGACGCGTGCGGTCGGCCAGCGCCTTAAAGAGTAGTTCCATCTGTGCTTCGTTCTTCGCCATCTTCAAACGGCTCCCATCACTTCACGGCGGCGCGGGCAGCATCTTTTCAATCACAAACATTATACGATTGTTGCGCCGTTCCCGGCACCAATTCTTTCACCTGCGACGAGGCCGGAACGTCTCAAAAAAAATTCATATACGGCTTGACGAATGTATAAGAGGCGTGTACTATGACTCTCACATTCGCCTTCGCGCATATGAATTGTAAGCGCGAAGGCGGACGAAGGCAAGGTCGCCGGGGCTTCACCGCGAAGATGTCCAAGGCGCAACGGGAAGTCCCCGCGTGCGTGTTGAAAGGGATTCAGCGAGAGGAGAGCTTTTATGTCGAGTCCAATAGAGCAGTTGGTTCAGGAAAGGTACGGGTCGGTCGCGCGGAGCGGACTTTCGAGCGAGCAGGGGGGCGTGCGCGCGGTGGCCGAGGCGTTCGGCTACACGGCCGAAGAGTTGGCGTCAATACCGGCGGAGGCGAACATGGGTCTGTCGTGCGGGAACCCGGTCGCGACCGCCTCTTTGCGCGAAGGCGAGGTGGTCGTAGACCTCGGCTCGGGCGGAGGTCTCGATGTCTTTCTCGCGGCGGAGAAGGTAGGCGCAGCGGGGCGCGCAATCGGCATAGACATGACGCCGGAGATGTTGGAGCTTGCGCGCCGCAACGCGGCGAAGCGTCTTGAAGGTGGAGCGCATGACAACGTCGAGTTCCATCTCGCGACCATTGACCGGCTGCCGCTTGCCGACGCGTCCGTGGACTGCGTCATCAGCAACTGCGTTATCAACCTCGCGCCGGACAAGCAGGCGGTCTTCCGCGAGGTGGCGCGCGTGCTCAAGCCCGGCGGGCGTCTGGCCGTGAGCGACATCGCGCTCAAGCAGACGCTTCCGCCCGAGGTGAGCGGCGACATGCTGGCCTACGTCGGCTGCATCGCCGGAGCGATTCCGATTGAAGATTACAAGCGTGGGCTCGTCGAGGCGGGCTTCGGCGAGGTCGCCGTCATAGACTCGGGCGCAGACCTGAACGCCTACTCGAAGGTCGAGAATCAACAGGGCTGTTGCTCTCCCGCGATGACCGGAGAAGCAACGACGAAGAGCCTGCCCGTAGCCGCGAGTTCCTGCTGCGCGCCGGTCGCGGAGTCGGCGAGTACGATGGTCGAGGACGCGGGTTGGTGCTGCGCCCCTTCGATACCGGCGGATGCGCAGGTCGAGCCACACGGGAGCTTGCGCGATCTGCTCGCGCGCTACGACGTAAACGACTACGCGGCGAGCGTGAAGGTCTTCGCCGTCAAGCCACGTTGAGTTCTCCACCCGTTGCGCGGCTTGAGTCAACCTAGTTGCCTTGCTGCGGATTGTTGTCGTCGTCCGAGTCGTCGCCTTCGTCGCCGGGCGGGACGTTGTCGGGCGGGGGCTCGCCCTTCTGGTCACGCAGGCGTAGGACGGCGCAGTCGTTGTCGGAGTAGACTTCGTCGAACCAGCCGCTATCGAGCGCGTCGTTGTAGAAGTCCTCGTGCTCGTGGTCGGTGAAGACGTAGCGGACGCAGCGGCGCGCGGGGCCCTCGCCCAGACAGAAGTTGTCGCGGATGAGCGGGCCGAGGTTTGCGACCTCTTCGTCCGAGAGGTCTTTGGCGATGGTGATCTTGGCGTGCAGGTCAGAGAGCGTCCGGTTCTTATCGAGCAGGTAGGTGGGGTCGAGTCCCGAGACGTATGCAAGCTGCGGGTTGTAGAAGAAGAGCTTGGGGAAGTCGTCCCAATCGGTGTTCATCACCAACTCACCGCGCTCCGTGTTCTTCGCGAGCCATTCCGCGCCGCCCTTGTAGGAGTTCGGCCCGGCCATCCCCGCGATGTCCTGCGCGGTGACGCGCGCGTACCAGACCATCGCCCCCGCCAACAGCACAAAGGCCGTCGAGACCAGAACAATCTCCCACGCGCGCGCGTGCTCGACGCGCACCGGCTCGGGCGGGCACGAGTCTTCGCCTGCTTCCATAGCTTCAACTTCCGTGGTGACATTGCGCGCGGTCAGTCGTTCGCGCGCGCGGCGCACAAGCGGCTCGACCGTGAAGGCCGCGAAGAGCACCGCGAAGGGCGGGAAGTATTCGGCAAAGCGTCGCCAGCGCATGTTGACGACCATCAGGAAGGTCGAGAAGAGCAGCAGCAGCAGAGCCCTCTGCCGCTCCTTACTAAACGAGTCCTTGAAGGCGAGGTAGCCCACAAACATCGCGGCCAGCGCCACACCGCAATTACCCAAAAACTCCCAAGTGTTGTAGGGATACCACTCCGAGCCGACGGCGGTCGAGAAGTCTTTCGACGTGACCTTGATAAGAATGTGCTCGTAGAGCAGTTGAAAGTTGTGCGGGAAGTACGGATTGATGACGAAGCCGAGAAGCGCCCCCACGGCGACGAACAGAATCGGCTTCCACTCGAAGCGCCGCTCGCTCCAGAGCATGACGGCCGACCACATGAGCGTCGCCACGACGAGCAGCGCGAACATGTCGTAGGTCAGCGCGAAGACGAAAGCGAGCGGCAGCAGCCAGCGGTACTTGCGCTCGAACAGCAGATGGATTCCGGCGACGAGGAGCACGATGGAGACGCTCATCGCCTTACCCATGTTCATGCGATAGAGGAACGGCGCGGAACTGCCGATGACGGCGACGAGCCACACGAGCGGGTAGCTCAGGCGGTTGCGAATCATCAGCCAGTAGCATGAGAAGACGGCCAGACACGCGAAGAGCCACGTCCCGATCTTCGCGCCGGTCTGGAAGTCCGAGAAGAAGGTGAACGGAATCTGTAGGACGTGGAAGAGAAGGTGATGGTCTACGTAATCATGCGCGTTGAGCGTCGTCAGCGGGAGCGCGTTGAAGGAGGGAGGGAAGTGACCCGTGCGCATCCCTTCCCACAGCATGCGGCTCCAGCGGAAGTGATAGTAGGCGTCATAGTCGCCGCAGCAGAGTGAGGCGGTCGAGAACTGCAAGTACCAGAAGACCGCGCCGATGAACAGTGCGCCGACCACGAAGAGCGCCGCGCGGCTGTTCATCAACGCCGCAAGGCTACGGCGCTTCGCGGGCTCGGTCGCCGCCTCGACGCGCTCGACGTTCTCTGCGGGGATGACCCCGCCCTCTATGTTCTCCATGATTACTTCATCCCTCTTGCACAGGTCTGTCCCGAAAGATGCAGCGCCCAAAATCGAGTCCAAGAAAATAACACGAACGCGCGGGCGCGCGGAAGCAAAGGCAAAAGTAAAAAGGCAAAACGGCGCAAGTGAAGATGAAGGACGGCGTGCTT
>JAVXWN010000214.1:0-23439 GCA_032230645.1 Acidobacteriota bacterium | reverse complement strand
CGACGGGCGCTTCGCGATAGGTGACGGGGTAGCCGCGTGCGCGGAGCAGGAGGTTGGCGCGGCGTGTGGTGTCGAAGATGGGCGGCTCGTAGCGGCCTGCGTCGAGATAGAAGCGCAGCGGGTACTTGCGGCGCGCGTCTTCGTCGAGGCGTGCGAGCGCGGCGAGGACGCGCTCCTCGTCTATCTGGAAAGAGGTGGAGTGGCCGCTGATGCGCGCGAAGATGTCCGGGTGGCGGAGCGCCGTCCAGACCGAGATCACCCCGCCGAGACTCGCGCCCGTCAGCGCGCGCCCATCGCGCTCGGCGCGCGTGCGGTAGCGCGAATCCACTAGCGGGACGAGCGCCTGCGCCATCCAATCGGCGAACTGGTCGTTAGCCCAATACTCCTTCGTCCGGTCAATAGGGTCTATGAAGACGATGATGAAGGGCTCGACCTTTCCCTCCGCGATCATGCGGTCGGCAATCTCGGCGGCGCGGCCAAGCTCGATGGACTGCGAGCCGTCCTGCATGTAGAGCACGGGGTAGCGCGTCGCGCTCGCGGCGTAACCGGGCGGCAGGTAGATTTGCACCTTGCGCTTGTCGCCGCCCGGCAGTTCCAGACGTTCGATTCGGCCGCGCAACTCGTCGTGCCCCGAGGCTAAAGTCGTCGGTCGATAATCGGGGCCTGAGAAGTTCGAGTTGAAGCCGCCGACGCCGTTGTTGTTCTTGTTCGGGTTGAGCGGGTCAAGCAGCCACTCGCCGTCGGCGATGAACTTGTATTCGAGCCGCACCGCAAGGGGGAACTTAAGGCGTATGAACTTGAGATTCGTGGTGCCCGGCACCTCTCGCAGCACAAGCCCCGCAGGAGCCCACCCCGTAAAGTCACCGACTATCTCGACGCGCTTTGCATCGCCGCGATAGATGAAGGTGAACTCCTCGCCTTCGACAAGCGGCGATGTCTTCGACGCCTTCACACGCTCGGCCGCATCCGAAGGGTAAAGGTCGTGCTCGGCACGTTCAAGCTCGGACGCCACGTGACCCTCGACGTATGCGCGCTGGAAGTACGTCGCTCCCGAAGGCGCGACGACCGCGACGACGATTGGCGTCGTGCCGCTCGCTGCCGTCACGTCGAAGGAGAAGTTGCTTTCGGCGTCAGGCTTCAACTCGCGCCGCTCGTCGCCCGTGAGCAGGAAGGCGCGACTGCCGGGCGGACGCGCGCCGCCCGTGATGTGGAAGGTCGCACCCGCGCGCGCGCTTTCGAGAATCTCGTGCGCGGGAAAGTTGAAGTCGGCGTTGGCGCGCGGAGGCGGCGCGGTCTTCGCGGCGTAGCGCGCGGCGACGAGGTCGGGCGTGTCGAGGTTGCGTCCCTCCTGCAAGTTTGTCGCGAGTCGTATGAACTGCGCCATCGCCCATGCGAGCGGCGTGGCTGACCCCGTGCCCTCGCCGAACTTGAATTCGGGGCGCGGGCTCTCGGGACTGTCCCAGACCTGTTCGGGAATCATCAGCCCCGCGTTGGCGAAACCCGCCAGAGCGTCGAGGCGGCGCGCGGCGTCGGCGTGTCGTCCTTGCGCGAGTTCGTACTCGCCGCGTTCGCCCGCGAGCAGCGCCCACAGACGCCCTTTGCCCGAATACTTCCCGTCCCAATTCCACGCCCGCCCGTCGTCCATCTCGCCGTAGCCGTCGTGGTTGTAGCGATAGAAGGTCGCGCCGTGCGGCGTGTCAACTTTGATGACCTTATCGATGACGGCCACGCTCTTTGCAACGAGAGGGTCTTGAGGTGATTTGATTCCGAGTCGAACAAGTTCGAGAAAGCCCGCGTCAACAATCGAGCGCTCGTCATACTCGCCGCCGCCGTTGCCGACGTTGAAGGGCGCGCCGTCCTCCGGGTCTTCGTTGAAAGAGAGGCGGAGATAGTAGTTCTTATCGCCGTACACGCCGGTCGTCGTCGCCGTCCAACGCTCGACGTTACGCGCGAAGTCGTCGGCCGTAGCGATATAGATTGCGGCCGAAGCGTCGTCGCCGTTGCGCCGCGCAATCTCGGCCGCGCATGTGAGCCCCGCTATCTCGGCCGCGATGGTCGAAGGCGAGTAGCCCTGTTTCTCCTCCCAACGCTCCTGCGGCGTGAACGGCCCGTTCTTCGTGATGAAGTCGGCGGCGGGGCGCACGTGCTTCACGTAAGTCTCGTTGTCGGTGCGGCCAAGCTGGTATGCGAGGACGAGCGGATATGCGACCTCGTCCAACTGCAACGAGCCCCAGAAGGGGCGTCCGTCGAGCCATGAGTTTTGCGGGAAGCTGCCGTCCGGCTTCTGCTGCACGCGGAAGAGGTAGTCGAGCGCGCGGTCGGCCGAAGCCTTATCACCCAGAGCGTAGAAGGCCGTGGCGACTTGATAAAGGTCGCGCGACCAGACGAGATGATAGCCGCCGACGTTCGGCTCGTTGGCGTTCGAGCCGCCGCCCCACGGGATTGAGAGCGAAGCGATCATCGCGCCGCGAAAGGTCTTGTCCTCATGCGCCTTCAAGACCATCGCGGCCATGTCGTACTGCGCCTGCTGCTTCGCGTCAACGCGGCGCAAGGTCTTCGCGTACTCGTGCCAGCCGCGCTCGTACTCGGCGCGCGCTTTCACGAAACCTTTGGCGAGAGAGGCGCGCGCGTTTCGCAAAGCCTCCGCTGCCTCCCTGCCGAAACCGAGCGCGAGCGTGAAGTGTGTGCCCGACCTGACCTCGCCCACTTGCACGACGTTGCCATCGGCGGCACGCCCGTAGCGCGACTGAAGGAAGCCGCGCTTGTGTAACTCGTCGAGCCCGTCGCTCGTTCCAAAGTATCCGTTCGTCGTCTCGTCGAAGCCTGTGCTTGAGACGAGCGCCGAAGCCTTGTCCGAATCCGAAGCGACGAGCGCGCCGTCCTCCGTCCAAGCCGAGTCGTGCATCCCGCTGTTGTTGAGCGAAGGGTCGTAGTAAACGTAGAGCCTCTGCAACGCGCGACAGCGCCCTTTGAACTCCACGTCAATGAGGACGACGGGACGCTCGGGGTCGGTCGTGTAGCTCTTCGTCAGCGTGTAGAGGTTCGTCTCGGTCGTCTGGCGGAACGAGAGCGACTGCGTGTCCGTGACCTCGATGCGTCGCGTCGCCGCCGCCTCGCCTTCGAGAGAGTTGTTGTCGCAGCCGTTGACGAAGAACTGAAGCGTGCGCGTGTTCGCCACGTCAACCGTCGGGTAGTAGACCTCATCCAACACGCCACGGCCGAGCGTGAACCAGACCTTAGACTCTAGTGTGTTGGAAGTGCCGACGGCCTCTTTGCCCGCGCTTGTCCACTGCGCGTCGCGGCCGGGCGCGCCGGGAGCGAGGTTGTTGGGGACTTGTGCACGGGGCGCGGCCGAGAGCGCGAGCAGGACAAGAAAGAAGAGCGCGAATTTGATCGAGAGTTGTCTGTACAAGGTTGATTTCAAAAGCGGCGCGCTAACTCTTCCGGCGGCCGAGCATGTCGAAGCCAACGGCGGCGACGAGCACCGCGCCCTTGACGATGTACTGCGTGTAGTTCTCAACGTTGAGGAGCGACATGCCGTTATCAAGGCTCGCCATGATAAGCGCGCCGACGACCGCGCCCGAGACCGTCCCGCGTCCACCCATCAGAGAAGTCCCGCCGATGACGCACGCCGCGATGGCATCAAGCTCCATGTACGTGCCTGCGTCGGGCGATGCGCTCCCGACACGCCCCGTGTGCAGCAGCGATGCGACGCCGACCAGAAGGCCCAGCACACAGTAAGCGGCGAGGATGTAGCGCCTTATGTTTATCCCGGAGAGACGAGCCGCATCCGGGTTGCCGCCGATGGCATAGAGGTAGCGACCGAAGGTCGTGTTCTGCGTCAGGAACGCGCCGAGGACGGCGACCGCCAGCAGCACAAGGACGGGGACGGGCATCCCGCCGCCGAGATTCATCCAGTAGATGAAGAGGACGACGAGCGCCGCGGGCACTATGATGCGCAAGGCGGTTGCGCCCGCGCCAGCCACCGTCAGGCCGTGTCGTCGCCGCGCGCGGTTGCGGGTGATGGTCGTGAAGGCGATGGCCGCGATAGCCACGACGGCCAGCGCGACTCCGACCCCCTGCGGCAGCTTGCCGACGCCCAACTCTCTGAAGAAGGGCTCGCGCACGGGGATGGTCGCGCCCTTACTTAAACCGAGCACCACGCCGCGCCACGCGAGCAGTCCACCGAGCGTGACGATGAAGGCGGGGATGTTGGCGTATGAGATAAGGCTTCCCTGCACCGCGCCGATCACGATACCGACGACCATCGCCGCCCCGAGCGCGCCAAAGAGTCCCAAGGGGTCTTGCGTCATCGCCGCTACGCCGCCCGCGAGACCAACGACCGAGCCGACCGACAGGTCTATCTGTCCCGCCACGATCACCATCAGCATCCCGACCGCAAGCACGCCCGTCACGGCCATCTGCTGCAAGAGGTTCGAGAAGTTGTTCGGGTGCAGAAAGATTCCGTAAGGGTAGAGCGGGTTGATGGTCTTCCACTGGAAGAACAGCCAGATGGCGAGCAGCGCGATAATCATCGTGTACGCGCGCAAAGATTCGGTCGGCAGGCGGAAGCCGCCCGTCTTCGCCTCGACGCCCTCCGGCACCGCGCCCGGCGGCGACACGTCCGCTGTCGTCGGCGGCCGATTCGTCGCGGGCTGGTTCGCTGGTTGGCTCATCTCATCACTCCGCTCAAAAGTGTTTTCCGTTCACGCCGCGTGCCGCGTGTGGCCGGTAGCGCAGGCCATGACGGCCTCGGGTGTAGCCTCGGCACGCTTGAACTCGCCCGTGACGCGTCCTTCGTGCAGGACGAGCACGCGGTCGGAGAGGCCGAGCACTTCGGGCAACTCCGAGGAGACGAGCACGATGGCTAAGCCCTCTTTAGCGAGCCGGTTGATCTGCGCGTAAATCTCCTGCTTCGCGCCCACGTCGATGCCGCGCGTCGGCTCGTCTAAGAAGAGCACGCGCGGGTTCGTCAAAAGCCACTTGGCAAGCACGACCTTCTGCTGGTTGCCGCCCGAGAGCGTGCCGACAACGGTGAAGACCGAGTTGGCCTTGACGCGCAGTTCCTTGCGCGCGCGCTCGCCCGCCGCCGCCTCTGCGTCAACGTCGGTGATGAATCGCCCCGAGAGTTTCTGTAGTCCGGCGAGCGTCATGTTGTTGAGTATCGTCTGGTCGAGTACGAGGCCAAAGCGCTTGCGGTCTTCGGTCACGAAGCCGACGCCGTGGCTGATCGCGTCCGAAGGCCGATTGACGCGCACGCGCTTGCCTTCAACATAGACCTCGCCCGCGACACGCCCCGGCCACGCGCCGAAGATAGCCATCAGAAGCTCGCTCCGCCCCGCGCCCATCAACCCCGCGACGCCGAGCACCTCGCCGCGCCGCACCTGAAAACTCACGTCGCGGACTAAGAGCTTGCCCGCGACGTTCGGGTCTTCGACCGTCACGCCTCGTGCCTCGAAGACGACAGCGCCGCGCTCGTGCTTTGCCTCGGGGAAGATGTCGCCGACCTCGCGTCCCACCATCAAGGCGATGACGCGCGACTCGTCAAGTTCGGCGGCTGGCCTTGTCCCGACCGTTCGCCCGTCGCGCAACACCGTGATGCGCTCGGAGACGCGGAAGACCTCATCGAGCTTGTGCGAGATGTAGATCATGCCGACGCCGCGCGCGCGCAGGTCGGCGATGATGCGAAAGAGCGTCTCGACTTCCGCGTCGGTGAGCGCGGCCGTGGGCTCGTCGAGGACGAGTATGCGCGCCTCTTGCGAGAGCGCCTTCGCAATCTCGACAAGCTGTTGCTGGCCGATGCCGAGGTGGCCGACGGGCGTGCGCGGGTCGAGCGGCAGGTTCAACTCGTCGAGCAACTTCTGCGCGCGACTGTAGAGTTCTTCCCAACGGATGATGCCGAAGCGTCGCGGCTCGCGCCCGAGAAAGATGTTCTCGCCGATGGTCAGTCCCTTGATGAGCGAAAGCTCTTGGAAGATGACGGCAATGCCTGCGTTCTCTGCATCGCGGACGCTTGTGAACTGTCGCACCTGACCGTCAATCACCACGTCGCCGCCGTAAGAGCCGAAGGGGTAGACGCCGCCCAGCACCTTCATCAACGTGGACTTCCCCGCCCCGTTCTCGCCGACGAGCGCGTGCAACTCGCCCGCGTGCAGGTCGAAGCTGACGCCGTCGAGCGCGCGCACGCCGGGGAAGCTCTTCGTTATCTCCCGCATCTCAAGCAGCGGGGTGTTCGCGTTCGACGACATAGTTGTCCTTAGCGACTCGTCGCTTGAGCTTTGGCGAAGGGTCAGCGCAGCTTCAAGGCAATGCCCAGTCCGCAGAACAGCAGTGCGACGGTGGCGAAGAGCGAGCCGCTTACCGACTTCTGACCTTCACTCGCCGTCGTCTTCGGCCACTGGTCGTGTGGCACGTCCTTGTAGACATCTTCCATCTTGTGATAGCCGTCCTTGATGACCGTCGTCATCAGGTTGTCTTTGTCCACGGCCTGCGGCTCCTGCAAGATTGAGGGCACGTCCATCTTCCCGTTGTTGACCTTATCGACGGCGTTGATGGCCTCGCCGTGCGCGAGCTTGATGGCGTTATCCACCGCGCTGTCGGCGAGCGGTTTGATGGGCTTGTAGATGGTCATGGTCTGCGTGCCCTTGGCGATGCGCTGGATGGCGTCGAGTTGCGCATCCTGCCCCGTCACGAGCACCTTACCCGTCAGACCCGCCACGTCGAGCGCCGAGATAGCGCCTCCGGCCGTGCCGTCGTTCGAGGCGACGACCGCCTGAACGTCGTTCTTCGTCTTGGTCAGAGAGTCCTCGGTGATGCGCTGTGCCTCTTCGGCCTTCCAATCCTTCGCGAACTGGTCGGTGATGATCTTCACGTCGCCACGGTCTATGGCCGGCTTGAGGATGTTCATCTGACCTTTGCGCAGCAACAGTGCGTTGTTGTCCGTCGGCGCTCCGCCGATGAGGACATAGTTACCCTTGGGCACGTGCTTCAAGGCGTAGTCGGCCTGCATCTCGCCCATCTTCTCGACCTGATGCGAGACGTAGAGGTCAACATCCGAGTTCTTGATGAGCCGGTCGTAGGAGATGACGGGGACTCCGGCGGCGTGCGCCTTCTCGACGATGGAGGCGGCAATCTCGCCGTTGTGCGGGGCGACGATGAGCACGTCCACGCCCTTTGTGAGCATGTTGTCGCACTGCTTGGTCTGCACCGAGTCGTCGCTGTTGGCGACCTGCACGTCAACGGTTGCGCCGACCTCTTTGGCCCTCGCCTCGACGAGCGCCTTGTCACGCTGCCACCGCTCCTCTTTGAGCGTGTCCATCGAGAAGCCGATGTAGACGGGCTCGCCCGCCTTCTTCGTCTTGCGCTGGTAGCTGCCCGTCGTCGCCGCACCGGGCGCGCCGTTCTGCGTCGTGTTGTTGACACACGCGCCCGCCGCCAGCAGCGCCGCCGCCAGCGCCAACACAGAAGCCAACACTCTCGCCTGTCGCATCACTTTTTGCTCCTTTGTGCCCTCGTGTCCACGCCGCGCGCTCTCCTGCGCTCTTTCGCAGTTAGAGCAGACGCGCCCGACCAGCGAAGAGCGCGAAAGCAGTCGCGAAGGACGCGAAGGAATTAAACCCGCACGCGGACGCGGCCGCGCCGGAGTTTCCGGCGTCTCTTTGGATTGCCTTGAATCAGCGGAAATTAACTGCTTGAACGTGCCTAAGATTAACAGAGGCGCGGCGAAATTTGTATTGTATTTTTTCCGCCCGAGTGCTATTCCTTTCTTAGTCAACCGACACAACAAAATCCGAGACCCGAGCCGGTAGCTTTCCCCTAAGCTTTTCGCCCCTTCTCCTTCGTTCCCCGAGGGCGAGCGCAGCAGCAACAGCCGCCGCCGCGCCACCCGAGTCACCCGAGGTGCCTCGTGATACATTTTTTAAAAAGGTTCGCCCGAACGTGCGACGCTTCAACCGGACGCGACCGGCGACCGGTACTCAAGGAGGTCTTCCCGATGAGGAAGAAATTAATGGCTCTCTTACGCGCGACGCTGTGCGTACTCGTCCTTCTGTCTCTTGCCGCTTCGGCGCGTGCGCAGTTCCGCGCGGGTCTTCAAGGCACCGTCACCGACCAGTCGGGCGCGGTCGTCCCCGGTGCGACGCTCACGCTCAAGAACAACGAAACGGGGCGCACGCAAACTGTCACCTCGGGCGACGAGGGCTTCTACCGCATCACGGAGCTTCCGCCCGGCCTCTACACGCTTGTTATCGAGAAGGCAGGTTTTAAGAAGACCACCTTCGAGAGTCTCACGGTCAACGCCGAACAGGTACAGGGCGTAGACGTGGTGCTCACCGCGGGCGAGGTCGCCGAGACCGTGACGGTGACGAGCGACTCGCAAACTTCGCTCGACACGGAGAACCCGAACGTCAACAAGGCCATTACCACGCAGGAGGTCAGGCGGCTGCCGCAGTTCGGGCGCGACCCTTACGAGCTTCTGCGTTTGACGCCGGGCGTCTTCGGCGACGCGGGGCGCGGAGGCTCGGGCGGGTCAGTGGGTCTTCCAAATTCGACGGGGCCGGGCGGCTCGAACACCTCGATCTTTCAGGTCGAGAATCAGCCGCAGATTACCGCCAACGGTCAGCGCGTCTCGGCCAACAACTTCCAGATTGACGGTGTCAGCGTCAACAGCCTGACGCACGGCGGCGCGGCTGTCGTCACGCCTAATCAGGAGTCGGTCAAGGAGGTGCGCGTGCTCTCCTCAACCTACTCGGCAGAGGACGGACGCAACTCGGGCGCGCAGATCAAAGTCGTCTCGCAGAACGGCACCAACGATTTTCATGGCAGCCTCTTCCTCAAAGCCAACGACCCGCGCTGGAACGCTTTCAACAAGTACGGCCCCGACTTCGGAAGGGCCGGCCCAGAGCGCGTCAACCAGCGCTTCAAGCAGTTCGGCGGCTCAATCGGCGGGCGGCTTCCCTATCCCAACTTCAGCTCAAGCGGCGAACCGATGTTCCGCAGCGGGCGTGACAAGTCTTTCTTCTTCTTCTCCTACGAAGGCTTGCGCAGCACCTCCTCGGGGACTGAGGTGCGCTACGTCGAGACGCCCCAGTTCCGCAGCCTCGTCCAACAACTCAGACCCAACAGCATCGCCGCGCAGATACTATCTTCGCCCGGCATCGCGCCGCGCATCGGCGCGGTGCTGCCGCAAAATTGCGCCGACTTCGGCAACGACCCGAACCGCTGCCGCGTCGTCGCGGGCGGCCTCGACATCGGCTCACCTGCGGGCGCGCAGGGACAGTACCTGACGGTCGGCTCGATGGGAGGCGGCTTTGACGGCATCCCCGACGTTCAGCGCGTGCAGATTATCAACCCGCGCATCGCGCACTCGAACCAATACAACCTGCGTCTGGACTTTACGCCGACCACGCGCGACCAACTCGCGTTCAGCACATACCTGACGCGCAGCGAGTTCACCAATCCGGACCCTGCCGGGGGCTCGCGCCCGTCGGGCGACATACGCGACACGCCCATCAACACGGCGGGGACGGTCACGTATATCCGCACGCTCTCGAACTCTATGGTCAACGAGGCACGCTTTAACGCGACGCGCTTCGCCTACAATGAAGTTCAGTCGGCGCAGGCGACCAACTTCGGCATCCCGCGCATCGAGATCGAGACGCTGCCGTTCGACCGCATCCGCTTCGGCGCGCCGCAGGCCGAGACGACGCCCGGCATCTTCGCCGAGAACCAGTTCGAGTTCCGCGACATGCTCAGTTGGGTGCGCGGTAATCATGTCTGGAAGTTCGGCGGCGAGTACCGCGTCGAGCAGAACAACGACAACCTGAACGGGGCGTCGCGCCCCCTCTTCACCTTCGGCGGCCTCTTCAACTTCGCCAACGACACGCCGCTCTTCTACCAGATCAACGCCGACCCGCGCACGGGCGGCGCGGCCAACGCGCAGCGATATTTCCGCTCGAACTACTACGGCGCGTTCGCGCAGAACGATTGGAAGGTGCGGCCGAACCTGACCGTCAACCTCGGACTTCGCTACGAGCTTTTCTCGCCGCTCTCGGAGAAGCGCGGGCAGTTGAGCAACATCAACATCGCGAACGGCGACCTGCGCAACGCACGCATCGTCGTCACCGACAAGCTGTTCGCGGCGGACAAGAACAACTTCGCACCGCGGCTCGGCTTCGCCTACAGTCCGAACTTCGGCAACCGTATGGGCGGGCTTCTTAACGAGAACCGCGCTGTCATTCGCGGCGGCTTCGGCATCTCTTACGACCGCACGCCGAACGTGCTCTTCTCGAATACGCGCGGCAACCCGCCGTTCTTCGCGCGCTACCAGATTTGCTGCGGCACTTCGGCGAGCGAGTTCAGCACGCCTTTTAACAACGGCCAGATTCTCTACGCGCTCGGCTCAAGCAACTCGCCTTTCAGTTACCCGGCAAACCCTGCGCTTGCGGTCGGCATTGACCCGGCGACAGGCGCGCCGCGCGGCCGCTCGGTCGAGGTTTACGGGGCCGAGGCGCACGTGCCGAACGCATACGTCTACACCTACTCGCTCGAAACCCAGTACAGTCTCGGCAGCAAATACGTGGCGGAGCTTGGCTATCAGGGCAGTTCTTCGCACAAGCTCATCCGGCTCGTCAACGAGAACTTCCTCTACCCGAACAACCCGGCCTTCTTCGCGGTCTTCCTGCCGCAGCCGGACGTGAACGCCAACTACAACGGTATGAATGCGCGGCTCGCGCGGCGCTTTGCCAACGGCTATCAGTTCGACGCTTACTACCGTTTGTCGAAGAGCATCGACACGCTCTCGAACGAAGGCCCGGGCGCGGAGACCAACCAGACCTTCCCGCAAGACCTGCGCACGGAGCGCGGCCCGTCGGACTACGATGTGAAGCACTCGCTCACTATCTCGGGGCTCTGGGACGTGCCCATCTTCCGCAACCGCAAGGACACTCTTGGTAAGATTCTCGGCGGCTGGCAGTTGAGCGGCATCACGACATGGCACACGGGCTTCCCCTGGACGCCGAAGACTGGGCGCTGCGTGAACACGAGCCCCGTCCCGATCATCTGCCCTGTGCGACCGGCGGGCTATCTCGGCGGCGCAATCACCGACACGTCTAACGATGCCTTCATCAACGGCATCTTCCCCGGCAACCTCGACACGAGCGCGGTGAGAAAAGACCCCACGACGGGCGCAATTACGCAGACGCGCTACTTCACCTTAGCCCCCGCTGGCGCGTTGTCATCCCCGCCGGGCATCGGTCGCAACTCGTTCCGCGGGCCGCGCTACTTCAGCGTGGACATGACCGTCGGCAAGAAGACGGGTCTGCCCGCCTTCATGGGCGAAGGCTCGTTCTTAGAATTACGCGCGAACGTCTTCAACGCCTTCAACAACCTGAATCTCAACCCGTTCCGCTTCTTCGCGCCGCTCATCGAAGATCAGAACTTCGGCCGCGCGGATCGAGGTCTTGCGGGGCGCGTCATCGAGCTTCAGGGACGGCTCAACTTCTAGCCGACAAAATCGGCTTAACGAAGGGCGGTTCACTACCGTAGACACAGAGTGCTCAGAGGGGGCACAGAGAGATTCAACACTCTCTGTGCCCCCTTCGTGTCCTCTGCGCCTGCGGTGGTGAACCGCCCTTCGCTATACACACAAGTCTAAAGCTGCTTCCCCGGCACGTCTTCACCTACGGACTTCGGCAGCGCATCCTCGACCTGCTCTTCTTCATCGCCCGCCCGCCGCGCCTTGCGCTCCTCGTCGAGCCTCTTGAACAGTGAGAGCTCGTGCTCGGCCTCCGCCTTCCGGCCGAGGCGCGAGAGAGCAATGAACATCTGATAGTGAACGCCCGCGTCTCGCACGCGCATGCGCGCCGTGCCTTCGAGCACCTTGAGCGCCTCTTCGTATCGCCGCCCGCGCACGAGCAGGCGGCCGAGGTCGTAGCTGGCGTAGAAGTGGCGCGCATCTCCGGCGACCGCGCGGCGCAGTAGTTGTTCGGCCTCCGCGTCGCGCCCGCGCTCGCCCACGACGAAGCCCAGTTGCGCCAGCGCGTCCACGCCGTCGGGTCTGAGCCGGAGCGATTCTCGCAGCGCACTCTCGGCAGCTTCGTAGTCGCCGCGCGCGCGCGCCGCGATGCCGACGAAGTAGCGCGCCTCGGCCGAGTCTGGAAACGCAGCGGCAGCCGCACCGAAGACTTCACCCGCGCGGTCGAAGCGCGAGAGCAACATGAGGACGCCGCCGAGCCGCACGCGGTAGACGAGCTTCGAGGGGTCTTCCGTAACGGCATGCTCGTAGAACTCGACCGCGCCCTCGTAGCGGCGCTGGCGGCGCAGCTCCTCCGCAATCGCGAAATGCACCTCCGGGTAATTCTCGCGGAGCGCGAGCGCCTTCTGCCAGAACTCCGCCGCCTCTTCCGCGCGCCCGCGCACCGATGCGATGAGCCCCAGCCGGTAATAAGCTTCCGGCGCGTTCTGCGCGAGCGCCGCAGGTGACCCGAGTAGCGCCGCCGCCTCTTCGTAACGCTTGAGTTCTAAGAGCGCGAGGCCGAGATTGAAGGTCGCCTGTGGATGATTGGGCGCGTCGCGCAGCACGGCCTCGAACGCGGCGACGGCTTGGGGCGTGCGTCCCTCGCGCGCGAGCAGCACGCCGAGGTTCGCGCGCGCCGCGATTGATTTCGGATTGAGCCTGACGGCCTCGCGATACTCTCCCTCTGCCTCGCGTGCGAGTCCCCGCTGGTCGAGTATGACGCCGAGCAGCGCGTGCGCGTCCGCGTTCGCGGGCTGCGCCGCCAGAGCGCGACGAACAAGTGGCTCGGCCTCTTCCATCCTCCCCGCCTGCAAGAGCCCAACCGCGCGCACGAGCAGCGACGCCTCCTCTTCATCGGCGCGCGCCGTCCTGCGCTGCGGCGGGTTCGCGCGTGACTTCATTTGCACGCCCCGCGCACGAACGCACGGCGCGCAGAGCGAGAGCGCGGCCATCCCGAACGTGACGAGGAGACGAGACTTGTGCAGCAAGGTTGCGAACCCCTTTCGTGTCGTTTCGCTTGAGCGCGCGCGCTGAATCTTTCCGACTGTCAATCGCGCGCCTTTCAATTTAGTATAGTCGAGCCGGGGTCGCCGCCAAACATCATGCTCACTTCGACACAACACACACGACGCTTCGCGCTAGTCGTTCTCCTTCTTCTCGCCGCCGCCGCTCTCTGCGCGAACGCCGCGCCGCGCGCACAGCGAAGAGACGGCGCGAAGCCGCGTGCCGCCTCACAGGTGCGCGCCGGTTCATCGTCGCGCGTCGGATACGCGTTGACGCGTGATGACAAGTTATTCATCGAAGACCTCTCGCACCGTGCCTTCCTCTACTTCCTCGAACACGCGGACGCGCGGACGGGGCTCGTTCTCGACCGCGCGCGCGCAAGCGGCGAGGCGCACCCGCCCGGCCACCCGAGCCATAACATAGCTTCGAGCGCGGCGACGGGCTTCGGCCTGACAGCCCTTTGTATCGGCGCGGAGCGCGGTTGGGTCTCGCGTGGCGAGGCGCGCAACCGCGTGCTCACGACGCTTCGCTTCTTCGCCGAACGCGCGCCGCAGGAGCATGGCTGGTTTCTTCACTGGATGGACTCGGAGACGGGCGAGCGCCGTTGGCAGAGCGAATACTCTTCCATAGATACTGCGCTGTTGCTCGCGGGCGTGTTGACCGCGCGGCAATACTTCAGCGATGACGCGGAGGTCGTTCGACTCGCCACGCTGATTTATGAGCGCGTCGATTTCCGTTGGATGCTTGCGTCGGGCGACTCGCTCATGCTCTCGCACGGCTGGCGGCCCGAGACCGGGTTCATCAAGACGCGTTGGGACACATACAGCGAACATCTCATACTTCAACTGCTCGCCATCGGCTCGCCCACGCACGCAATCTCGCCGCTCGCATGGCGCGCATGGCTGCGCAGGCGCATCACCTACGCGAGCTACACATACATGAGCGACGGCCCGCTCTTCACGCATCAGTACACGCAAGGATGGGCCGACCTGCGCGGGCGGCGCGAGAGTTGGTACCCCTTCACCGACTACTTCGAGAACTCAGTGGCCGCCACGCGCGCGCACCGTCAGTTCTGCATAGACCTCGCGACGGAGTTTCCGGCTTACGGCCCCGAAGTGTGGGGTGTGTCGGCCTCGGACAGCGAGCACGGTTACGTCGCTTGGGGGGGCCCGCCGCGCGACTCCGCGATTGACGGTACGGTCGTCCCATACGCGGCCGCGGGCTCGCTCATGTTCACGCCCGACATCTCGCTCGCGGCGCTTCGCACGATGAAGGAGAAGTACGGCGCGCGCGTCTACGGTCACTACGGCTTCGCGGACGCCTTCAATCCGAACGACGGTTGGGTTGACCCGGATTGCATCGGGCTCGATCAGGGCATCACGCTCCTGAGCGCCGAGAATCTGCGCGACCGGCTAATCTGGCGATACTTCATGCGCAACATAGAGATAACGCGGGCATTGAATCTCGTCGGCCTACTTCGGAAACGTTAGCGCAAGCCTTACCAAGCCAAAGCAAGCCTCGTTCTCGGCCTTTCTAAAGTAGCGCCCGCGAATTGTCGACGCTGGGTTTAGGCCGTTGGCGGTGCCGCCAATAATTTCTATCGCCTCGTAGGAATTTTTTACCGCGCCGCCAATGTTATTGATGATGCTGCCGGTTTTATTGATGAGGTTGTAGATATTACTGATGAGATTGTAGATATTATCTATGAGGCTGTAGATATTATCTATGAGGTCGTAGGTAAAACTGATAGCGCCGTCAATGTCATTGGCAAGCCCTTTAATGACATTGACGGCGCTGTAGAAGTCTTTGGCTGCCGGTAGAGTCTTTGCGAAGCCGCTGAAGTCTTTGGAGGAAGTTGTTTCAGCGGTTTTGAAGTCGGCAACATTGAGAGTTACCTTCCCCGCCTGAAGATTCTGTAACCCCACGCGTCGAGCGAGAGCGCGGGCAGCCCCGTGGTGCGCATGCGCGCCATGCGTTCAGCCTCGGTCGCGTTCGATGGAAGAGGCTCGTGCGTGTCGGGCGTGATGTCGTTGAAGGCCGCGCCCGTGGGTGCTTCGATTGTGCCGTTGAAGGGACGGTTCGAGAAGTTGATGGCGACGACTATCTCTTCGCCCTCGTCGCGGCGCGCGAAGGTAGTGATGCGCGTTTCGTCTGAGTTATGCAGCCACTCGGTGCGCCCGCGCGTCAGCGCCGTGTGACTCTTGCGCAGCGCGATCATCTGACGGTAGAAGCGCGGGAACTCGGGCCGCCGCTCCGCAATCGGCCAGAAGACCGGCAGGCGATAGAAGAGCGCGGGCGCGCCCGACTCGGTTGTGTCGCCCACCTCCATGCCGTTATAGAGCATCGGCACGCCGTCGAGCGCGAACATCAATGCGGAGGCGGCGAGCGCGCCGGGCTCGCCGAAGCGCGCGATGGCACGTCGCTCGTCGTGATTGTCGGAGAAGCGCATGCGCAAAGCTCCGCGCGGGTAACGCGCTTCGTCCGCCTCCCACGCGGCGCGTAACTCGTTCGCGCTCTTGCGCCCCTGCAACACGTCGGTCAGCGCCGAGTGCAACGTCCATGAATAGTCGAGGTCGAAGGCGCGCAGCAGAAGCTCAGGTTTGTCCGCTTCGGCCAGCATGAAGATGTCGGGCTTCACCTTGTCCAACTCGGCGCGCGCCTGCTCCCAGAAATCGGTCGGCACGTCCGCCGCCACGTCGCAGCGAAAGCCGTCGAGGTCGAAGTCGCGCACCCAGAACTTCAGCATGTCGGTCATGTAGCGCCTGAGTTGCGGGTTGTCATAGTTGAGCTTCGCCACGTCCATCCAGTCGTGCGGATAGGTTATCTTCCCCGCCGAGTCGCGGACGTAATACTCCGGGTTCTTCATCAACACGCTGTCCCAAGAGGTGTGATTGGCGACGATGTCAATGACGACCTTCATGCCGCGCCTGTGCGCCTCCGTGACGAGCCGCTTGAGGTCTGCGGCCGTGCCGTAGTCGGGATTGACGGCGTAGTAGTCGCGCACGGCGTATGGACTGCCGACCGGCCCCTTCTTCTTCTCTTCACCGATGGGATGGACGGGCATCAGCCAGAGGATGTTGACGCCCAACTCCTTCAAGCGGTCGAGCTGCGCCGTGACGCCCGCGAAGTTCCCCTGCTCGGAGAAGTCGCGCGGATAGATTTCGTAGATGACGCCGCCGCGAACCCATGCGGGTGTGCCCGCGCGCGCCGACGCCTTCGACACGTCGCGCGCGGCTTGCGCGAGCGTGACCGACTGCGCCGAGAGCGCGACGGCAAAGATGAACGCCAGCCGCAGCATCCTCGCTGAGATGATTTTCAAAAGTCGTTCCCTCACTTCTCTCTGAAGGCCGTGGTGAGTTTTAGCGTCCCTTCCCCTCGTCGTCAATCAACCCCGTGCTCGGGACGGGCTGCGCCGCTCCGGGCGGTGTCAGATATTCGTGCTCGTCGCTCTTGAGCACCGCGCCCAACGGCACACGGTCGGCCACGTCGCGCACAATCAGGATGGTGAGCGCCGCCGCCACGAGCAGGCACACGCCGCCGAGCATCACCACGTAGAGAGGGTTGTTGTTGAAAACGTGCTTGACGAGCGGCTGGAACGTGAGCGCCGCCGTGATCTCGGGGATGACGATGAAGAAGTTGAAGACGCCCATGTAGACGCCCATCCTCTCGGGCGGCAACGCGCCCGAAAGAATCGCGTATGGCATTGAGAGAATCGAGGCCCACGCGATGCCGACGCCAACCATCGTCAACATCAGCATCCACTTGTCGTGGATAAGATAGACCGAGAGCAGGCCGATGCCGCCGCAGACCAGCGAGAGCGCGTGGACGGTCTTGCGGCTCGTCGCCGCCGCGAGCTTCGGCAGCAGGAAGGCGACGATGAAGCAGACGACCGAGTAGACCGCGAAGCCGATGCCGCCCCACTCGTTCCCCTGATCCTTCAGGACGCGTTGCGCGGGGTCGTCGAGGTTCGTGACGCCGAAGACCTGTTGCGCCGTCGTGAGCCCGAAGAATATCCACATGCAGAAGAGGCCGAGCCACGTGAATAACTGCACGACGGCAAGCTGCTTCATCGTCGCGGGCATGTTGCGGATGGTGTCCAACATCTCGCGGAACCAGTTGCCCAGTCCCCGCGTCTCGGCGCGACGGCGCTCGAACTCCGCGATGTCGTCGGGCGGGTACTCCTTCGACGTGAAGACCGTCCACAGTACGGCGAAGAGCAGCGCAAAGGCTCCGACCTGAAACGAATACTTGACGGTCAAGGGCACTCCGCTCGCCGTCGAGTCGTTGACGCCGAGCTTGCGGAACATGAACGGGAGCGCGCTCGCTATGGCCGCGCCCGCGCCGATGAAGAACGACTGCATGACGAAGCCAGTGGTGCGCTGTTCGGGCACGAGCTTGTCGGCGACGAAGGCGCGAAACGGCTCCATCGAGATGTTGACGCTTGCGTCCAAGAGCCACAGGAAGAGCACCGCCATCAGCACGAAAGACGAGTACGGCATGAAGAACAGCGCGAGCGCCGTCAGCAACGCGCCGACAAGAAAGTATGGGCGTCGTCGTCCCAGACGGTTCCACGTCCGGTCGCTCATCGAGCCGATGATGGGCTGGACGATGAGCCCCGTCAGAGGGGCCGCGAGCCAGAGGATGGGGATGTCGTCGGTGCTCGCGCCGAGGTTCTTGAAGATGTTGCTCATGTTCGCCTGCTGCAAGCCGAAGGCGAATTGAATCCCGAAGAACCCGAAGCTCATGTTCCAAATCTGGCCGAAGCTCAGGCGCGGTTTCTCACCCATGTTTTTTCTCCACAGTCTGAAGTCCGGAATCCGAACTTATCGAGCATAGATGTTGATGTCTTCGAGCACGACATTGCGGTCAAGCGAGAGCGCGTACATCAAGGTCTTCGACATTGTCGAGACGTGGACGAAGCCGGGGCGCGGTGCTGAGTCGGCGCTCGTATTCTCAACGTCTACGAGCCCGGGGCAGAGGTTGAAGACGCGAACGTTCATGCCTGTCTTGCGCACGTGGTCGCGCACCGATTCGGCGAAGCCGAGCAAGCCCCACTTCGACGCGCAGTAGGAGGGCACGTCCGCGTAACCGTTCTTCCCTGCCTGCGACGAGACGTTGACCACATCGCCGAACTGCTGCGCCGCCATCACAGGCAAGGCCGCGCGGACGAGCCACATTGCTCCCTTCAGATTCGTCTCCAGAACCTTGTCCCAGCCCTCGTCCGTAATCTCTTCGGCGGTCTCGGGCACGGCTAAGCCAGAGTTGTTGACGAGCACGTCGAGCGAGCCGAACTGCTCGGCGACGTGGCCGACCAGCGCCTCGCACTGCTCGCGCACGCGCACGTCGAAGGCGTAAACGAAGACGCGCTCGACATCCATCGCGCGATTCAACTCGTCGGCCGTGCGATGCAGCACCGGCTCGTTGCGCGAAGCGATACAGACACGTGCGCCCGCGCCCGCGAGTGCCGAGGCGAACGCGCGTCCAATGCCTGTGCCGCCGCCCGTGACGAGCGCGACCTGCTCAGAGAGTGGTTTTGTTAGCAGTACCATCAGCGCCCTCGGCTACGCAGACTGTTGGTGTTGATAATCGGCGGATTGCCTTGTGTGGCGAAGATACACGCCGAACGCGCGGGCAGCGTCACTTTCGCCCTGCCGTTTGCGATACGCGTCACGCCTTCGAGCACGCCAAGCCTGTCCGAGAGATTCATGCCGTCGGGGATGTTCACTGCGGCGGCGTCAAACTCGAACGTTGCCGGTTTGGTGTCGTTGTTGAGGGCAATGACGACCGCTTCGCCGCCGAGCACGCGTGCGAAGACGGTCTGCTGCTCCTCGTCGTAGAGTTGGATGAGCGAGCCGCGTCTGAGCGCGGGAAGCTCGGCGCGCAGGCGTGCGAGCAGCTTGACGTGCTCGAACACATCGTTCTCGATGGCGGTGCGCCCGGCCTTCGTGAATGCATTGCGCTCATCACCCGCGAAGCCGCCGGGAAAGTCGCGACGGTTGTCGGGGTCGCTGCCGCCCTGCATCGCCAATTCGTCGCCGTAGTAGAGGAGCGGCGTGCCGCGCGTCGTCAACAGGAAAGTCTGCGCCAGCTTCAAGCCTTCGACCGTAGCGCCCTTCTCCGACATGAAGCGGAGCATGTCGTGAACGCCGATGAAGGGGACGAGCACTTCGGGTCGCGGGTAGAGATTATCGTGCGCGAGCACCTGCGCGAGCTTGCGAATCGAGTCGCCGCGCGCGAAGGCATCGCGAATGGCGTAGTGAAGCGCGAAGTCGTAGACGGTATCAATGCCTGTATCAACGCCGTCGTGGCCGACATGCCCGCGCTGAAAGTATGAGAGCAAGGCGGGGTCGCCGTCGAAGAGTTCGCCGAGGATGTTGACGTGCGGGTACTCGGCGCGTATGGCCGCTGACCAGTCGCGCCAGAAGGGGCGCGGGACGTGCGGCAGCGTGTCCATGCGCACGGCGTCGAAGCCAACGGTGCCGAGCCACCAGAGCGTGTTCTGAATGAGGTAGCGATGTACTTCTTCATCCTCTTGATTGAGGTCGGGGAGGATGTCTATGAACCAGCCTTGCAGGTTGCGCCGCCGCGTCTCTTCCGTGGCGTGCGCGTCCATCGTCGTCCACTTCTGCCAGTTGTTCGAGAGGTGATGCTCGACCGTGCCGTAGAACCACGTCGGCGTCGGGCGGTCTTCGACCCACGGGTGATAAGGGCTCGTGTGATTGGCAATCTGATCCTGTATGACCTTGAACCCGGCGGCGTGCGCTTTGTCTACGAACTCGCGCAGCTTCTCCAAAGTGCCGTAGTGCTCCTCGACGCCGTAGAAGTCTATCGCGCCGTAGCCGTGATAGGCGGTCGTCGGTTTGCGCGGGCCGCCTTCGGTGTCGGGATACATCTCCTTCTCATCAAGCCGGTCGGTGTTGTCGTAGACGGGATTGATCCAGATGGCGGTGACGCCAAGCTCTTTGAGATAAGGCAGGTGGTCAATGAGCCCTTGAAAGTCGCCACCATGATAGTAGCGCCCCTTCGAGCGGTCGTAGAGGCCGGGCGACTTGCGCGGGTCGTTGTTCGCCGGTTCGCCGTCCGCGAAACGGTCGGGCATGATGAAGTAGATCACGTCGTCGGGCGTGAAGCCCTGAAAGCGCCCCGCGCGCGTGAGCGGCTCGGAGACGATGAAGTACGTGTCCGTTGACCCGATAGCGGTGCTGACCCGCAGCATGCGCACGCCGGGCTTCGCATCCCTGTCAATGAACACATCAACGAAGACGTATGTGCCCGCATCGTTGACGCGCACGAGGCCCGTCTTGATTCCCGCGCCCACGGCTTCGACACGCGCGCCGCCGAGATTCTGGCCGTGCAGCAGCACGCGCACGGGATTTATCGAATGACCCGCCCACCAGTTCGGCGGCTCGACCTTCGTGACCGAAGGAAGATGCTGCGCCGCGCTCGCCGTGGCGACGACGCACACGAATATCAGGGCGAGCAGGAGACGCGCGGCTAAAGTGTTGAGAATTCTCATAATCTTCGCTGGCTTCCGCTACGCAATCGCCGCGTAACGGGCGCTGACGACGCATTTAGTTGCGAATAACACCCGCTGTTATTAAGAAACACGCGTTGTTACGAAATATCGCTCGCTTGTTATTAAGAAACATCGTCTGCAATGAAGGAAGCAACGCTTACAATAAAGGAAGCACCACTTGCAATAAAGGAAGCACCACTTGCAATGAAGGAAGCAACGCTTGCAATGAAGTATTGCTCACTTGTTATAAAGGAACAGCGGCTGCAATGAAGCATTGCTCGCTTGTTATAAAGGAACACGGCTTGTTATTAAGGAATATTCGTTTGCAATAAAGGAATAATTGTTTGTTACGAAGGAGTATTCATCTGTTTTAAAGGAAAATTCGTTTGCAATAACGCAATTTTCGGTTGCTGCGAAGGATTTTTCATTTTTTACTAAGAAAACATCGCTTGTCATCAAGAAACACCTGTTTGTTGAGAAGCAGCGCACGGCTGTTATCAAGAAACACCCGCTTGCGGTTGAGATTCAGCGATTCTCGCACGCCGTTCGTCAACAGTTCTCTTCATCCCCAAGTCTGTTTGAACTCATAGCTCTCCGCCGTATGCTCGGGCCTCTGTTCAGGAGGCAGCGCAGGATAGCGGCCGTAGAGTTCCGCGAGATGTCGAAGGCGCGCGCTCAAGCTTTCGTTCAAATCGCTTTCGCGGAAACGCCAACTCCAGTTGCCGGACATCGTGGCGGGCGTGTTCATGCGCGATTCAGACCCGAGGCCGAGCACGTCCTGAAGCGGCACGAGCGTCGTGTCTCCGGCCGAGGCATAGACGGCGCGTATGAAGTCCCAGTTAATCTCCGTGCCGTCGGTGCGGAGGTAGTCGAGGCAGTAACGGCGCTCGCGCTCTACCTGCCCGGCGCTGCGGACGGAAGCGCCGCCGCTCACGGGCTCGCTTCCGTACCAGCCGACCGCCGTGTCGTTGTCGTGCGTGCCGGTGTAGACGACCGTGTTGCGGACGTAGTTGTGCGGCAGGTCTTTGTTGGTCGAATCGGTCGAGAAGCCGAACTGAAGTATACGCATGCCGGGGAAGTCGAACTCGTCGCGCAGGGCGATAACATCGGGCGTGATGAAGCCGAGGTCTTCGGCGATGATGGGAAGCTCTCCGAGTTCGGCCTTGATGGCGCGGAACAGTTCGCGCCCCGGCGCAAACGTCCAACGCCCGCGCTCCGCTGTCTTGTCACCGCCCGGTATCTCCCAGTAGGCGGCGAAGCCACGGAAGTGGTCAATGCGTATCACGTCAACCAGCGTGAGCATCGAGCGCACGCGCCCGACCCACCAATGGAAGTCGTCCGCGCGCATACGCTCCCAGTCGTACAAAGGATTTCCCCAGAGTTGACCCGTGCGGCTGAAGTAATCGGGCGGAACTCCGGCGACTACGCGCGGGCGTCCACGCTCGTCAAGCTTGAAGAGGTCGGGGCTTGCCCACACGTCTGCCGAATCGTGCGCAACGAAGATTGGAATGTCGCCGACGATGCGCACGCTCTGGCCGCGACAGTATTCGCGCAGACGCGACCACTGGTCGAAGAAGAGGAACTGTTTGAACTTCACCTCTTCAATCTGCTCGGCCAACTTCTTGCGCGCAGCTTCCAACGCCGAAGATTCGCGACGAACGAGCGGCTCCTCCCATTCAGTCCACGCCGCTTCGTTGCGCTCGCGCTTGAGCGAGCGGTAGAGCGCGTAGTCGTCAAGCCACGCGGCGGCCCCGGCCTTGAACTCCTCGAACGCTGCCGTCACAACGGCGGGCTCGGTGCGCCTGAAGTTCTCGAAGGCTTCGTGGAGCAGAGCCTCTTTGTGCGGGAACGCTTCGCCGTACTCGACGCGCTCGTCGGGCAAACGTGATAAGCCTTCAAGCGAGCCGGGCGCAAGCAAGCCCTGCTCGACGAGTAGCTCGGGACTGACGAGCAGAGTGTTTCCCGCGAAGGCCGAGAAGCATTGATATGGAGAATTGCCGTAACCGGTGGGCCCGAGCGGCAAGACTTGCCAGAGGCTCTGCCCCGAAGCGGCGAGAAAGTCTACGAAGCGATATGCGCCGTGCCCGAGGTCGCCAACCCCGTGCGGGCCGGGCAAGGAAGTCGGGTGCAGAAGTACGCCGCACGCTCTTGGGAAGCTCACCTTTCACCTCGCGACTGTTTTCGTTTCCCTGAAAGCTACAACAATTGTCGCGCGGGGGCAACGTAAATCAATCAGGGAAGACACGGGGCGGACGGACTCCGAAGGCGCGCGCCTCAAGGCGTAGGCTTGAGCTTGTACGCGACGGCCGAGAGCGCGGGCACGTTCAGCTTCAACATCCCGGCAGCGACCGAAGGATTGTCCGTTGCCTTGAGCAACGGTTCGAGCCGCGCGCCATCGCGCGCATCGAGGTACGACGCAGGAACGGAAATCTCTTTGGGCGCGGCGGCACGGTTGATGGCGATGACGATTGTTTCGTTCGAGTCGCGTCGCGCGTAGGCGTAAGAGTCTTCGTCGAAGGAGAGGTCGAGGAGCACGCCGCGTCGAATGGCCGAGTGCTCGCGGCGCAGACGCAGCAGGTCGCGCGTCCATTCGAACATGCGCTGCTCGGCGGCGGTGCGTCCCGACCGCTCGAAGGCGCTGCGCGCATCACCCGCGAAGCCGCCGGGGAAGTCGCGACGGTTGTCGGGGTCGTCGCCGCCTTCCATCGCCAGTTCCTCGCCCGTGTAGAGTTGCGGCGTGCCCCGGATGGTCACGATAAATGCAAGATGGAGCATCGCGCCTTCGAGCGTCGCGCCTTCGAGTGACATGAAGCGGCGCGTGTCATGATTGTTCGCCATCGTCACGAGGCGCGACGCGTCGGGGTAGAGCGCGTCGGAGCGCAACACGTACCTGAGCGCGTTCACA
>JAVXWN010000166.1:0-22613 GCA_032230645.1 Acidobacteriota bacterium | reverse complement strand
CGCTCTCCCTGATAGCCAACCTCACCGCCGTCTCCATCCAGCACCACCGCGCCGTCAAGAGCAAGCTGGCCTCGCTTGAAGCCGTCCAACTCGCGAGTGACGAGATTTCGAGGATCAGGCTCGGGACGAATCGGAGAGAGGTGCTCGATAAGATCGTCGAGCAGGCAGTCGCCTGCCTCCCGCAGGCGTCCATGGGCACAATCCAACTCTACGACGAGGAGAGGAACGAACTGCGCTTCGAGAGCGTCTACTCGCACGAGGAAGACGCTCGGCTGCTTGAGCTGGTGGGCGAGAGGAGGCCGCTCGTGCGCCGACCCAGGCGGAAAGGCAACAAGGGGAGAATCGGCATCGCCGGGCGCACTGTGCTCGAAAAAGCGCCGCAACTTGTCGTCGACGTTACGCTCGACCCCGACTACTTCGAGTTCTCCCCCGAAACAAAATCTGAGCTGTCCGTGCCGCTCCTCACCGACGACAATACTGTTCTCGGCGTGCTCAACGTAGAAAGCAAGCGGCTCGCCGCCTTTAGCAATGATGACGAGCAGGCGTTGCTGGCCCTCGCGAAACTCGTCGTCGCCACTATACAGAACGCGGAGCAGTACACGCTTCTTGAGAATGAAGAACAGTTCAGGCTGCTCAAAGAGACGCAGAGTCAGGTGGCTTCTTTAACCACGCTCGCGTGGCTAGGCATGGCGAGCAACACTTGGGGACACAGCGTCGCCGGGTGCGCGCTCGACATCCGTGGCAACTTGAAGCTGCTGCGGATGGACCTTAAGGAACACGCCCTTAAACCCGAACTGGAGAAGCTGCTCGAAGACAAAATCACCTTCATAGACGAGATGGCGGAGCAGATCCTCGAGAAGCCCATCACCGCGCTGCTGCTCTCCTACGACGTAGCGCCCTCGGACGTCTCTATCAACGGACTGATCTCGGAGCGCGTCAGACACCTCTGGGGCGACCCGCGTTACGAGGCTGTCCGCTACAAGCTGAATCTGACCGAACAGGAGCCGCGCGTGCGGTGTAGCCCCGACTGGATAAGTCGGATGTTGGACATCCTTATCGATAATGCCGTTGACGCGACCGAGGGCATGGCCGACCGCTCGCTGATGATTGGTACGAGGATAGTCGGCAATCAGGTGGAGATAGCGTTCACGGACACGGGGCCCGGCGTCCCACAGGATATTAAGCATAAGCTGTTTCGACAGAGGATTGACAAGTCCGCCGACTCGAAGGGTCTCGGGGTCGGCCTCCTGATAGCTCAGGCCATCGCTCAAACCTACAGGGGAGGAGCACGCGTGGGCCGGACGGGGCCGAAGGGAACGACGATGATCGTCCGCCTGCCCGTCGTGGAGCACGAATGAGCCGCGGGGGTGACCCCTCACCCGAATACCAATCAGCCTTCACCGGCGATTGCGTCGGGCCTCTCGGGCATGTAGAATTTCGTCCACGTCACCCCGATGACATCCGCCCGTTGGCAACTCTCAGGCAGGCGAGCCCGAGAAGATACAGCCTCCCCCGCGCCCGAGCCGCTTTTTTTCTTGTAAATCTCCCCCGGTTTTATGATACATTTACCGCTCTTCAAGCAGTATGGCCTCGTCGCATTCGTCGTTTCGGTGTGGCTTTTCGAGCTACGTGCCCTTGTCTCACAGCCAAGGTAAAAGTAGGGTGGCCGGTCGGACTCTAGCAGGCGAGTCCGGCCCGCAAGCCCTCATTTCATCCCGAGTCGCTGCCATGTCAACTCAACTCCTCATCGCCGAATCAGCCGTGATCATGCAAAAGGAGTCGCACCTTGAAGCCGACCGCGGCCTGCGGCAGCAAGTTCGTAGGTTCCGGATTCTCGTCGCCGAAAACAGACCGTCCACCCTTCGCACCACGAGCGAGTTCCTCACGAGGGCGGGGTTCGAGATCATCCCCGTCAGCTCCCCGCAGGCAGCGCACCTCGTTATCAAATTCAACATCGAGACCTTGGACGCGATCATCCTCGACGGGCGTCTGACCAAGGATGACAACGACAAGGATCGTTCCGGCTATAAGTTGGCTCAGGATACGCTCGCCCAATTCAACGGCCAGTGCCCCCCCATCGTCATCTTTTCGAGATACGACGATAGACGGCATATTGAACTCGAACGGGACGGCGTCTCTTTCGTATCTAAGTACGAGGGGCATGAACATCTCGTGGAGAGGGTCAAAGAGTTGATCGGCGGCCTCGCGTCTGACGAGCCGCGGAAGACATCCCGCCCGAGCCACTCGGCGCTGCCGGTCTTTATTCTGGACGACCAGGGAGGCGGTGACGCCGAACAACTCCTAGCCGAACTGACAAAGAACGGCGTACAGGCTTTGCCCTGCGCCGGTCTGTCCGCGCTGCGTGAGGCGTCCCCCTACCTGCCCTCGGCCATATTCGTCGTAGACCTTGACGCCAGCAGGCTCTCCGAGGGCGTCGAGGCAATCCGAGCCCTGAGGAAGTTAGTGGAGGAGTCGGGGCGGCCCTTTTACGTCGTGGCGCTCTCGGGCCGCGAAGAGGCCAGGCACGAAGCGTCACGAGTAGGCGCGGACGTCTTCCTCCCCAAAGCATCGGCCGAGATGGACGCGCTGGAATTAATAACGCGCATGGCACAGTACAAGATGGAGTTGGATCGGGCCGCCGCCGCAGAGCGGCTCGCTACGCAGGGGTACGAAATGCTGCTCGGGCAGTTGAGGGAGGTCGGAGAGTCCCCCGAGCAGGGAATGACGGCCCCGATCGAGACGGTGCGGCGGGCGCTCAACTGGTCATTCCTGATGCCTAAAGAACAACTCGTGCTCTCCTCACTCTACACGCAGATGCTCGCTGCCCGCGGGCGTGCAGCAGACGCCGTGACGATTGGCCTCTGCGTAGAGGGGGCCTCCATGCTCGCCGCCGACCGCGCGCGCGGCGCGGACGTGCGGGGGTGGCTCGAACGCGCGCGGCGGCACTCGCCCGACTTCACGCTAGTATGGCTTGACGAGGAGGTTTTCGACGGTGGCCCCGAAGAGAACGACAACTAAGCGCGCCGCGCCCCGCCGCCCGAAACGGAGCCAAGCCCCGGCCGCGCTCTTCATTGAGACCAGCGCGCACATACTGCGCATCACCGGCTCGCGCGAACTTCAGCGCGGCATCAACGAGTTGGTGGACGCCGCCGGCAAGCTCGGGACCTCGTGGTTCGTGAAGCGCGAGTTTGAGAAGGTCTTGATAAGATTTTACCGCGCCGTCGCCGAGGCCACGTCGATGCTGACGAACCGTGAACGCCCGCGGCCGTTTGAAGAGATGTGGCAGGAGGTTAAACCGCTGCTACCCCTGTTCTACCCTCCCGGCGGCCCCAACCTCTATCCCCACCTTGACGCAAAGATGTACGCGATGTTCGGCGGTCAGGACGTTACCCCAGCGGAGCTTCAGAGTTCGTTCAAAGGGTACGAGGAGGCGGCGTGGGAGAGTTTTCTTTCCGTTGAAGGAGAGATACACGACAAGTCGAGTTGCGAAGTCTGGATTACGAAAGGCTCCTGCCCCTGCTCCCCAGAGCCGGAGGCCCACTGCCAACTGAAGGAGCTTTGCGTCAAGCAGAATACGGACTTCCTCAAAGCCGCAAGCACCATCGCCGAGGGTAAATTCGCGGAGAGCCGTTGGATGGCTGCGAACCTTCCGCGCCTGCGCAACACGCGGGGGAAGGCACTGCTGGAATTCATCGGGAAACATCCGAACCCGGTGGGCGACATAGTCATCTTCTGGGAAGTACCCGATGGCTGGACGCTACTCACGCGTGACCGCGCTTTCAAAGCACTACGGAAGGCGCACCGCAAGAAGTTAAAGGTTTATACGGTGCGGCTGCCGCGTCTGGACAGCGGTGGGCAGTGCGGGGTTCGCCTGGAGACGAACGGCGCAGGGGTCGGCGGCGTCCTCCTTAACTACAATGCCAAAGGCGCACTCATCAATGCCTCTCTGGCCGGCGTTAAGAAGGGCGCGCGCGTCGTCGTCACGGCGGACGAGTTCGGACACGAGCGCCGCGGCGAGGTCGCCTACCCCCCGAAGAAAGACAAATCCGTCTTCGCCGTCAAGCTTCCATACGACACGAAGAGAGTCTAGGCGACTTGGGCCTGCAACATCCTTGAGACCAGATGGCCTGGGCCGGGTCATACCCATCTGCGGCGTCGAGCCGGTGCCGCGCTCTTCACTTCCGGGTTAACCTTTGGTGCTGGCGCTACTGGCTGTGGCCTCCCGACCTGCGACCGCGCCGGCTCGCGCACCAACTCACGTTACGCTAACCGCCGCTCGCCCGTGTAGAGCAATACTGGCCCCTCGGGTATGATGTGCACGCCGATGCGTTTGCCCGCCAGGCTCGTCTCGTCCTTCGCCGGTACGACCTGGAGGCAATGACTCTGCCACCGGAACGTGTGGCGCGAAGGGTAGGCAGGGCGAAATGAAGTGCTACAAAGTTCGATCTCCTGACACAGCGTTGTTCGGGGCGGGAGGGTTTTATCGCGATGAGCACGGTGTCCAGAGGCGGTCGGGTTAACCAGTCCGGCGTCTATTTTCAAAACTGCGTCGCGGTCTCAAGGATCGCCGTCATGCTTGCGGGGGCCGAGGTAGCCGAACCGCGACTCGGCAAAGTCACGTCGGTTCGCAACGAGGCACCGACATGCGTCGATGACGTGGTAGTGACCTATTCGACTGGGCGCACTGAGTACATCCAGGTGAAGTTGGACGTCAGCCCCGGCCATGACGCATGGGACAAGATGTGGAAGCATTTTTACGAGCAGTTCCGCTCTGCGAACTTCGCGAAGGGGGATGGCGGTGATCTGATTACGCTTGTCGTCAACAATTCGTTGAAGATGAAAGAACTCAGCGAATTGCTTCGCAGGGCACATGAGGCTGAGTCCTACCAGGAGTGGGCTGAGTTGTTGGCCGCCCCACACCGCTCTACGCTCAGGAGCATCACAGACGCGCTCGCCCGGAAGAACATTCGAGTAGACGACGAGACTCTCTTACGCCTGTGCCGGCAGGTCAGAGTTAAATGGTCGGATGAGACCAGCATCGACGATACGGAGAGTATCCCCAACCAAGTCAACGTGAAGCTGAAGGACAGATTCAAGAGTGCCGAGCCTATCTTCGATGTCCTTCTCGCTATTGTGAGTAATAAGGCGCGCTTCGGCAGCCGGCTGACCTTCGACGGGGTCGTGGCCGAGCTACGCTATAAGGGTATCCGGCTCATCGCGGATAGCGAGCGGCGACTCGGCGAGTACGTTCATCTATTGTGCAACCGCACGATGCAGGTGCAGCAGTTGACCACGACGCTGCGCGTTGGGTTCAACGCCGAGGAGTCACCCAGCCCGCGCGTCTTCCTCATCCACGGTCCCGTCGGCCAGAATCACAACAGCCTTATTGTCCGTTTCTACCACACCGTCATCAAGAAGTATTTCGAGGAGATGAAAGACCCCGTCACGGTTGGCCCCTGTTTCGTCGAGATTAACGACGAATGGCCGTGCATGGGCGACATCACGCTGGACACCTACTTACTTCTCGCGCAACTCTTCGAGCGGTTCGGCGTCAAGACCAGAGGTATGAAGCCCGACGCGTTGACCCCCGACGCCTTCCGCCCAGCGCTGCTCTCGCAGCGGGCAGATTTCGTTGTAGTGAGGCACCAGATACGGGAGTGGCGGGAAGACACGGCTCAGACCATAGGGGAGTACCTGCGTTTCTGGGGTGGGGTTAAGCGCGACGCCGCGATTCCGCCCTGCCTGATCTTTCTCAACGTCATTTACGACGCCGGGCGGGCGGGCGTTCAGGACGACGAACACCCGGTCGTCACCACGATCAAGCAGATTTCTGAGCTGCCCGCCTGCGTTTCGAATGCGAACCTGAACTGCTTTTGCATCAGACTGGAAAAGCTTGAGGACGTTAGCCGCTGGCACGTCGAAAACTGGTTCGACAACTACCATATTGTCGGGGCTGGCATAGACCCTGTGAAACAGTGCAACGAAATCTTCGGGCGCGGCTCAGGCTCGCGCGCCAAGTCTAGGCCGATGATGTATGTCGAGCCTAAGCTGAAGGAGATATACGAGAAGTTTATCGGAGCGTGAGTCAATCATGATGGACCAGCCGGAAATGTGGCCCTACGCCGGGAACGGCCAGACGCTCAGCGAGCGCAACGACCTGCTGCCCGGCATGCCGCCGATAGAAGTCCCGCCCTACGACGAGAACACTCTCGCGGAGAGCGCGGCCGATTACGAGGCCGGTGAGGGGCTACGCGCCGCCGTCAACGTGGCCCTCATACTCGGCCAACCGCTGCTGCTGACGGGCGACCCGGGGACTGGCAAAACGCAACTCGCGTGGAGCGTCGCGCGCGAGCTTGAACTTCCATTCGGCCACCGCGGGAACGAGGAGGGAGGCTACGGCAGGTCGGATGGGCCCAGGAACGAGCCCTTCGTCTTTCACACGAAGACCACATCTGCGGCGAAAGACCTCTTCTACCGCTACGACGCCCTGCGCCACTTTCAAGACATCCACCTTACAGTCCAGAGGCCCGTTGAGAAATACATCACCTTCGAGGCGCTCGGGAAGGCCATCCTTCTCGCCGCAGACTCCGACTTGGCCAGGGACTTCCTGCCGGCGCGCGCGTGGGTTGAAGGGGGCGCGCGCTCCGTCGTCCTGATTGATGAGGTTGATAAGGCCCCGCGCGACTTTCCCAACGACCTCCTCAACGAGATCGAGGAGATGGCCTTCGAGGTCAAAGAGCTTGAGCGCGTTTTCGTGGCCGAGAAGAGCCGGCGGCCCATAGTAATCTTAACGAGCAATTCCGAAAAGAACCTCCCGGACGCATTCCTCAGGCGGTGCGTCTTCTACCACATCACATTCCCGACGGAAGTTGACGACTTGAAGAGGATTGTTGACCGCCGCCTTAAGGTTCTGACGCTGCCCGAGGAGGTCGTCGGCAAGGCCATCGAGCACTTCCTCGCGATCAGGAAAGTTGAGATGAAAAAGCGGCCAGCCACCGCCGAGCTCCTGATTTGGCTCCGGCTACTTGAGGAGTTGCAGCTCGACGTGACAGACCAGAACAAAAAGGACTTGGTCGTCATGACCTACGCAATCCTCGCGAAGAACAGGCAAGACCACGAGGCCATCGTGAAGAAGATGTGGTCTTAGGAGAAGGTGGACTTACGACCCGATGAGCGAACAGCCGCTTCCGTCGCTGGCGGGGTTCATTCGTTACCTGCGGCAGCAGGCCGGCTTCGAGCACGTCGGCGTGGGCCACTACGTGCGCCTCGAAGCCCTCCTCAAGAGGGCCGACCCCTACCTGCGACTGCGCCTTCCGCAGGACGTTGACGCCCCGCTTGACTACCCGTCCTTCAGCGACCTCAGACTGCTCCTCTGCCCCGTCTTCGCGACGAGCCGCGAACAGCAGGATAGATTTCTTAAAATCATTGACGACTATCTTGAGCGGTTCTCCCCTGCCGCAGGGACGGGCGGCGACGAACATGTCTCCAAGACCTCGGACGTGTCACAGCGTCTCAACCTCAGCCGGACTCCTGCGAAGCGCTCGCGCAAACTGCGCCGGCTCTGGATACCGGCGGGTGCTCTGCTCGTCCTGCTGCTCGCGCTCCTATTCCTCTTGCCTTCACGCAAGGCAGAGGTGCCTGGAAATGTTAACGGGCCTACGCCGACTCCGAGTTCGTCCCCGCAAGTAACCCTGGCAAACAACACCGCGCAAGCCAACGCCAATTCCGGTGTGGCCGAGCCGATGAACTCTCACGAGAAGATGGAACCCGGCGGCGCGGGCGTTCTCCCCTCCAAGACGCGGACGCCCGGTATACCGTCCATCACGCCGGAGGTAACGCCCGCGCCCCCAGCCGAGGTGAAGACTTCGCCTTCTCCCCTCCCGAGTCCGACACCGGTCGACGGAGGCGCAGAGCCACACTACTCAGCCATAATACTTCTCGCCGTCGGCCTCTCGTTGTTCGGCTTCGGCTTTTACGAAGCGTACAAATTTTTTCAGCGCCAGCAGACCCTGAGCGAGCAACTCAACCGAAAGCCGCCGCTCGTCTGGCAGTTTGAGAACACGGAGGCTTCCGCGTCGCCCTACGCGCGTGAGGAGTTCAACCGCGCGTTGCTGCGTCTGCGCCAGAGACAGGTGGCGGAGTTCGACCGGCTGGACGTTCCTACCACCGTCGCCGCCACGCTGCGGTCGTGCGGCTTTCCGAGCCTTCGCTACCGGGCGGCCACAAAGGCACCGGAATACCTGATTCTGATAGACCGCGACTCGTTTCTGGATCATCAGGCGCAGCTCTTCTCCGAGCTGGTCGCGGCGGTCGAGCGAGAAGACCTCTACACGGTCTGCTTCTTCTTCGGCGACCCCAGACTCTGTTGCGACGCCTATGGCAACTATATGCATCTCTCTGAACTACAGGAGAGCTATGGGGAACACCGCCTGCTAATCTTCAGCGACGGCAGGAAGCTCCTTGACCCTATGACGGGGAGCCCGCACCCGGCCAACCAGCTGTTCCGGCGCTGGGAGGAGCGCGCCGTGCTGACACCGAGGCCGGCAGTTGATTGGGGGCGAAGGGAGACGCTTCTCGCCTCCGACTTCTTTATCCTGCCCGCCACGCTCGACGGTCTGGCGGCGGTGGTTGACTACTTCGATACAGCGGTCACGCCGGACATCTTCGTCTGGCGAAACATTGACAAGGCCCGGCCCGCGCCGGATTTGGAACAGCCCGGCGTCGTCCAGCGGCTGCGTGCGTACATGAGCCCGAGAGTCTTTACATGGCTCTGCGCCTGCGCCGTTTACCCGGAGTTACAGTGGGACTTGACACTCCACCTCGGAGCGCTGCTTTCGGACACAGAGAACCTAATCACTGAAGAGAATCTACTGAAGTTGGTTCGCCTGTCATGGTTCCGCACCGGCAGCATCCCCGACGAGATACGCGCGCAGTTGATCTCGCTGCTCAGCCCCGGCCAGGAGGCGCTCGTCAGGCAGGCGGTTCTGGAGTTGATGGAGAAGTCACGCCCGCGCGACGAGATGAAGGGTACGGTCGGCGAGATAGCTTACAGAATCAATATAGTCGCCCAGAGGTGGCTGTTCAGACGCGACCGCGAGAGCCTCGACGCCGTCATGGAGAACAGGGTCTGGCATTCGAAGTTGGAGTCCCTGCCGAGCCCGTTCTTGAAAGTGGCCCAATCGTCACGACTCTTCCGGCCGGCGCTTTATAATAGCGGGCTGCCCGCGTTCGGATTGAGAACCGCAATAAGATTCCGTGTCGCCCTCGCCCTCGCCGCGCTTGCCTGGGCCGCCGCCTACCTCCTGCCCTTGCGTCTTCCACCTTCGGCGACCGTGCGCGGCCCTATGATACTTCCCTTTGCGGCGGTCGTCTTCGCGCTCTGCGCCTTCCTCGGTTACCTGCTTCACAAGCTCTTCTTGCTGAGACCGCGCGCCGGCATCCGCTCCTTGCTCGTCGTCGGCTTAGTCACCTTGCTCCTGATTTCAGCGACCCTCGCCCCTGTTTCATTACGCTCTCTGTTGAGTAGACTCGTGAGCGCCGGTAACCCTGGAGCGGGCAATGCGAACATTGGGAACACCAACACTGGGAGCACTAACAATGAGAGCATTAACAAAGGGAACACCAACGTGGGCAATCAGAACACACTCAATGTTAACACCTTTGGAATTGGCTCGGGCGTCGGCGGCACCGCCCCGGCAGGTAACGGCAACAAGTCAGGTGAGAATAGTAACGCGAGTTCGAACGACAACGGAGGGACGGGTAACTCGAACATGACGGTGAGTTCGCGACTCCATAGTAACGCGGGGCAGCGCAATACCCGACCTCGCCGGGGTCAACATGCTAACACCCACAACAGCAACTCAAACGCCTCCACTAACGCGAACAGCAATACGGTGACGACTAATAGCTCTGTTGCGGGGAAGCACGGCAGGAGACACAGAAGGCACGTCACTCACAAATACCCTAACACAAACTCCGCCCCCGGGAATACGAACAATTAGGCAGATGCGCGCCGGCCCGGCTCCGGCGGCCCTTTCAGAATGAGTACTCGACGTAGAGGTCGCCCCTCGTCAACTTGCCTGCCTTCGGCTTCGGCAGTAATGAGATGGCAGGAATCTTTTCGTCGGCGACGGTAATCTCGATGGCGTCGCTCCGGATGAGAGTACATCGGTCGCCGAGCGCCGTCATCAAAGGTTCGCGAGGAACCTCGCTGCCCTTAACTGAGTTCTCATAGACCTTCACCTCCGTCGAGCACATGGCTACGATGGTATAACAAAGGTACCGCCTACCTTCAGAGTTAGCATTGAACCGTCCATCAGGTAAAAGTCTAGTCAAGCACTTGCCCCAAAATCGTAATGATAAAGGAATGTTTCACCTTTATTAAAATCCCAGAATTGCAATCGCCCGGCGGGCCCTGCCGCAATAAGATACTGTTCATTGGGCGCAAAACTGACAGCCTTAATAGGCTCCGAAGGCTGTCTTCCAGCTTTCAAACCACGTCTCCAGATGTTTGTCCAGTAATAACCAGGCGGCGTAACGGCCCTTCAGGTAGGCCGCCGGCTCCGTAAACTTTATAGCATCGTTCACCCTCACTATTCGCTCTAACTCTTTTCCGATGTTCTCTAACGTAAGGGTGCTCACCCCGTTAAAGGCACTCTGGGCCAGGTTTCGATCAACCTCCCCGAATAAACCGCTCCAGAACTTGGAGAGCTTATACATACGGTCGAAGTTCCGCGCGCGCGCGACGGCGCGCGTTCTCCCCTGCTTGCCGGAAAGCCGCACCATATTTTCTTTCTCCTCGGGGCTGAAACGTAGCTCAACGTCGTCGATTCCGGGCCGCGAGTAAGGGAGGAAGCTGTCGAGCAGGGCACCGGCCTTGTGCTTCGAGATCGGGTCGATGTTGGAGTGCCGGCGCTGGTTACACGGGATGCACGAGATGGCGAGGTTATAGGGGTGGACGGCGAGTGAGGGGTAGAGGCTTTGTGGGAAGTAGTGCTCGCGGTCGTTCTGAGAAATCTCATCGACGGCCCGCGGTAAAAAGGCCGTCAGGCAGGCCGGGCAGATCGAACAGTTCTTGTTGCCCTGACGGTAAAGTTCCTCCAGGATGGCCCCGTCCAGCCTTTCCAGTCGCTGGCCGGTCAACTTCGAGAAGCCCGACTTCTTCAGAATCTCGTAGAACTGGAGGAGCAGCTCGTCGCCCGCCTGCCGTGCGGCGGCCGGCAGTCCGCGGTACTTGAATTCGAAGGCGGGGTCGTCGAGCTTCTCGTAGAAGTGGATGTCGTTGTTGACGGCTTCCCACAGGTCTTCTCGCTCCTTCTGCGTCAGCTTAAGTGTTTTCTTCAGCGCGTCGCGGATGGGCTTCTTCCGTGCCAGCCAGGTGCCGTCCTGCGTCTTCCGCTTGAAGTCCTCCATGTCGTAGCCGCCCTCCCCGCGGTTGGCCGCGTACTCCAGCACCCGCCCCGCTAGTTCGGTCGCCAGCAGCATGTCCTCCACGAAATCCTTGTTGCTTATCGGAAGAAGCATTCCCCCCTCACTTCCCCGCCTTCTCCCTCAACTGCAAGAGCTTCTCGTTCAGGCGGAAGCGGTTAAACCCGGGGCCCACCGTCTCCAGCAGCGTCTCGATCTCCTTCTTGTCCCCCGAAACCAGCGCGGCTTCGATCACGTCTTTTGAATACGCCCCGGTGCTCGCCGGGGACTGGAAGAGGCCCCTCGGGACGTCGCCGCGGTTGGCACCGAAGGTGGAGAAGGCGGGGGGCGACACCATCACCTTCCTCACCGGGCTCCCGTTGGTGCCCGGCACCTCCTTGTATTCGAAGACGTAGACCTGCCGCGGGTCGGCGTCGGTCAGGGTCAAGTCGGAGTGAGTAGCGATAATGACCTCGTTGTTGACGGAGGCGGACGGAACCTCGGGGCTCAGTTCCAGTAGCCCCGAGATGTCTTTCACCAACTCGGTCTTCCACTGGTCGTTGAAGTGCGTCTCCGGCTCGTCGAGGAGCACCAGACAGTCGGGGATGTCGCGCAGCATGAGCAGGAGCGCGTACCGCCCGAGGTAGAGGAACTCGCCGTCGGAGAGGGAGGAGACGAGCAGCAGGTCGTCTACGTCCTTCTTCTTGACGACGAGGCGAATCTCCTGCAACGCCCCCTGCCGCTTCCACGCGAGCAGCTCTTCGAAGAAGAGCAGCGGGGTCGGCGCGAGGTCGGGGTTCTTCAGCTTCCGGCGGCGGAAGTCCTGATCAAGGTCGAAGACGGCGAAGAAGTCGCGCGATGTCTGGGACGCGGCGGCACCCGCGTCGTTCGGGTCGGGGTCGACCGGCGTCCGCACCTGCGCCAGCCCCAGAAGAGAGGAGAGGCGTCCCTCGCGCAGGGGCGTGAGCCGGCGTCGCCAGTCGCCCGCGATGCGCAGCGAGAAGGCGAGCAGAGGCTCGGCCGTGTCGAGGTTGATGCGACCGAGGAGCTTGACGCGGCGCGCAAGGTGCGCCCCCAGCTTCTGCCCGTCGCCCGCCTCGTGCGCGAGGAGGGGCAGGACGGCGCAGAGGGCTTCGTCAGAGCCGAGGAAGAGGGTCGAAGGGTTGTCGAGGTACGCCTCGTAGCGGCGGTTCAGATCATCGCGCAGCGCCTCGCGGTTCGCTACCCACTCGGACTCCATGACTCCCTGCGGCTGCTGCTCCTCCTCGAAATCGCCGAGCGCGCCCTTGACGATCTTCTCGATGGAGCCGGAGAGCGCCCGCTGGAGCGAGCTGGTCGGCCCGGTCGAGTACCCGACGACGCGCCCCGGGATGATACCGTCGCCGGAGGTCGCCCACCCCGTGCGCAGGTGCTCCGGCTTCCACTTCACCTCCGCGAGCGGGCGGACGAGCAGCGCCGCGCCTATTGGCGAGATCGTCGCGGTCGCGACCTTGTCGAGCCTGGTGGTGATGCGGACGACTTGGTCGCGCAGCTCGTATTCGATGTCGAAGTCGATGCCGGGGCTAACGTCCGCCGCGAGGTGGCTGAAGATGAGGCCGATGGCCTCCATCGCGTTGGACTTCCCCGAGCCGTTGAGACCCACGAAGAAGCGCAGGCTCATCGACCTGTACATCGACGGCGCGGGGTCGAATGCGATCTCGACGTCCTTCAGGTTGTTGTAGTTGCCGAGCCAGAGTTTGCGCAGCCTCATAAGCCGACCCCCCGGTCGCCCTCAAAGTCGGGGCGTCGCCAGCGGTCTGCGTCCAAGCGCCCCTCTTTGATTACCCCGCCGACCGAGACGAGCAACTCCAGGGCGCTGAGGAACCGCTCGCGGTCGGCCGACGTGCCGGCGGGCACCTTCACAGCGCGCATGATGTCGCCGACGCGAAACTGCTGGCCGAAGGTGAGGATCGCCTCCCAGACGGCGCGCTGGAAGTCGGAGAGCTTTCCCCAGATGATGCGCGACTCGGCCTCGGCGAGTTCCGAGGCCACGGGCCGCCCGGCGTCGGAACGTCCGCGCGCCGCACGCTTCCGCGTCCCGCGCGAACCCTTCCTGGCGGCCCTCTTCGCGCGCGCCTTCGCGGGCGACGGCGGGCGGCTCGCGTAGGCGCGCGACAGCATAGCATCGAGCAGCCCGCCCAACTCCGCGTCCAGCTCGTCCTGCATCCCCCTGGCATCGGTCAGCGCCCGGTAGAGGTCGGCGAAGCGCTCCTGCGCTGCGGGCGGCGGCATGAAGGCCGGCAGGGAGAGCAGGCGATTCGGGGACAGCTTGACGACCGCGCTGCCGGACGCGAGGTCGCGCATCCGCTGGCGGGTCTGCGGGGCCGAAAGGAACGCCTTGAGGAAGTGCGCGTCAACGCCCGGGCGGGGTATCAGCCGCCACAGGGTTTCCGGCAAGTACAGCCCGTCGCGGATGTCCTCGACGAGCGCCGTCGCCCCGACCTCCTCGCGGGCGGCCATCCAGGCCATCAGGAGGTCACCCCGCGCGACAGCCCTGAGGTTCGGCGGCCTGCTCGACATCCCGAGTCCGAAGTTCTGCGCCGCCAGGAACCTGCCGGATGTCACTGCCGATGGCGTGAGCAGCCCGTACTCCCCGGCGGAGGCGGGACGCCGCAGAGTGGCCGCGCCCGGCGCGCCGCCCTTCTCTACTCGCTCGATAAAACTCGCGAGCGTGACACTCTTGTTCGGGCGGCTGTCCGCGTCGCCGAACGTCCTGGAGAAGGCCGCCGTGAGCGCCCGCTCCGTCTCGGCGGAGGACTCCCTTTGCAGGTGCCGCGCGTCTTCCGCCTCGTCCAGCAGGCCGACGATTCTCAACTGCGCGGCGAGGGGCGGCAGCGGAAGGGGGAGGGTCTGCAAGGCTTCCGCCTTGAAGTTGTGCCACGTGCCGGGCACGCTCGGGCCGGGGCCCAACAGCTTCGGGAGGCTCGGCTGGCGCAGGAGGTGCCAGAGCCACCGCGCGGACAGCCTCCGGCCGGGACAGATGACGTGGATGCCGGGCTCGACGAAGCCGATCCCGCCCCGCAGGCGGCCCATGACCGCGACCCGCCCCTTCTCCCAGCTCATTGAATTCTTCGCCAGCAGCACGTCCCCCTCCCTGACGACGAGGGCACCGTCCGATGGCGTCCGCCCTTTCGCCTCGGTCGGCTCGGCTAGCGTCGTCTCGGGCGAGATGATCAGCATGTTGATGAAGTAGAGAGGCTTGCCCGGGGGGAGGCGCACGTCCATGAGGCGCTCGTTGACCGTCGCGACCATCCCGAGTTCCGCCACGGGCCAGCCTTTGAAGCGCGGCTCAAGCATCGAGCACCCCCGGGAGCTTGGCCTCGATGCTCTTCACCTTGCGCCTGATCTGGCTCTGGAGGTCGAGGATGCGTGTGAGGATGGCGCGGATGTCCTCGCGCGCCACCTCCTGTGCGGCCCGGCGGTAGAGGTCGGAGGTGAGGCTGTAGTCGTGGGCGGCAATCTCCGCGCGCCCGACGGAGAGCGAGCGCTGCTCGGCGACATCCTTGGCCCCAGCCGCCCACTTCTCCTGCGCGCCCCCGACCATCACGCGGTAAGCCTGCGGCACGAACTTGAGGTCGTTGTGCCCCGGATTGGGCACCCGCCCGTCGTCGAGAGTGTAGCCGTCCGCCATCACGTCGTAGAACCAGACGCGATCCGTCCGCCCGCCCTTCGTCATCAGCAGGATCGCCGTCTTGACCGCCGTGTAAGGGAGGAAGGTGCCACGCGGGAGCGAGACCACGGCCTCCAGCCTATTCCCCTCGACGAGCCTCCGGCGCAGCTCGCGGCAGTCCGGGTCCTCGTTGCTCATGACCCCTTCGGGGACGACGACGGCGCAGCGGCCGCCGCCCCTCAGGAGGGCCAGGCTCTGTTCGATGAAGAGCAGCTCGGTCCTGTTCGTCGGGAGCGTCAGCCGCCTCTTGTCCACCTTCGCCCGTTCGACCTTCCCGCCGAAGGGCAGGAAGGAGAGGACGAGGTTGTATTTGCGCGTCAGCTTCGGCCCCACGCCGAGCATATCCTGGTGTTTGTACGACGGTCGGCGGATGCCGTGCATGATCATGTTGATGATCCCGAGCCGCACCATCGTAGTGTCGAAATCAAACCCGGTGAAACTTTCTGAGGACGGCACGGAGCCAGCGTCGTAGACGCGCCGGTAGGCGGAGATGAGGAAGCCGCCAGTGCCCGCGGCCGGGTCACACACCCTCTCGCCGTCCTGAGGGTCGGCCAGCTCCACCATCGTCTCGACGACGTGGCGGGGCGTGCGGAACTGCGTATGCTTCCCGGCGGAGAAGGCTAGGGACAGCAGTTCCTCGTAGAGCTGCCCCGGCGTGTCCGCGTCCCCGCGGCCGAAGGGCAGCTTGTCGATCATCTCGATGGCCGGCTTGAGGATGTTCGCCTTCGGCACTCGGAGGGAGGCGTCTCGCATCGCGGCGCTGAAGTCCTCGCCGTACTGGTCGGTCAGGCGCAGCCCTTCGAAGGCACTCTCGACCAGCCCCGGCAGTTCGGCCGCGCGCGCCTTCTTGAGGGCGGACCAGCGGCGGGGCGTCGCCTTGCCGAAGGGCGCTGGGAGTTCCTCGATGTCGCCGTCGGCCTTGTCCCACCACCTGAGAGCGATCAGGTAAGAGATCTGCTCCATGGCCGAGAGCGGGTTGGTGATGCCGGCGGAGCGGAACAGATTCCAAAGCTCCTCGACCGCCCCCTTCAGTTGATTGGTGACCATCTTCATCCCTCGCGGAATTGGGCCCAACGGTCAGCCGACCCCGGCGTCGGGGTAGGGGAAGGCGGCGGGCCCGGGAAGGGTGGAGTCAACGTGCGCGCGCACGGCGGCGTCGCAGACGGCATAACCCCAGTTGATGAGGCGCTGCTGAGTGACGGGCGGGAGCGCCTTCAGACGTGTGGCGATGTTGGCGAGGCGGATGATCTGCTCGAAGGGGCAGTCGAGCGGGTACCGCGGCAGGGGGTAGTTGTGTATGTCCGTCCGGATGCCCCAGTAAGCGCCGAGGCGGTCCCCCATCCTGTAGGCGTCTAGGATCATGCGCTTGCGCAGACTCCGCACTTGGTTGTCGATGATGAAGAGGTTCCTGATCGTGTGGAGCAGCCAGTTCCTCTTCGGCTTCTCCTCCGGCTTCAGGTTCCCGCCCGCGTCGCTGATGAGAACGGTGTGGCACCTTTTCCAAGCGGTTTCGAGGCCGAGGTTATCATAGACGCCGCCGTCCGTCAGGACGACGCGGGTGGTGAAAGGCGGGCGCTGCAAGTCCTGCCCCGACCCTGGGGTGTAGTCCGCGTCGTCAAGTTTGAGCGTGACCGGCGACAGGACGGGCGGGAAGGCCGCCGAGGCAGCGACCGCCGTCGCCAGCCCGATGCGCGGGTTTATGGTCTGGCCGACCCGATAGTCCCAGGTGAATGCCTTCGTGAAGCGCCAGAGGACTCCCGACTGCATGTTCGTCGCGTTGAGGACGAAGAAGGGGCGGTCGGGGAGGTCCTGCAGCGTCGCGCCCCCGAAGAGGTGCCTGCGGTAGGAGCCCGCCACACGGTCGCCGACGCCGCCCGGGACGAAGACGCCGAGGAGCACGGCAGGAACGTCGATTGTCGTCCTGCCGAGCCGCCGCACGGGCTCGACCACGAGCGTCTGGAAATGCCTGGCCACCCCGCCCGCGTCGAAATCGAGGCGCCCCCAGTTCAGCGCCAGCACGGCGGCTGTAATCGACCCGCCCGAGACGCTCGAAACCCTGTCCAGCTTCGGCAGGTAGCCCAGTTCGTTGAGACGCCACAGCGTCCCGAGGTGAAACAGCATCGCGCGGTAGCCGCCGCCCGAGAGGCAAAGCGCCATCCCGCCGACCGGCGCGTCCGTCTCAGGCTCGCCCCCCTCCGGGTCTACTGGGGGCGTGACTTTCACGCTGTCTTCCAAGGTCACGTCGTCGCCCGGCCTTTCTCGTGCGCTAGGGTCTTCCACCATCACGTCATCACTGTCGGAAGTTGCCGCCGATCTTAACTCAGAACGAGTACTCGATGTAGAGGTCGCCCTGCGTCAGCTTGCCGGACTTCGGCCTCGGCAGGGTCGAGACGGCCGGGAGCTTTTCGCCAGCGACTTCGATGGCAATGGCGTCGCTCCGCACGAGGGTGCACCTGCTGCCGAGCGCGTCCATCAGGGGCACGCGCGGAACCTCGGTGCCCTTGCTGGGGTCGGGGTTGCCGTAGACACCCTCCTCCGTCGAGCACATCGCCACGATGCTCTTGGCGGGGCGGTCGCCGCCGAGCGCCTCAACCGCCTGTATGGGCGTGGCGTTGGTGCTGCCGTGGTGGCCGACCTTATAGAAGTCTATGTCGCGGAGAAGCTGCCGGCTATCCTCTGCAATGTCGCCGAGCTTGGTCGGGTCTCTGTCCGGCGCGTCTACGCGGTAGAGCCAGTGCTCCCAGTTGCCGGCCTGTGCGTCGCCGACGAAGAGCAGCTTCTTACCGGCGAAGGTGAAGAGCACGACGAGACTCTGGTTGTTAAGAAATTTGTCTATCGCGATGGCGGCGGCGGCGAGCATGTCGGGCTGCGCGCCGGACACATCCTTGACCACTTCCGTGTAATTGATGGCCCGGCCCTGCGCGTCCTTCGCAGGGTAGTCGCGCTCCGGCTCGGCGCACCACTGCTGGCGGAAGGGGCGGATCGCCGCCGGCCCGTCGTCGCCGCCCGCAGTGGAGTCGAGATACTGCCCGACCCCCTTCTTGAGGTCGTCGAGCTTCAGGAACACCTGTGCGTCCTCCGGGGGCGGGCCGAGGATAGCCGCCGAGAGGCCTTTCAGCTCGGCTGGCAGCTCCGGCTCGTCGCCGGCGGCGTAGTACCTGACGTTCTTGCCGCCCTTGCCCAGATGGTTCTTAAGCAGGTCGAGCGCGAGGGCGTTGCCGCTGAGCTTCTTCTCGCCCGTGGGAGTGGCATTGAAATCAACGCCCGTGGCGTCCCAGAGCAGGTCGAGCGCCATCCGCGCTTGTTTGTCCTCGCGGCCGCGGAACTGCAAAGCGAGCTGCATCGCCAACTGCTCGATCTGGAACTGCAAGTTATGGGGTGAGCCCTTCTTTTCGTTGAACTGCTCCCAGTAGGGCATCCAGACCATGCTCGCCTCGAACTTCCTGAAGGTCTCGGCCGCGCGGCTGAAGCCCGCGATGTGGTCTGCGTGGCGGTGGGTCATGATGACGAGCGAGAGCTTGCCGCCCGTCGTCTTGTAGAGGTCTTGGATAGCGTCCTCAATCGAGCCGATGTCGCCCGTGCCGGACGTGCCCTTGAAGACCCCGCAGTCAATGACGATGTAGCGGTCGCCCTTTGGCGTCGGCACCGTTATGAGGAAGAAGTCGCCGAAGCCGACGCGGTACATCCGCACCCTGAGTCCCTTCGCCTTCGACGCTCGGGCGGCCCCTTTCGTTGAGGCAGACTTCTTAGAGCCGGCCTTCTTGCCGGAGGCTGGGTTCCGGGTGGTGCCGGACTTCTTGGAGCCGGACTTCTTGGAGCCGGCCTTCTTCGACCCGGCGGCGGTCTTCTTACTGCCGGCGCTCTTCTTCCCGGCGGTCTTCTTTGACGTGGTCATCTCAGATTCCCCCATGCAGCAGGTTGAAGTTGATGAGGAAGCGGTCTTCGCCCTTGCCCTCTTGCAGCCCTTCGCGCAGGCTGAAGCGGCGCTGGCGTTCCTCACGCTGCCCGCCGGGGTCGAGCCGCTTCTGAATCAGGTAGCGAATCTCGGCCGGCGGGTACAAGCCGTCCACGAGCGACGGCTTGGCGATGAGGAGCGTGACCCCGCCGCGCACGGGGAATGTTCCCAACTGCGGCCGGTTCGGGTCGAACGGCGCGTTGTACTTCTGCAGCATGTTCACGACCATGTCAACGCGCAAGCTGCCGTCGGGCGCGAGGCGGAAGGCCGGGTGGAATGAAGGCACTTGGATGGGCAGGCCGGGGCGGAAGCCGAGGAGCGCGGCGTTCTGCTTGGCGTAGTTCCCCAGCACTCTGGCGTTGACGTTCTGCTCTTGCCGCGTAAGCCCGTTGGGGTCGCCGAAGATGAGTTCCCTCTCCACCCTGCTGCCGGAGTCCGGGGGTTCTTCGATGAAAGCTTTGACCGGCGGAAGGCACGTAGGCGGTACGGGCGGCCAGCAGAGCGCGTCTTCCGAGAAGAACTCCGCGTCGAGCGGGACGATGCCGCGGAGGCGGAACGCCTGCATGAAGGCGTCGCGCACGCCGTCATTGTCGGTTGGGTGCATGTCGCGGTCGGCGGTCATCACGGCGCGCAGGTAGTCGCCGAAGGTGATGTCCACCGGCGGGCAGTAGTCAATCGCGCGTACGCAAATCTGGAAGAAGTCCTCGGCGGTGCGGCTCGCGGCCCCGGCCAGCATGTTCGCCATAGAGGACGAAAGCTCGACCGAAGCCGTCGTCCCGCCCCCGGCGCGGAAGATGCGGAAGAGGTCGGTCGTGCGCCGTAGGTAGACTGTGAAGTAGGCGTCGAACACGGCCGAGACGAGGATGGCACCGCGCTCGTGCGCTTCGAGGTCGGGGTTCTTAATCAGGGTCGGGTCGGGCCTGTAACCCAGCGCGGAGCGCAACGCCCGGCCGGTGCCTCGCGCCTCGCCGAACTGCTGCGCTAGTCCGACCAAAGGGTTGCTGCCGGAGAACTCTGCCTGAATCGAAGGGCCTTCGTCACCGTCCTTCCCGTCCGCCCTCGTCCCATTACCTATCCCCGCATCGGGTTGGAGGTGGTATTCGTAGAGGCGGCCGCCGGTCTTCTGGATGGTGTCGAGCAGCGCCTCCTTGTGCGAGAAGTGGCGGAAGAGCGCGGCGAGGTCGGCGAACGCCTCGTGGAAGGCGGCCACGTCCGGGTTGGTGCGCTCGGCGAAGAAGGGGCGCATGCCGTCGAGGATGGCGTGTGTCGTCTCGTGGACGATGATATCGTGCGAGAGGCAGGTGAAGACCGTCTGCCCCGGCAGGTTGCGCCCCGGGTCGGTCTGACTGGCGCGGAAGTAGCCGAAGAGAATGCCCTCGGCCGCGCGCGAGTAGGCGGCGTTGGCCGAGACCATCGCGTGCGGGTAGAGGTTGAGGCGGTTGGCGCGGTTGCGCCAGCGTACGCGTCGGCCGAGCGCCGCTTCGTAGTGCTGGACGGTATCGCTCACCACGGCATAGACCATCTGCTGGTGGAAGCGCGGGTCTGACTCCGAAGGCGACAGTCCGCCCCTGATGAGCAGTCCAGGGTCGTCGAGGTCTACCGGCTTGTAGAAGACCTTGTTGGCCCCGTCGTAGTCTATGACGGCGACCTTCTGGCCGATGGGGCCGGGCAGAAGCTTCTCGTACTTCACCTCGATCATCATTTCGTTGCCGATGAAGCGGCCGAGGCTCGGGTCGAAGGCGTAGGCCTTGAGCGGGCGCGCCAAGGGCGGCGGGACGTTCGTGGTCTCCAGAATCAACGCGTGGGGCGTTAAGAATGGAATCGAGGTGCCCGGCGCTGAAGCAGCATCTGGCCGCGCGGCGATGTCCCCCGCTGCGGGGACATCGGGCCCCGCGCCACGCTTCGCGGCAGCGGGGCGTGCGCGCCGGGTCTTCTTGGCGACTTTGGTGGGCATGGGATTGCTCTCCTGCTTGAACCTGTATGGGAAGCGTAGCCGCCTCAGCCGGAGCGCAGTGAGCGCACGCCGGGATGAGGTTCTGCTTATTCGTCGGACAGAGACATGGTCGTGAGAACCTGCGACCAGAGAATGTAAAGCTCCGGCAGGTCGAAAAGCCAGGGCGACATCGGCGGCGCTATTGTGCTCCACCGGGCAAGATTATTCAATACTTTTTAGACCTGACCGCTTATCACTTTTGGGGAGCACTCAACCATTTGAAGAGTCTGAGATGTGGCGGTGGCAGATGCTCGCGCACAAAAGTTACCGTTAGCTTGAGTTGCCGAGACATCTTCTGCCAGTAGTAGGAACCGATGCGGGCGAGTGATAGTCGCGCCCCTTTCGTCTTGCTCCGCAGGCGCACCTTCGGCTCCTCAACTTCAACCGCTCGTCCCACGCTCGTCCAGAGCAGAAGAACGATGCCGACCAGTAAATACATCCGCGCGACGAACTCTGCCTTGGTGAACTGCGTCCACTTGAGCTTTAGCCCGAAGCGCACGCCCTTGGCATCTCTGAACTGTTCCTCAATGCCCATCCGCCGGTCATAGTAGCTGACGATCTTCGAGACTCGGTTCGTTAAGTCGGTCGCCAACCACCAGACCTCTTTCGCCCCCACAGCCCAGACGCCGATGAGTCTGACGCGGACGAAGCCGTCCGCGCGCAGGTGGACGAAGCCGAAGTCACGCTGCTCACCTTCTTTGAGCTCTAAACTCTTGAGCAGATGCGCTTCATCCCGGAGATGCACCGTCACATCTCGTTGCAACCTGACGACAAAGTGTTGCTCGAACTCCAACAGTCGCTTGAGCCAGGCCACGCGGTGAAAACCGCGGTCGCAGAGCCAGACCGCACTCACGCCCGACGCGCGCAGGCGGTCAACACAGAGCCGGAGGAAAGTCTCTTCCCACAGGTTCTGTGAACGCGCCAGGTTGCGCTTGACACAGGCTGATGAGGCGACAGGAAGCGAGCGCGTACCGACGCATACGCTCGCGGTCAGCACCGAGAAGCGGTCTTGCCAGGCTGTCCAATCCAGCGCTAAGAGCAGGTGTTTTTGCTCTTTGCCGAGCAGCCCAAACATCTGTTCGGTCAGGAGCCAGTTGTCAAACCGCTCGTTGCGGAGGAAGCGGTAGAGCCGCGTCAGGGCAGAGCCGAACTGAACTTCTGTGAGGCAAGAGAGCTGCCCGGCGATGGCGAAGCTCGAAGCCTGCGCGGCCTGGCACAAGGCGGCGACTAAGGCGGCGCAGGTCTTCTGTTGCGACAGCCGAAAGGGACTTAACAAGGAGGCGAGGACAGGGTATCTTCGCAACGGGTTCATGGCTCTGACTCCGGTAAAAGTAGTGGCTTGGCAGCTTCACTTCTACCACAGACCTTGAACCCTCTTCTTCTTCTCCTCTCAAAAGTGATAAGCGGTCAGGAAACAAAATCGTGTTACTGCTCAGGGAAAATGACGCAGGGCTGCTCAGCGATAATGTCGCAGGCTCATCTCATCGCACCTTACCATAGAGCCAGCCACGACGCCTTGCCTCGGCCTGCGAGTCGGGCATCGTGCTCGG
>JAVXWN010000164.1:0-12016 GCA_032230645.1 Acidobacteriota bacterium | reverse complement strand
CGTCAGCATCTCGCCGAAGAACTCCGACGCGCCGCATAGACGCACAAGCCCGCGCAGCGATTCATCGGAGAGCCCTACCGCCTCGCCCGTCTTCGCGAGTGACGCGGCGACACGCGCGGCCAGCCCCAGAGCGCGTCGCCGGTTGAGCGACGCCGCCGCCTCATCGCGCAACAAACGCTCGACCTCTTCAAGCTCGGACGTAGCTTTGCCGGCTGCGAGTCGGCGCGCGAAGACTTCCGCCGCGAAACGAATATTCGCATCCTCCGCTGCCTCGCCGGGCTCCGCCGCCGACGCCGTGTAAACGTGAGCGCCGCCCGCCCGTTGCGAGTCGGCGGCCGCGTCAGAGTCCGCCTTAACTCCCGGCGCGTTCGCTTCAACACGACCTTCATCCTCGACGCCGAAGACACGTTGGAAGGCGCGACTGACGGCCGAAGTGTGCAGAGCGAGCGACGCGTCGAACTCGGCGCGTGCGTGCGGCGACGCGAAGTGCATTCGTCGCGCAAGCGTCTCTCGCCGCGCAGCCGTCTCGGGCACGGTGTGCGTTTGCAGACCTTGCTCCATCTGAAGGCGATGCTCGACCGTGCGCAGAAAGTTGTAGGCGTCGGAGAGTTCGCTCCGCTCGCGCTCGGTGATGAGGCCCCGGTCGGCGAGGCGGCCGAGAGAGATGAGCGTGTGCGACGCTTGCAGCCAAGGGTCGCGCCCGCCGTGCGCGAGTTGGAGAGCCTGCGCGACGAACTCGATCTCGCGTATACCACCGTGGCCGAGCTTGACGTTGAAGCCGCGCGACTCTTCGGCGTGGAAGCGGTCTATCTTCTGCTTGGCGAGGCGCACGTCAGCGAGCGCCTGCGCGACCGTCTGGTCGTCGCGATAGACGCGTGCGCGTATGCCTTCACTGAAACGCGCAAACAGACCTTGCGAGCCCGCGGACGCGCGCGAGCGTATCAGCGCCTGAAGCTCCCACGCGTGTGCCGACGCGTGGTAGTAGCGCAGCGCCTCAGCGAGAGAGACGGCAAGTGCGCCGTCGCGCCCGTGTGGTCTGAGTCTGAGGTCAACGCGATAGGCCGCACCCTCGCCCGACGCGGTGCTGCCGACGATGCGTGTGACGCGCTCGGCCAGCTTGCAGAAGAACTCGCGATTCGTGACCGCGCCGCGCTCGCCCGCGCCCGAGGTCTCGCCGTCGTCGGAGTAGAGGAAAGTGATGTCGATGTCCGAGGAGTAGTTCAACTCGCGCGAGCCGAGCTTGCCGAGTGCGACGATTGTTACACCGGCCGGGGTCGTGCGCCCGCGCTCGTCCATACATCGCGGCGCGCCGTAGAGGTTCTCAAGCTCCTGAAGCGCGAGGCTCAGAGCATAGCTGAGCGACGCGTCGGCGAGGTTCGACAACTCTTCGGTCGTCTCGACGAGAGTCGTGGTGTGTCTTATGTCGTGAAGGTAGACGCGCAGCAACTCGCGGCGGCGAAAGCGCGCGAGCATGACTTGCGCGGCGCTGCTCGTGTGCGTGAGCGCGAAGCGCGCAAGCGACTCGCCCAACTCCTCTGTCGTCCTCACGCGCGCGCTCGCCCTCTCGCGCGAGAGCCATGTGAGGTAGTCGGGGTTCTGTTCGAGCGTCGTCGCCAGCAGCGGGCTCCACGCCGCGAGCGCGAGCGCATCGGAGAGCAGCCGCTCGTCGCGCTCGAAGGCGCGCGCGGCGCGTGTGTGCGCGACCGTCACGCGCTCGTAGAAGAGTCGCGCGCCATCTGGGTCGGGCAGGTCGCGCACGAGCCCTTCAATTTTTTCCCCGGTCGGATGCAAGGCGGTGATATATTACGCGGCCGCAGACGGCCGAATCCAGTCGGCGCGTGGGGCGTGCATGCAAACACCTCCGCGCCCCGCCCCTTTCTTCACCGCGCGCCTCGCGCTTCGCTTCGACTCTCACTTCAGGAGGCTTCACGTGACTAACACACAGACCGGCTCGGACGGGAACACACCGAAGGAGTGCGACCTTGTGATGAAGGGCGGCATCACGAGCGGCATCATCTACCCGCCGCTTGTCATCAGGCTCCACGAGGACGGCTACAGCTTTCGCAACGTGGGCGGCACTTCGGCGGGAGCGATTGCCGCTGCCGTGACCGCAGCCGCCGAGCACGGCAAGGACACGGGCGGGTTCGAGAAGTTGAATCTGGTCAGGGAGTGGCTCGGCAGTGACGGCAACCTGCTTCGACTGTTCCGGCCGGGCCGAAAGACCGCCGCGTTGATGAACACGCTGCTCTGCTACGCGCGCTTGAAGTGGCTGAGGTGGGTACCGCTCAGGGCTCTGGTCGCCGCGCTGCGCTACGACGCGTTGGTCTTCGCAATGGGGGCCGTGGTGGGCGGCGGCGTGTCGTTCCTGTTCGCGTGGCTCGTCGGCGGCTCGCTGGCCGGGCGTGGCTGGGTCGTTACGTTCATCTTCGCGTTGGTCTGCGGCGCGCTCGCCGTCGCGTGGCACCTGATGCGCATACTATCGAAGACCGTCCCGGCCAACGGCTTCGGCCTCTGCACCGGGCGCGGCGAAAGGGTGGGCGCGCTTGACAAGACGGTGCTGACCGACTGGCTCCACGTCCGTATCAACGACATGGCCGGTAAGGGAACGGGACGCCACGATGCGCCGCTCACCTTCCGCGACTTGTGGGGCGCGGACGCGCCGGGCCCCGGAGATAAGCGCATCGACCTGAGGATGATGACCTCCAACCTCAGCCAGAATCAGCCTTACGTGCTCCCCTTCGTCAAGAGCACGTTCATCTTCAAACGGGCTGAGATGAAGCGGCTCTTTCCGCCGAGCGTGGTCGAGCACATGGTCGAGAAGTCTCGCCCGTGCGAGGGAATCATCCTGCCCGAAGGCTACTTCTTCCTGCCCGAAGCAAAGGAGCTGCCCGTGGTCTTCGCCACGCGCATGAGCCTGAGCTTCCCCGTCCTCATCAGCATGATCCCGCTCTACACCATCAGCCAGAAGGCTTTCAACGGCAGCGTGCGCTGTCAGATCGAGGCAGCGCCCGACCCCGCGCGCCCTGACACGACACGCGAGGTCGTCGTCTTCATGGGACGCGATGAGGCGGAGCGGTGGCACACCTGCATGGGCGACGAGAGACAGCGTATCAAGCCCCGTGACCTGCAACGCAACTGGTTCAGCGACGGCGGCATCTGTAGCAACTTCCCCATCCACTTCTTCGACGCATGGCTGCCCACGCGTCCGACCTTCGGCGTCAACCTCACCTCGCAACTGGCCGAGGCCGCGCCGGGTGAAGAGATTGCAGACAAGATCAAGGAGCGCAGCAGCGTCGTCGCGCAGCAGACCGAGTTCGGCAGCGGCACAGACTCGGCCGACCCCATGTGCTACAGCAAGGACGTGTATCTGCCGCGTCCCGACGAGACTATCCCGCCGCAATGGATGCCGCTCGAAGGGCTCGGGCAGTTTCTCGAAAGCGTCTTCCGCACCGCGCAGAACTACCGCGACAACATGCAGGCCATGCTGCCGAGCTATCGCGAGCGCATCGTCCAGATCAGGCTGACGGACGAAGAGGGCGGCCTCAACCTGAACATGGACACCGAGACGATTGACGACATCGTCAAGAAGGGCTACGAGGCAGGCGACAAGCTCATCCGCTACTTCAAGCTGGAGCAGCACCAGTGGGTGCGCTTCCGCGTTTTGATGAAGCAGATGGAGGCCAGTCTCGACAAGATGAACACGGTCATGCGCGACTGCGAGTTCTATATGAAGACCGTTGCGAACCCGCCGTTGCCAAAGGATTTCCCATATCAACGCTCTGACCAATGGTGCCGCGATGCACAGCGGCAACTTGAGCAGATCGGTCGTGTCGTTCAGGAGCTTGCGCCGCCCGACTTGTTCGCGGAGAAGCCGTTCCCGCTGCCCGAACCCGTGCTACGCGTGATGCCGGAAATCTAAGAGCACCTCGCACGCATGTAAAAAAGAGAGGGAGTCGGAAACGGCATGTGTCGCGCGTCGTTTCCGACTCCCTCTCTTTTAGTTTCGCCGAGGGTTCGCCCCGGCTTAGATGTCGAAGTAGAGCGCGTACTCCAGCGGGTGCGGGCGCATGCGCATGGGGTTAATCTCCTTCTCACGCTTGTAGCTGATCCAGCGATCAATGAGCTGCGGCGTGAAGACCTCGCCTTTGAGAAGAAACTCGTGGTCGTTCTCAAGCGCCTTGAGCGATTCGTCGAGCGAGCCCGGAAGCGATGGCACGTTCTTCAACTCCTCGGGCGCGAGGTCGTAGATGTCCTTGTCGAGCGGCTCGCCCGGATCGATGCGGTTCTGCACGCCGTCTAAGCCCGCCATGAGCATCGCCGAGAAGGCGAGGTATGGATTGCACGAAGGGTCGGGCGGACGAAACTCAAGCCGCTTGAGCTTCGGGTTGGTGGAAAACATCGGGATGCGAATCGCCGCCGAGCGATTGCGCGCCGAGTATGCGAGATTCACCGGAGCCTCGAAGCCGGGGACGAGGCGCTTGTAGCTGTTCGTCGTCGGCGCGGCGAAGGCCACGACCGCCGCCGCGTGCTTCAAGAGTCCACCGATGTACCAGCGCGCCATGTCGGAGAGCCCCGCGTAGCCGTCGCCCGCAAAGAGCGGCTTCTCGCCCTCCCACAAAGATTGGTGACAGTGCATCCCCGAGCCGTTGTCGCCATACATCGGCTTGGGCATGAAGGTCGCTGCCTTGCCGTACTGGTGTGCGACGTTGCGAACGACGTACTTGAAGATTTGCAGGTTGTCGGCCGTGCCGAGCATCGTCGAGTAGCGGAAGTCAATCTCGCACTGGCCCGCGGTTGCGACCTCGTGGTGATGACACTCGACCGTGATGCCGCACTCTTCGAGCGTCAGCGAAATCTCCGAGCGCAGGTCTGAGAGCGAGTCGGCCGGAGGGACAGGGACGTAGCCCTCCTTGTTGCGTATGCGGTAGCCGAGGTTGGGGCCGCGTATGTCGTCTTCGGCACGACCCGAACTCCAGATGCCTTCGTCGGAGTGGATGCGGTAGCCGCTGTGATGCGGCTCGTTGTTGACCTCGACGCCGTCGAAGATGAAGAACTCGGCCTCGGGGCCGAAGTTGACGGTGTCGGCGATGCCTGTGAACTTCAAGTAGCTCTCGGCGCGCTGCGCGACCGAGCGCGGGTCGAGCCCGTAGCCCTCCTTCGTGATCGGGTCAACGGCATTGGCGATCACGCACAACGTCGGCTCCTCTGAAAACGGATCCATCCAGACGCGCGAGGCATCGGGAATGAGCAGCATGTCCGACTCGTGAATCGAGGCCCAGCCGCGCAGAGATGAGGCGTCGAAGCCGAACCCGTCCTCGAACGAGCCGTCGTCGAGTTCGTGAATGGGGAAGGTCAGGTGGTGCCAAGCCCCGACGAGGTCTGTGAAACGTACCGAGACGAACTTCGCCTCATGGTCTTCGGAATACTTCAAGGCCGCTTTAGCGTCCATGTTCTCTCCTGATTCTGCGTTTTAGGGGGGTGGAAGATGTCGGCCGCCTTTCGGCGGCGTCGTAGGTGCGGCGGATACGAAAGCGGGGTGCGCGTCATCACAAACGTTCGAGACGCCGTAAAAAGCTGGCATTATAGCCTTGCCCACGCGCCTGTCAAGCGTCTGCCCGCACCGCCCACGCGCAGCGCAAAAGCGCGCGCGGCCATGCCGCCGGTTAAATCTTTTTCGCACGTGATTTAGCGCCGGAGCCCGCGCCCGCGCCCGCAAAAAAATAGTTTTTGACCCGCCCCCCGCTTTTCTGTTAAATTGCGCGTTTAAGTAAGTCCAATCCGCTGCAAACCGCACAGGCACCCTACGAGGAGGCTGACCCCCGCTTAGTTTGCCCGAAACCGAACGAACCGCATGGGAGGCAGGAGAGCTAGAAGTTGACCACGGCCATCGAACAGACGCTTGAAACCTACGGCATAGAGAACTGGGGGGCCGGATACTTCGGCATCAATCGCAAGGGCAACCTCGTCGTCCACCCGTCGGAATCAGACCAGAACCGCGCGGCCGACGTGCGCGAAATCATGGACGACCTCAGCCGACGCGGCATCAGCGCGCCCGTGCTGCTCAGGTTCCCTCAACTCATCGCGGGCCAAGTCCGCAAACTCCAGCGCGCCTTCCAGCGCTCGATACGCGAGTACGAGTATCAGGGTACGCACATGTGCGTCTACCCGATGAAGGTCAACCAGAATCGCGCGGTCGTCGAAGAGTACCTGCGTGAAGGGACGCGCTACGACTTCGGGCTCGAAGCCGGATCGAAGGCTGAGCTTTACGGCGCGCTCGCGATGGATCAGTCTTCGGACAGCCTGCTCGTCTTGAACGGCTTCAAGGACGAAGAGTTCATCGAGCTTGCTTTCCTCGGCGCACGCTCGGGCAAGCGCGTCGTCATCGTCATCGAGAAGCTCAACGAGTTAGACCACGTCCTGCAAATGGCCGAGCGATACGAGGGCGGCGACATGCCGATGGTGGGATTGCGCGTCAAGCTCTACTCGAAGGGGTCGGGGCGTTGGGAGAAGTCGGGCGGCGAGGCCGCCAAGTTCGGACTCACCACCACCGAGATGCTTGAAACCATCCGGCGCATGCAGGAGGCCGACCGCGTTGACATGCTCAAGCTCCTGCACTTTCACATCGGCTCGCAACTGACAGACATCAAGCGCATCAAGAATGCGATGAAAGAGGCCGCGCGCGTCTACGCCAAAATCTTTCAGATGAAGGTGCCCATCGAACTCTTGGACGTGGGCGGCGGGATGGCCGTTGATTACGACGGCTCGAAGACGGCCTTCGACTCTTCGGCCAACTACACGGCGCAGGAGTTCGCCAACGATGTCGTCTACACCATCATGCAGGTCTGCGACGACGAGAACGTGCCGCACCCGACCATCATTCAAGAATCGGGACGATACCTTTCGGCCTACCATGCCATCCTCGTCACTAACGTCTTGAGCGAGATCGAAACGGTCGTCGAGGACATCACGCCCATCGAGGTTGACGATAACGACCCGCAGGTCGTTATCGAGCTGGCCGATTTGCGCGAGACCATCACGGTCAAAACCTATCGCGAGTACTATCACGACGCACTTGAGCACCGCGACGAGTTGTTCACGCTCTTCAACCTCGGCCTTATCTCTCTGGAAGACCGCGCGAAGGGCGAGGTCTTGTTCTGGGACGTGTGCGAGCGCGCCGACAAGTATGCGCAGCAGGCCGAGTACGTCTCCGAAGAGTTTACCGAACTGCGCCGTCTCCTGCGCGCCAAGTACCTGACGAACTTCTCAGTCTTCCGAAGCGTGCCCGACCACTGGGCCTTAGACCAACTGTTCCCCATCATCCCCATCCACCGGCTGAACAAAGCACCCACCGAGTACGCCACGCTCTGCGACATCACGTGCGACTCGGACGGGGTGGTGGATAAGTTCGTAGACCTGCACGACGTGAAGCAGGTGTTGGAACTACATTCGCTCAACGAGGACGAGCCGTACTACATCGCCTTCATGCTGGTCGGCGCATATCAGGAGGTGATGGGCAACAACCACAACCTGTTCGGCTCGCCGAACGAGGCGCACATACATATTGACGAGGACGGCTACCTGATAAAAAAGGTCGTGAAGGGAACAACCGTGGGAGAGGCGCTCTACCGCGCGCGCTACGAGCGCGGCCAACTCCACGAAGGCTTCCGCCGCATCGTCGCACAGCGCGTCAAGCGCGGCGAGCTGACCGAGGCCGAGGGGGCCGAGATGGTCGAGCTTTACGAGTCGCGCATCAACGCCTACACCTACCTCGCCGTCAACGGCGCGCACGAGGACAAGCGCCGGAAGCGTTAAAGGAAGGAAACAAGTGACGGGTGATGCGTGACGAGATAAAGGCTGCCCTTTAACTCGTCACACGTCAAAAGCTGCCTTCAAACTCGTCACACGTCACTTGTCACTCGCCACTGCTCTTGAGGACACAAAATGGTCACCCAACGTAAACCGCGAGCCACGAAGTATCTCACTGCCCCGATCCGGCCCGTGCAGGTTGATCGCGACCGCTCGGTCGCGGGACTGCTGGAGAAGATGGAAGGCGCGGGACTCGGCGCGCGTCAACTCGCCGAGGCGCACCGCATTTGGCTCGACATGCTCGGCGACAACACGACGGTCGTCGTCGCCACCAACGGCGCGCTCATCCCGGCGGGGATGCGGAGGCTTCTGGCCTACGTCATCAAGAACCGCTTCGTGGACGTGATGGTCTGCTCGGGCGCGATGCTCTTTCAGGACTTGCACGAGACTCTGGGCCGCCAGCACTTTCAGGCGCACCCCTCGATGACCGACGCCGAGCTTGAGGCTTCGCAGATCAGCCGCATGTGGGACGTGCTCGCCAGCGAAGAGGAGTACAGCGAGGCCAACGAGTGGGTCGGCGGCTTCACCAACCAGCTCGACCAGACGCGCGCCTACTCGACACGCGAGTTCCTGCACCTGCTGGGGCGCGAGTTGGCCGAGATTGCCACCGACGACGGGATACTCACGTCGGCCTATAAGGCGCGCATCCCCGTCTTCTGCCCGACCATCTCCGATAGCTCGATCACCGTGGGGATTGCGGGCGCGCGCTTCGAGAAGAAGAACACCTTCTGCTTCGACCTCGCGCAGGACACTTTAGACCTCATGCAGATCGGCGCTCGCTCGCGTGTCACAGGCGTCATCAACCTCGGCGGCGGAACCTCACGCAGCTTCGTCCAGCAGATGGAGTCGGCCTCCGAGATCATCAAGACGCCCGCGCGCGGCCACAAGTACGCCATCCAGATTTCCACCGAGCAGCCCTCGCACGGCGGGCGCACCAGTCCCAACACAGACGACGAATCGCTCGTCTTCGGCAAGCTCCAGCGCGGAGCCGCCACCGCCTACGTCAACTGCGACGCAACCATCGCTCTCCCCATCCTCGTCACCGCGCTCTCACAAACGGCGGCCAAATACATGAAGGGACGCAAGCGCCCCAACTTCACCTTCATGGGCAGAGACTTGACGGTCGAGGTACCGTAAAGTAAGAGAAGAGGAAGTCAAAAAGCCGGTGGTCAAGAATACTGACCACCGGCTTTTTGACTTAAAGATACACATCTAACTATCTAACTTACTGTTGACATTGGATTGTAAGAATGCTAAGTTAGTTAGTAAGGAGGCTGGAATGATGGACCAATATACGAAAGAGACTATCCAGAGATATAAAAGTGACCTGAAGAAATTTAAAGAACTGAATGTGCAGATAAAGACTTCTCAGGATGAAGCTAATAGGGTGCTTGGCAGATTGAACGCATATGAGCGGATTATTAAGGATTCTCTTGGGCACGCGGGGTTCACGGAGTTGCACCAAGAATTAGAAGCGGCAATCAATGCATCATCTGGAAAGAAGCTAGATTTAAATTTAGACCCGAGTTCTGAGATGGGTATAGATGCCCTGACAGTAACTGACATCATTTTGAAAGTAGTTAGGGAGAGTGGAAGCAATGGGATGACCGCAGCTCAGGTCTTTGACGCAGTTCAATCTTTTGGAATTGGCAAAGAAAAAGGGAGCACCGTCTATGGCACGCTGAGCAGACTAAATACTAGTAAGAGGATTAAGAAGTTTGGGAAGCGTTACTTTTCAACCCACGATCAGACTTAATAGAAATAAAAGATGAAAGCCGTGCGGTTACGGCAAGTTTATGAAGTTACCCGCGTTAAAACCCAAGCAAGTTATCAAGGCTCTTGAGCGGGGCGGCTTTTATATTCATCACACGTCGGGAAGTCACTATATCTTGAAGAAAGAAAAGTTGCGCGTGACTGTGCCTTACCACAACAAAGACTTGAAGCCGCGTACACTCGCGTCAATCATCGAGCAAACGGGACTTACAGTTGAAGAGTTTCTGGATTTGCTTTGACGAAAGAAGGTGTTAAGTGTTAAGCGACCTCGACGGTCACTTCTTCGACGATGGGATTATCGGTGGGAATTATCTCGCCATCTTTTTGAAGACTTTCGACATAGCAGCGAATTGCATCAGCCGCCATCTCTCTTGCCTCTTCGAGAGTGTCGCCTTCGGTGACTAATCCCGGCAAGGCAGGACAGGTCACGACGTAGCCGCCGGTCTCGTCGGGCGTCATGAGCACTGTGTAGTTCAGGACTTTCATGGGCGAGATTATAGCATCAGCCGCCAGACTTTCTTTACTTGTCATGCACCCATCCGAATTTTAAACTATTCGTATGTCAGAATCAGCAAACCTTCCGATGAACTTCGGCGGCATCGAGGAAGAGGGGCTGTCGAGTTTTGAGAACTCGCGCGTCGTGGTGTGGCCCGTCTCTTACGAGGGCACGGTCTCTTACGGCGGGGGGACGGGCGCGGGCGCGGAGGCCATCGTGGATGCGTCGCGCAACATGGAGTTGTACGACGAGGAGACCGATGCGGAAGTCTACCGGCTCGGCATCCACACGACCGTGGTGACGCCGCCCGCCGAGACGCCCGAGGCGATGATGAAGGGGCTCTTGAAGAGAGCGCGCGAACTCGTCGCGGCGGATAAGTTCGTTTGCATGATCGGCGGCGAGCACTCGGTGAGCGCACCCGTCATTCAGGCGCACGCGGAAAAGTATGAGAACCTGTCCGTGCTCCAGATAGACGCGCACGCGGATTTGCGCGACGAGTACGACGGCACTCCGCACTCGCACGCATCAATCATGGCGCGGGTGGTGAAGGACTTGCGACTACCCGCGGTGCAGGTCGGCATACGCTCTATCTCTGCGGAGGAGGCGCGCTCGATTGATTCGTATCCGACACGCATCTTCTGGGCAAAGGACATCGCGGGTCGCACCGATTGGTGGGAGGAGGCGGTCGCCGGGCTCACCGAGAACGTCTACTTGACGATAGACATTGACGGACTCGACCCCTCGCTCGTCGCGCAGACGGGCACGCCCGAGCCCGGCGGCCTCGGTTGGTACGAGGTGCTGGGTCTCATACGCACGCTCGCCGCCCAGCGCCGCGTCGTCGGGATGGACTTGACCGAATACTCCTACGTCGAAGGCTTCAGCGCGTCGGCCTTCCTCTGCGCAAAGCTGATCTACAAATCGCTCTCCTACATCTTCGAGTCGGAGACCGAGCGCGTGCGCGGCAACCGCGCTTCGCACGCAGGTGCGTGACTGCTCTTAAGATTTGACGAAGAAACTTTTTCTTGATTTCCAATCAAGCTGCGTGTGCAATATGCGCCATGCATAGAGACAAGGGTACACGCTCCCCTCCCCGTTAAGCTCTACACGCTGCGCTCGGACTCTTTGAGCATCGCGCGAATCTCGTCGTCGCCGGGTCTGCGAAAGTCCGCGTACCAGAGACCGACGTGGCCGAAGGGTTTGGGTGAGGCGAGGCAGACGAAATCTTCGACCGTGGCCTCGATGCCTGCGCGCGCCTCGTCGTCGGCGACGGGGACGGCTGCGACGACGCGCGCGGGTGCTTTCGACCGCAGAGCGCGGACTGCGGTGCGCATCGTCGAGCCGGTGCGGATGCCGTTATCAACGACGATGACCGTCTTATCCTTTAACTCAATCGGCGGTCGTTCGCCGCGACAGGCGCGCACGCGTGCGTCGAGTTCCGCGAGCGCATCGGCGACGAAGTGTTCGAGCGCGGGTTCGTTGCACGTCGCGACTTCTTCATCGAGTTCTTCATCAACGAACAGAGCACCGCCCACGCTCAACGCACAGACGGGCGAGTCGGGCCCGCGCGGCACGAGCAGCCTGCGCAAGAGGATGAGGTCGAGCGGCAGTCCGAGTCGCTTCGAGACTTCGAGTCCAACGGCGACGCCGCCCCGCGCAAGGGCGAGCACTATCGTCTGCTCGCGCCCACCGTAAACTTCGAGCTTCGCCGCGAGCGCGAGCCCCGCGCTGCGCGGGTCTGTGAATCGCATCGCACGTCAACCTCCGCGCGCTCTTGCGCACTTCAACTTCTGGCGGGAGCCGTCCGAGACCCCGGCGGCGCTTGTGTCAACGGGCGCGCACACGTGTTATCTTGCCCCGGTTCTGCCCTGCCGCGCGCCGAGG
>JAVXWN010000125.1:0-13518 GCA_032230645.1 Acidobacteriota bacterium | reverse complement strand
GTCGAGCCGTCGCGCGCGCGCGACTCCTGCTCGATGTGTTCTATCTCGCCGGTCTGGAAGGCGCGCTCGAACTCGCTCGACATCTCGTCGCGCGGCTGGCGCTTCAAGACCTCGAAGATGTTGCGCCCCAGCACGTCGCGGCGCGGGATGCCCTGACCGCCAAGCTCGCGGTTGCGGTTCCAAGCGACGACGCGGTACTTGCGATCTATGGCGTAGAGGGAGACGGGGAGAGTGTCAATGATCGCCTCGGTGAAGCGGCGCTGCGATTCGGCCTCGGCGGTGCGACGTTCGACCTCGCGCGCGAGATGGACTGAGGCCGTGCGCGCCGCTTCGTACAGAGTAGAGATGCGCGCGGCGAGCGCGGCCTGTTGCGCGGCGGCTTCGACCAGACGCTCCTCGGTCTGTCCGCAGTCGGCGAGCCGGTCGTATGCGACGACGAGCGCGCCCAAAGCACGACCCTCGAAGCGCAGAGGCGCGGCGAACTCGACCGCGTGAGTTGCATCTCGCAGGAAGAACTCGGCAGGCTCCTCGACGCGCTTCGGCACCGAAGGCGATGAGGCGAGCCACGCGCGCAACCGTTCGACATCTACGAGCGCGGCGTCGTCCTCGGCGCTCCCCTCACGGTCGAAGACGCAGACCGTCAATCCCTCTTCACGCGCGAGAGCGGCGCGCTGCTTTGCGCTGCCCTCGCGGATGAGCATCGCCGCCGAGAGTGCGGTGTCCGCGCCCTCGAAGGTCGCGCCCGCCACGCGGCGCACGACCTCGGCCGGGCTCAGGGCGTGGAGCAGTCCGCGCCCGAGGTCTGCGATGAAGGCCAGCTCGCGGTTGCTCCCGCGCAGCAGGCGCTCACGCTCGGCGACCTGCAAGTGCGCGCCGACGCGTGTGAGTAGCTCGCGCGTGGTCGCGCCCTTCACAACGAAGTCGTCGGCTCCGGCAGCGAACGCTTCGACCTTGTACTCCTCGCGGTCGTGCGACGAGACGATGATGACGGGCAGACGCCGCGTCGCCGCCTGCGCGCGCAGCAGTCGGCAGAGCGCAAGCCCGCTCACGCCCGGCAACTCAACGTCTAAGACGATGAGGTCGCATCCGACGCGGTGAAGCTCGCGCAACGCCTCGGCCGCGTCGCCGCACGCAAGCACCTTGTGGCCCTCGGACTCGAACGCGCGCCTGAGCCCTTCGCGCACGTGCTCGTCGTCTTCGACCACAAGGATGGTCGCGGCCTTCTCCGAAACCTGCGAAGAGACTGTCATGCTCTTGATGCGTTGAAACCCTTGCGGTCGGCGCGTGAGGGCATACGTCGCCGCTTTGAACCTGAGACTTCGGCACGGGGCCCGTGACAAGGGCCCCGCCCGGACACGTCGGGGGCAACTTCGGTGTGCCTATTCGATTGAAAACGACCGGGCGGGGGAAAGTCAAGAAAGGGATGAAGGATGAGGGATGAAAGGAATACAGAGTGATGAAGGATGAATAAGGGACAACATGCCCTTTATTCATCCCTCATCCTTCATCCTTAATTTATCGCGGTCGAGGCGAGGTCGCCCGTGGTGAGTTCGGCGGGCTGGCCGGGTTTGGCTTCCGGGGTGCGCTGCTTGTGGAATGACTTGGCGGAGTACATGGCTTCGTCAGCGGAGATGAGAAGCTGGTCGAGCGTGTCGCCGTGGACGCCGTAAGAGGCCGAGCCGACCGAGATGCCGACGCGCGCGTGCTTGTCGCCGCGCACGTGCAAGGTGAAGCGCGAGACGGCGCGCTCAATGCGCTCGCGCAGTTCGTTGGTCTGTTCGTTCGAGAGGTCTTGGACGATGGCGACGAACTCATCTCCGGCGTAGCGCGCGAGAAAATCATACTCGCGCAGTTGCGCTTGAATGATGCGGCCCACTTCGCGCAGCATACGGTCGCCCGACTTGTGACCGAAGCTGTCGTTGACGACCTTGAAGTCGTCGAGGTCGAGCATGACGACTTGGAAGGGTCTTCCGCTGCGACGCGCGCGCGCGGCCTCCTGCTCGAAGCGCACGTACATGGCGCGCGAGTTGGGCAGCCCCGTCAACGTGTCCGTGAGTGCGTTCGACTCGGCCTGCGCGTGACTCATCGCGTTCGAGAGCGCGTCCGAAGCGAGCCGCGCGACGGTGTCGAGCAGCCGCAGGTGGTCGTCCGTGTAGCGGCCGGCTTCGGTGGAGTAGACGGCCAACGCACCGAGCAGGCGGTCGTCCTTCGTGAGCGGCAGCGCGACCATCGAACGGAACTGACAGCCCTCGGGCAGCGCCGCGTCGCGGAAGTCGAGCATTGGGTCGAGTAGAAATGATGAGCGGCGGTTGGCAAGCACGAAGCCGACGACGCCCTCGCCCGGCGCGACCGCACGGCCGCGCATGGCATCGGCCTGACGACCCGCGACGTGCGCGGCGGTGGCATAGCCCTTCTCTTCGTCGTAGAGGTAGACGGCGCACAAGTCGAACGGGACGACGTGGCCGACCTTGTTAACGAGCACCGTGACCGTATCCTCGATGTCTAAGGACGAGCCGAAGGTGCGCGCGATCTCGTAGAGCGCGTAGACCTCGCGATGCGCGTTCGTAATCTGGTTGAGATAGTTCGGCGCGTCCGAGCGATGCACGGCCGCGACCGTCTGCGACGCGGGGCGCGTGTCGGGCGAAGGCTCCTCGCCGAGCAGGTCGCGGTGCTCCCACTCTTCGCTTGTGAGCCCACGGTTATCAAGCCCCTGCGCCGTAATCTCCTCCTCGAAGCGCGGCAGGTGGCGCAGGAAGACTTCGACGACGCGTGGGTCGAAGTGTCCGCCCGCGCCGCGACGGAGCATCGCGCACGCCTCGTCGCCCGTCATGCCGCGTCGGTACGGGCGCTCTTCGCGCGCCGAGTCGAAGCAATCAACAACGGAGAGTATGCGTGCGGTGAGCGGAATCGCTTCCGCCTTCAACCCTTCGGGATAGCCGCGCCCATCCCATTGTTCATGGTGATAGAGAACGATGGGGATGACCGGGTACGGGAAAGAGACGCGCTCAAGTATCTGCGCGCCGACGGTCGTGTGAACCTTCATCCGCTCGAACTCGGCCTCGGTAAGCTTGCCCGGCTTGTTCAGGATGTGATCGGGGACGGCGAGCTTACCGATGTCATGTAAGAGCGCGCCCGCCTTGAGCGCCTTAATCTCAGAGGGCGCGAGCCCCATCAACTCGCCCATGCGCTCGCAGTAGAGTTGTACGCGACGGACGTGAAAGTGCGTCGTCTGGTCTTTGGCATCAATGGCGGTGGCGAGTGCTTCGACCGTGGCGAGATGAAGGCGCGAGACTTCGGCCGCCTCGCGCGTCTGCTCGGCGACGCGCTCGAAGTATGTGCGATAGGTGACAAGCGTGGCGGCGATGACCGGCACACTTAAGATAACGTAGAGCAGCCCAAACCTCATCGTCGTCTCGTAGACCACACCGGCCGCGACCGCGCCCGCGAAGAACGTCCACGAACTCAAGAGGTATCCGTCGCGCCAGCAGCGCCAGACGGTGCGCTGGCTCTTGAAGGCTAAGAGTGCTGCCATCAGCGCGCTGTTGACGAGGTACTGCACGAGCGCCATCAACACGAGCGGCAGAATGAGTTGTTCGAGCGAGAGCGGCTCGCTGCCCGCGCCGACGGGGCGGCGCGTGACTCCTGCGTGCGCGGCGAGCGCGAGATAGAAGACGTGACCGGCGACATAGACGGTGACGGCCATGCATGCGGGCGCGGCGATGCGGCTTGAAGCGCGTTTCGTGCTGCGGAGCGAGCCTGTAAGCAGGTCGAGCGCGCCGAGGACGATTCCGGCCGGAACGCCGAGGAAGATGACGCCGAGGAAGATGAAGCAGTCGCCCGCCGTCACGACCGCCTTCGTGCCGGGGATGCGCGCGGGGATCATGCCCGAGATGACGACGAGGCTTGCGAGCACGATAAGTTGCGCCCACTGCACCGTGCCGAACGAGAGACACGCATATGCGCCCCACCCAAAGGCAAGCGTTCCCGCTGTCACGACCGCGGCCCAGTACACGGCGGCCGCACGGTTCAGATCAGACATGTCTATGCGAATCACTCGTGCCCTCCGAACGGAACTAAAGGATGAGGCTGCGGGGTGAGAGATGATGATGAAAGAGGTCTCGCCTCTTATTCATCCCACATCCTTCCGCCCTCATCCTTTTCTCAAAAGTGTCCGTCGCCGGGAGCGAATGCCGGGAGCAACTCGGCACTCGCCTCCGGCGACGGGCTTGGGGGCAAACGGCGGGCTTGCGAGTGGCACTCGCCCGCCGGGCTGGGTGAGAACTAATTGGAGGCGCTCGCGAACCCTCGACATCCTGTGCGCCTCACTGTCAACGTCAACGCTCCTTCGCGTCTCAGAACTGGTGCGGCCTTACGGGCTCCGTGCGGAGAGCCCGCGAGACGCGCGTGCCGCGCCCCTGCAAGCCGCACACTCTCTTTAACAACCCGCGTGCCGCCGCGCACCGAAGCGTGCGCTATCGTTTTTGGCTCGTAAAATAGAAAGCTCTCTTCAGAGACGAAAGAGAGTCCGCCGCGCAGGTCAACGTGACGCGTCAGGTTGAAGCGCGCAGAGCAGAATGAAGTAATCGGTAGCGAGCGATAAATTCGGTGGCGAGCGATAAATGTTGAGCGTTGAGTGAACGGCTCTATAAAATCTTTCAACGCATATCGAGATTGCCCACCTATTGCTTACTGCCGTTTGACAAGATGCGCGGGGCGCGGGCACTCTCTTCGCCAACCATTCGAGGACGCGCGGCGGTAAACTTTGGACGAGACGGCGAGCGAGCAGAGAGGGCTGGAGGAGGCCACGCCGGGGGGCTACTTAGGACTTCTGCGCGGCAACCGCGACTTCCGGCAGCTCTGGCTCGGACAGGTTGTGAGCCAGCTTGGCGACTGGTTTGACACCATCGCGCTCTTCACGCTCGTCTTGCGCTTAACGGGTTCGGGGCGAGCGGTCGGGCTCGTGCTCGTCGCGCGCTTCCTGCCGAGTGTCGTGTTGGGGCCGCTCTCGGGCGTCATCGCCGACCGCTTCAACCGACGCCACATCATGATTGCGAGCGACGTGGCGCGCGCCTTCGTCGTGCTCGGCTTTCTCTTCGTGCGCAGGCCCGAGCAGGTCTGGCTCGTCTACTTCCTGACCATCCTGCAACTCGCCTTCTCGGCCTTCTTCGAGCCCGCGCGCTCGGCCGCGCTCCCTTCGGTCGTGCGTCGCGGGCCCGATCTCGTCGCGGCCAACTCGCTCTCGTCGGTCACGTGGTCGGCGATGCTCACGCTTGGTGCGGCCGTGGGCGGGCCCGTCACGGGCTGGTTCGGAACAGACGCGGCCTTCGTCATCGACTCCGCGACCTACATCGTCTCGGCCTTGCTGGTATGGAGCTTCAGGCTCCCGCGACGCCCGCCGCGCGTGAAGAGCAAGCTCACGCTTCGCAAGGCGCTCGGCATCACGGACACAATCGAAGGCTTGCGCTACGTTTGGGGACGACCGCGCGTGCTCGCGACGCTGTTGGTGAAACCGGCGTGGGGGTTGGGTGGAGGGATACTCACACTGCTTCCGGTCTTCGGCGAGAAGGTCTTCCCCGTGGGCGGGAGCGCGGCCGTCGGCATGAGCGTGCTCTACGTAGCGCGCGGCATCGGCACGGCGGTCGGCCCCATGCTCACGCGCCGCTTCTACAGCGAGACGCGTGCGCAGATGCAACGAGCCATCGGCATCTCGTTCGTCTTTGCCGGACTCTTCTACGTCGCCTTCGGGATGTCGAGCAGCTTCGCGCTCGCGCTCGTCTGGCTCGCGGTCGCGCACATGGGCGGGAGTGTGCTGTGGGTCTTCTCGACGGTGCTGCTGCAATCGAGCGTGGACGACGAGTTCCGTGGTCGCGTCTTCGCCGCCGAGTTGATGCTGATGACGCTCTCGATGGCCGCCTCGAACTACGCCACGGGCGAGGCGCTCGACCGCTTCCACTTCACGCCGCGCGCGGTCGTCATCGCTATCGGCATCTTCTTCACGCTGCCCGGCCTGCTCTGGCTTCTCACGCGCCGCTATTGGGACAGGGCGACTATCGCTTCCCGCGCCGACCAGACTTGAACCACCAAGCTGGGGCGAGAGCATCCCGGCAAGGAGTAGCTTTCCACCCCCACCCTTTTCCTTTATCATCTGCGGCACAGTTCACCGAGTCGTCGCCACGTAGGCTTTTTATGCCGACGCCCATACAACAAGAAGAGAACGGAGAGTTTCCAAGGATGAGACTGAGGAACATTGTACTTTTCATCGTCGCACTCATCGTCATACTCGCGCCGTCGGCGCTCGCGCAGACGCAGCGTGAACGTTTGAGTGTCGATCTCTTCCTCGATTGGGAGATGGTCGCCGCGCCGCGTGTGTCGCCCGATGGACGGCAGGTTGTCTATACGCGGCGTTGGGCCGACAAGGTCAATGACAAGTACGAGGACGAAATCTGGATCGTTGATGCGGACGGCGCGCGCAATCGCTTTCTCGCGAAGGGCTCGCAGGCCGCTTGGTCGCCCGACTCAAAACGCATCGCCTACGTCGCGCAAGGGCAACCGGCGGGCTCGCAAATCTTCGTTCGCTGGATAGACGCGCCGGGCGAGACGCAGTTGACGCGACTTGAACGCGCGCCTTCAAACCTCGCGTGGTCGCCCGACGGGCAACACGTCGCCTTCAACATGCTTGTCGCGGGCAACCCTTCGCTCACCGTCCGCATGCCCGCGCGTCCCTCGGGCGCGAAGTGGGTCGAGCCGCCGCGCGTGGTTGACCGCCTCAACTATCGCAACGACGGCTCGGGCTGGCGTCCCGAAGGCTTCACTCACGTCTTCATCATCTCGGACGAGGGCGGCGAGGCGCGACAGTTGACCGACGGCGACTATCAACACGGCGCACCCGAATGGGCGGCCGACTCGCAAGGCGTCTTCTTCAGTGCCGTGCGCAAGCCCGACGCCGATTACCTGCGCGGCGACTCGGAGATTTACGCGGTGAGTTTGAAAGGCGGCGCGATTCGACAGCTCACCGAACGCAAGGGGCCCGACAACAATCCGCAGGTCTCGCCCGACGGCCGCCTCGTCGCCTACACGGGCAACGACCAGAACGACAACACCTACAACGTCTCGCACCTCTATCTGATGAACGCCGACGGGACGAACAAGCGCGCGCTCACGGACAACTTCGACCGCGCGCCCGCAAGCGTCATCTGGGCGGAAGACAACAGCGGCCTCTTCTTCGTCACGGAAGACCGGGGCTCGCAGAACCTCTGGTTCATTCCGGTCGCGGGCGGCGCGCCACGGCAGATAACCGAAGGCGCGCAAGTCCTCAACGTCTCTTCGTTGAGCCGCACGGGGCTCGCCGTCGGCACGCTCACCTCGGCGGACAAGCCCGCCGACATCATCTCCATCGGCAATCTCGAAAGCGTGGCTCGCGCAAACAGTTCTTCACGCCCCGCGTCGTCGCAGCGTTCGACTGTCCTTCCCAAAATAACGAGGCTCACCGCCGTCAACGACGACGTGCTCGAAGGCCGTAAGCTCGGGCAGGTGGAAGAGGTCTGGTACGACTCGGTCGCGGCGGGCGCGGGCAGCCAGTGCGTCGCGACGGATTCGAGTCCGCTTGAGCCGAGGCGCGGCGGGTGCGCGACGACGCGCGTGCAAGGATGGATTGTGAAGCCGCCCGACTTTGACCCGTCGAAAAAGTATCCGCTGCTGCTCTACATCCACGGCGGGCCGCATTCGATGTACAACGTCGGCTTCAACTTCGAGTTTCAGAATCACGCCGCCGAGGGTTACGTCGTGCTCTACACCAACCCGCGCGGCTCGACGGGGTACGGTCAGTCGTTCGGCAACGCTATCAACAACGCCTATCCGGGTCAGGACTACGACGACCTGATGCGCGGCGTTGATGAAGTGACAAAGCGCGGCTACGTTGACGAGCGCAACCTCTTCGTGACGGGCGGCTCGGGCGGCGGAGTTCTGACGACTTGGATAGTCGGACACACCGACCGCTTCGCCGCCGCCGTGGCGATGAAGCCCGTGGTGAACTGGTACTCGTTTGTCGGCACGACCGACTCGGCCGATTGGTACTACAACTTCAAGCACCTGCCGTGGGAAGACCCTGAAGAGCACATGCGCCGCTCGCCCATCACCTACGTCGGCAACGTCAAGACGCCAACGATGATCCTCGTCGGCGACATAGACCTGCGCACGCCGCTCGAACAGACCGAGCAATTTTACCGCGCGCTCAAGATGCGCAAAATACCCACCGCGATGGTGCGGCTCACGGACGAGTACCACGGCTTCAACGCCGACTTCAGTCTACGTCACCCCTCGAACCGCGTCTCGCAGATACTCTTCCTGCGCGCATGGTTCGATAAGTACAGAAGGAAGTAGCGCGTGAAGCCGCCGCACGGCGCGCACGTGTGAAAGAGAGAGAGAGTCCCGCGCATGGGCAGCAATCGGCCACGCGCGGGACTCTGTTTGAGACGGAATTGATTTGGACTCAGGGCGTGGGGATGCGTTGCCAGCTCGAAGCGGACTCGTCGGCCTTCTTCGTCTTGGTGTAGTTGTCGGTCTTGCGGCCGATGCCGTCGGAGTCGGCGACGAAGAGATCAACGCAGCCGTTGCCGTTGCTGTCGTGGAAGGCGACGCGGGTGCCGTCGGGCGACCAGAAGATGGAGCCGGTGCTGCTCGGCTCGGCGCTCAGGAGCATGAGATTGGTGCCGTCCGCCTTCACCGCGTAGACGCTGCCGTTCGACGAGCGGAACGCAAGCTGCGTCCCGTCGGGCGACCAAGAGGGGCCGCCGAATGAGTTGACTCCGCCGCTCACGGGATGCGTGTTCGTGCCGTCGGCATTCACCACGTAGATGTCGCGGCCGGTGACGCCAAAGCCCTCGTAAGCGATCTGCCCGCCCGCCGGAGACCAGCGCGGTCGAGCCTCGAAGTTGGTCGTTGAAGGCAACTGTGTTCGCCACGTCCCGTCGGCGCTCGTGATGTAGAGGTGCGGCGAGCAACTATCGCAGGCCGTGCTGATAATGGCGAGCCGCGAGCCGTCGGGCGACCATGATGCGCTGCTGTCGAAAGCTCCGGCGGGCGCTGACGCCGAGACGTTACGCATCGGCGCGATGCTGTCGCCACCGACGGGCGTGACCGCCTCGATGACGCAAACCCTGCCCGTGGCGTCAACGAACTTGAGCTTCGTCCCGTCGGGCGACCACTCGATGTCGTCGCCGTAGATGGGGTCGCCCGTGCTGCGCAGCGGTCGCTGGTTACTGCCGTCGGCGTTCATCAAGTAGATGTTATAGCTCCCGCCGCGGTTGGTGACGAAGGCAATCTGATCACCGCGCGGAGACCAGATAGGGAGCACGTCGTCCGCGGGGTCTGTGGTCAGACGCGTCTGGTGTTTGCCGTCGGCGTCTATGACGTAGATGTCGTTGGTGAAGGCGTTGCTCCCCTGCGTGCTTTGGAAGACGATCATGCCGTTCGTCAAAAGCTTTTTTGAAGGAGCGTTCTGCGCCGCCGAGCGCGTCAAGGGGAGCGCGCACGCGAGGCACGCGAGTGTCAGCGCGGCGAGGAATTTCAAACTCGCCTGACGGGGGTTACTCATCGAATCCTCCTCGAAGGGTCTTCAGGGAAAGCGGCGCGGGCCGCATGTATGTTGGCTCGGTTGACGGACGTGGCGGCGTTCCGCCGGATGGCGGATTTCCGGGCCTGTGAGTCGGGATGCTTTTCTGGCTTAACTATGTGGAACGACTGAAACGATTTGGGAGAGCACAGGCTCTCAATGCCCGCGTCCCTCCCCGCAAACGATTTAGCGCTGCAAAAGTTATTGCTTTTCAACGATACTGTCAAGTTCACACGCGGGCTCGGGCGTGGGGCTCGCGCCGTTTTGCTTCGACCGGCGGAAAGTGGTATTGGTTCCATGGTCATGAAGATCAAAGTCGGCGTCATGGGCTCAGCAGGCGAAGCGCCGCACGCGGGCTCCGAGGCGTTGCGCGTGAAGGCGGAAGTGCTCGGGCGCGCGATTGCGTCGCGTGGGTGCATCGCGCTAACGGGCGCGACGACGGGACTGCCGCACACAGCGGGCACGGCCGCTCACGCGGCGGGCGGGCTGCACGTCGGTGTGTCGCCTGCATCGGATGAGCGCGAGCACGTTGAACGCTACGGACTACCCATCGAGGGCACGGACGTTCTGGTCTACACGGGCTTCGGACTCAAAGGCCGCAACGTCGTGCTCGTTCGCTCGTGCGACGTGGTTCTCATCTTCCGTGGCGGCGTGGGGACGCTCAACGAGTTGACCATCGCGAACGACGAAGGGCGCGTCGTTGGTTGTCTGACGGGCACGGGCGGCGTGGCCGACGAGGCCGAACGGCTCTTGCGTGTGCTGCCCGCAAAGACGCGCTCGGTCGTCATCTTCGACGACGACCCGCAGCGACTGCTCAATAGGTGCCTTGCCGAATTAAAGCATTAATGTCTGGAAGATTCCGCATCCGTTGCGAGTTCGTTACGGATGCTGAAATCTTTAATGAAGGTGTTCTATGGACTTGGGTCTAAAAGGTCGTGTGGCATTGATCGCAGCGGCGAGCAGCGGCATCGGGTACGCGGCGGCGTTTGAGCTTGCGCGCGAGGGCGCGCGCCTCTTCATCTGCTCGCGCGACGAGGGGCGCATACGCGCGTCCGCTGCTCGTATCTCGGAGGAGACGGGCGCGGAGGTCACGGGCGTGGCGGCCGACGTGACGAGCGATGAAGAGGCCGAGGCGTTCGTCCGTGCGGCGCGAGCGGCGGCCGGGCGTGTGGACGTTCTGGTGACGAACGCGGGCGGCTCTCCGGGCTCGACCTTTGAGGAGACGGGACTTGAGATGTATCGCCGCGCCTTCGAGTTGAACGCGCTCTCGGCGATACGACTGGCGGGGCTCGTCGTGCCGGGGATGCGCGAGCGAGGCTGGGGACGCGTCGTCAACGTCACCTCGATTTCGGTGAAGCAGCCCATCGCGGGGCTGCTCTTGTCGAACACTGTGCGCGCGGGGCTGACGGGCTGGGCGAAGACGCTCTCGAACGAGGTGGCCGCCGAAGGCGTGACGGTCAACAACGTGGCACCCGGCTGGACGCTCACGTCGCGACAGGAGGAGCACGCCGTTGAGCGCGGCGCGCGAGCGGGCAGGACGAAGGAGGAGATGATCGAAGGCTGGGCGAGCGAAGTCCCGATGCGTCGCATGGCACGTCCCCAAGAGATTGCCGCCGCGATTGCCTTCCTCGCCTCCGAGCGCGCCTCCTACATCACGGGCCAGACGCTCGTCGTTGACGGCGGCTGGGTCAAAGGACTCTTCTGAGAAAATGATGAACGATGAGTGAATGAATGATGAATATCTCAACAAGATTATATTCATCACTCATCACTATTTAAATCATGGTGGCAAGAGGCTACGAGATAACGAACATCGTCGAGGCGCTGCGTGTCGCGAGTGAGGTGCGCGCGGATGACTTCGAGAACGGCGCGTGGAAGAGAGCGCGCGCCGCGCACCTTGCGCGCTACTGGTCGGGCGAGGATGCGCCTGTGGGGCGGAGGGCCGAGGCGCGTGTGTTGTGGGACGCGCTCGGGTTCACAGTGCGCTTCGACTGCCGACAGTCGGAGCCGCTCGTTGTCTCGGCCGCGCCGCGCCTCGACCGCAAGACCATGAACCTGTGGGATCGCGACGTGTGCGAAATCTTCATCACACCCGAGACCGAAGTGATTAAGCACTACTTCGAGTTCGAGGTTGCGCCGACCGGCGAGTGGATAGACCTCGCGCTCACCGTCCATCCCGAAGGCCGAGAGACCGACTGGGAGTTCCGCTCCGACATGAAGGCGGCAGCGCGCGTGGATAAAGACTCGGTCACGCTCGCGATGCGCGTCCCGTGGAAGGCGCTCGGCCGCACGCCCCACGCGGGCGAACGCTGGCGCTGCAACCTCTTTCGCTGTGTGGGCAAAGACCCCACGCGCGGCTACCTCACATGGCAACCTACACACACCCCCGAACCCGGCTTCCACGTCCCTGAAAAATTCGGCTGGATAATCTTTAAGGGATGAGTGAAGGGATGAAGGATGAGGGATGAATAATGGGAGCTTGTCTTTTATTCATCACTTATCCCTCATCCTTCATCCCTTCTCTAGGCTTTTCAGATAGTCGGTGAGAAGTGCGCGGTCGCCGGATTCGTCGAGACGGAGGCCGACGAGAAAGACGGAGTCCGTCTGTCCCTCTTCGTCGAGCCGCTCGTAACGGACGGGCGTGCCGTAGAGTCGCGCGGTTGCCGCACCGGGCAGCTTGAGCGTGAGGCGGAGCGTGACGCCGTCGCCGACGAGATAGCGTTCGCCGACGCGTATGCCGGGCAGCAGGACGGCCAAGCCCCCCTCGCTCACGTCGCGCGTGTGCCCGGCCACGCCCGCCGAAGGGGGCGCACCCGGCGTCGCGTCAAGCAGCGAGACGAAGACCGGCAGGCGCACGCTGTGGCGCGGCGCGCGGCGGCGGTTGCCGACGAACACGCGCAGGCGGCTGGCGATTGAGCGTAGTAGCTCGGGCATCTATTTGCCGGGCACGGTCAGTGCGAACTCCTTCAAGGCGTGTGCGGACGTTCGCAGACTACTTCGAGGCAGTGAGCGGCTTGCCGCCCGCGTCCTTCTTCTGTATGCCGGACTTGTCCATGTAGAAGGAGAGTCGTCCCGTGCGGCCATAGCGCTCGGGCTCGGCGCGCGCGGCGTAAGACTTGCCGTCCGGCGCGGCGGCGACACTGAAGCGATAGCCGGTCGTCTCCGTCCCGAGTATGTCCTGCGGGACGTAACCCGTGCGGACGAGCGCGCTGAGGTCGCCGAAGCTGCCCGCATTCTGAAACGAGTAAGCGATCTCGGCGGCCTGTATGCGCTTGAGCATGTCCTCGGCGTCAGACTCGTGAGCGGCGATGCGCTGTTCGAGAAAGAACTTCTTGCCCTGCCGCTTGACCTCGGCCGCGCCCGCGCGGTCGCCGACGATCCATGCGCCGCCCGCGCCGCGAATGAGGTAGACGGGCTCGATCTTCAAGTCCTTGCCCTCGCCCGACTTCATAAAGACCGTGGCATCGTCGCCGCTCACCTGCTCGCCCGTGAACTCGAAGTCGGGCGGAACCTGCGCCGCGAGCCGTTCAAAGTCAACGCGCATCTCTTCGAGGTCTGGCGCGCTGAGTCCTTCGATGGCGGGCCTGTAGACCGACATCATCAGCGCATCGCGAAAGCGCGCCTCGCGCAGCGCCGTGTAGAAGGCGCGCGTCACCTCGGTCGGCGTGACGGCAGCGGCAGTCGCTTGAGCGCCGGACTTCTCTTTTGCGCTCGACTGTGCGGCAGCCGACATCGCGCACAGCAGCAGCATGAGACAGAGCGCGAGCGCGCGGGGGTTAAAGTTCGTGCGTGTATTCATCGTCGGTTGTTCTCTCTGCAAGGAAGGGCAGCGGCCTTCGGCGTGCCGCATGGTTCGGGGAGGGTTTTAAAATTCGTGCCGTCAACGTCCGGCGAAAAAGAACGGCTGA
>JAVXWN010000108.1:0-3297 GCA_032230645.1 Acidobacteriota bacterium | reverse complement strand
GCTCGGCTAACTCCCACTCGAAGAAGAGTCGCTGAATCGGAGTCAGCGGCATCTCCCCCGTCACCAGCCCCTGCTCCGCCTTCGCTCCCGCTCCCGCCCCCGCCCCCGCCATGGCCGCCAATCCCGCCACGGTCGGATGATCGAACAACTGCTTGGGCGTCAGCCGCAATCCCCCGCGGTTCGCCCGCGCGATGATTTGAATAGAGAGAATCGAGTCGCCGCCCAACTCGAAGAAGTTATCGTTGACGCCGACCTTCGAGACGCCCAACACCTGCGCCCAGATCTCGACGAGCGTCTGCTCGGCGGGCGTGCGCGGCTCGTCGTAGTGTGATTCGAGCGCGGGGCGCGCGTCACCGGGCGCGGGCAGGGCGCGGCGGTCAATCTTGCCGTTGGGCGTGAGCGGGAGAGTGTCGAGCACGACGAAGGCCGAGGGAATCATGTACTCCGGCAGTTGTTGTTTGAGAAAGTCCTGCAACTCGCCGGGCGTGAGGAAAGGCTCGTCAAACTGTAGAACGTCCGCGCGTTGAGAGGGGCCGTTCTTGCTGTTCGACGAATGACCGTTCGACGAATGACCGTTGCTATAGCCGCGCGTGGCGTAGAGGTAGTAGTTGCTGTCGGAGGTTCTTTCGAGCGACCAGTCCTTTTCCACGACGACCGAGTAACCGTGCCGCCGCAGAAGGTCTGTGACTATCTCAAGCCGGCCCTCGATGTTGTGCAGTTCCAGAATGATCTGCTGAATCTTCTTCCAGTCCTGCTCGTCGATGCCTTCGAGAACGTCCAGTTCACTCTTCTCGACGTTAATCTTGAGCAGGTCGATGCGGGAGACGTTCTTCTCCCTGATGATGTCGGAGAGCCTTCTGACCTCGACACCGAAGCTCTTACTTTCAAAACGCTCGTCGAGCAGTTCCTCAATCAGTTCGCCGACCTGCCCGTCAGCCCCGATATCGACCCGAACCGCGGCCCCCGCGCGCCGCTCCTGCTGGTTCCTGATAAAAGACCTGACGACCTCCTTGTCCTCGTCGGCGTCGGCGTAGAGGCCGGAGAGCTGCGAGAACTTCGGGTAGAAGGTGTAGGTGGCGGGCTTGGTCTGGTTCGAGAGGCCGCACTCGAACAGCTCCGCGTTCACCCCGTAAAGCTCCGTGTTGAGGCGCAAGACCTCGAAGACGTAAGGGTTCGGGTCGAAGGCGTAAACTTTGACGTTCCGGCCGCTGCGATGTGCGAAGAGTGTGAAGAAGCCGATGTTGGCACCCACGTCGAAGACGCAGTCGCCGTCGTGAACCTTGATGCCGTGTTTCGAGTAGGCGTCGCGCTCGAAGACTTCGCGGTAAAGGTGGTCGGTCTCGTTCTTGTTGAGGTGGACGACGGCCAGGTTGTTCGGCAGGCGGTAACGCTCCTGCCCCTGGTACGTCGCGGCGCGCGCGGGCGTGGGGACGACGTAGGCGACGAGCCGCTTGTGGCCGGGCGTGTCCTCGCGCAGCGTGACGACGGTCTCGCGCACGTCCTTGTGGCTCGCGAGGGACTGCTCAATCTCTTCGAGTTCGACGCGGTGGCCGCGCACCTTCACCTGATTGTCCGCGCGGCCCAAGTATTCTATCTGCCCGTCGGGGCGGTAGCGCGCGAGGTCGCCCGTCTTGTATAGACGCTCGCCCGGCGCGGGCGAGAACGGGTGCGGGATGAACCTCTGCGCGGTCAACTCGGGGCGGCCGAAGTACCCGCGCGCCACGCCTACGCCGCCGATGTAAAGCTCGCCGGGCACGCCGACGGGAACCGGCCGCAGCTTCTGGTCGAGCAGGTAGACCTGCGTGTTGACCATGGGGCGGCCGATGTTCGCGCGGTCGCCGCGAATCGGGCTGACGGTCGAATCGGCCGCGCACTCGGTCGGGCCGTAAAGGTTGTAGAAGCGTCTGCCCTCGACGCTTGCCAGCGTCTGCCAGGTCGCGTCGTCGATGGCCTCGCCGCCGATGAGCACGCGGCGCGGGACGGATTCGTGCTCGGACAGAAGTCCGGACGAGAGGAGAATCTTGAGTTGCGATGGCGTGCAATCGAACACGTCGAGCCGGTTCGTCCTGATGAACGAGAGCAGCGCGTCCGCATCCAACCTCACGTCGTGCGGCACCACGTGGAGTGTGTTGCCGCGCATCAACTGAAGGAGTTGCTTGACCGAGGTGTCAAACGCCAGCGGCCCGTTAAGGCTCACGCGGAGCGGCGAGGCGTCCTCTCCCGCGTAGATTTCCCGGTCGAGCGCGGCCAGAAGGTTGACCGCGGAGCGATGGCTGACGGTGACGCACTTCGGCTTGCCCGTGGAGCCCGAGGTGAAGATGGCGTAAGCGAGGTTGTCGCCGCTGACATCGCACGCGGGGTTCGCGTCGCTGTAGGCGGAGAACGTCTCGCCGTGCGCGTCGAGACTCAACACATGCCGACCGCTCCCCTTGAGGCCGTCGGCCAGATGCCGCTGCGTCAACACGACGGGCGCGCGCGCATCCTCCAGCATGAAGGCGAGGCGCTCTATCGGGTATGAAGGGTCGAGCGGCACGTATGCGCCGCCCGCCTTGAGGATGCCGAGCAGTCCCACCACCATCTCTAGCGAACGCTCCATGCACAAGCCGACGAGGACTTCCGGCCCGACGCCGAGCGTTTGCAGGTGGCGGGCGAGTTGGTTGGCGCGCGAGTTCAACTCGCGGTAGGTGAGTTGCGCGCCTTCGTATACGAGTGCGATGTTGTCGGGCGTGCGCTCCGCCTGTTCGGCGAGCAGTTGATGAAGGCAACGCGGGTCAACGTCCCCGGAGCGCGTGTCGTTCCATTCGACGAGCAGTTGACGCGACTCAGCTTCGGTGAGCAGCGGCAGCGCGTCGAGGCTTTGCTGCGGGTCGAGCGCCATCGCCTCCAGCAGCATACGCAGGTGGCCGAGCATGCGGCCGATTGTCGCGTCGTCGAACCTCTGGCTATCGTAGCCGACCTTCCAGGTAAGGTTGGGGCGCAGGAAGGCTTCGACGTTAAGCGGGTAGGTCGTACGGTCAACCGAGTTGACCATGTCGATCTTAAGCTCGCTCTCGCCGTCCACCGCCGAGGCACCGATGGGGTAGTTGACGAAGGCGTACAGGCTCTCGAACAGAGGGGCGTCGGCGGGTACCTCGCTCCAACGCTGCACCTGTGCCAGTGGGCTGTACTCGTAACGACGCATCTCCACCTGCTCGGCCTGCAAATCTTGTAGCCACTGTGCCACCTTCTGCCTGCCGTCCACCCGCACGCGCACCGGCAGCGTGTTGATGAAGAGGCCGACCATCGTCTCCACTCCCG
>JAVXWN010000074.1:0-9937 GCA_032230645.1 Acidobacteriota bacterium | reverse complement strand
CCGTGGCTCCCCGACTCGGCGCGCGCCGACAACTGGCAGACGAGCGCCTTCGACCGCACTGCTCCGGCCGCGCCCTCGACGGCGGCGAACGACGAACACTTTTAAGACGATTGCTTTGAGTAGATTTCGGCTCGCGCCGAGCGGCAAAGCTCCTTCCGTACCTAGCTCGATCAGTCGTGCCAAGAAGAGTTCTCTGGTCAGCAGTATGAAGTTATTGGACTCATCGTTGACTGTGACGCCTCTGTGGTGAATCCAACTTGCGCCCCACTCAACCTTGAACTTTAGGACTCGGGATGCGTCGCCGCCAGCCCAACGTCGCCTGAGTCGGGGCGCGTCTTCTCGCCGAGCGCGGCGGCCTGCGCGCGTTCGGTCTCGGCGGCGACCGTGCGCAGCGTGAGCCCGCGCGTGACGAGCAGCACGACCCCCACGGCCATCCAGAAGAGCATGCGCGCCTTGCGCACGATGGCGAGCGTGACGCCCGCCGCCATGCCGAAGGCAAGCACGCGCGCGAGGTGCCCCGTGCCAAGCTCGTCAATGCCGGCGCGAAACGGAATGAACTTGAAGACGACCGTGATGACGCGGTTGACCGACTCGAAGAGGAAGGCCGTGAGCACGGTCGGCCGCACATCGCTGATGAGCGCGATGGTCAGATAGCCTTCGGCCACGCCGAGCAGATGAAAGGCCGCCTCGCACGCCATGATGGGAAGGAAGCGCCGCCGGTTGCGTTCGTAGAAGCCGTAGATGCGCTCCTCGAATCCGGCCACGCGCTCAAGCCTTCGCTCAAGCACGCGCCGTCCCAGCCCGCGCGCCGCGCTCCACCTGAGTAAGGCGCTCAAAAACTTCCATTCGCGCTTGAGCGCGTAAGCGGCGAACGTGACGAAGACGAGCGCGCTCACGATGATGCCGTAGCTCGAATAGCGCAAGACCTTCGGCAGATGAAACGCCGCCAGCAGCGCCGCAGCGCCGCTGAAGATGAAGAGCGCGACCGAGAGCATGTAAAAGATATTCTCGACCGCGATGGCCGAGAAGGTCGCGGCGAACGGCACGTCGCGTCGGCTCGCCATCGCGGCCTTCGTCGGCTCGCTGACGACGATGCCGAGAGGGACGATGTTGCCCGCCGCGTCGCCGATGAGGTAAGCCTTGAAGGCTTCCATAAAGCCGAGCCGGTGCGGCGGCTCAAAGCAGAGCCTCCACGCCGCGACGCGCACGGCGAAGCGAAGCCCCGCGAGCAGGAGGATGACGACGAAGCCCCATCCTATCTTCGAGATGTTCGACCAGATTTCCGAAGGGCCCGCGCTCCAGACGAAGTACGCGAACAAGGCGAGCCCCGCCAACGCGAAGGCCGCGCCCGCAGGCGCGAGCCTGCTCGACCCTCTCGTTGCTTTCACCTTCTCTTCCATCACGAAACGGGTACGGGCGCGCACGGTCTCATGGATTTTCGGCGAGTCACAGCAAGATACGCCACAACCTCTCCCGTCACAAACTACCAGCGCCGCCACGCTTACTAAAAGCGTGCCACGACCGCCGACGCGCCGCGAGCACGCGCCTGTGCACACGACCGACGGGGAAGCGACAGCAAGAGCGCTGGATTTTTGTTGCCGCTGACGGGCGAATGCTGCGCCCGTCCTTAGCCACCCGAATGCCAAAGAGCTTGCAATAGAGGACGACTAAAATCACCTCGGTACCGCAGCATACACACAAAATCGTAACTGCTTTGAGTATTATTTCGTGTGTTTCGTTTAAACCTTCGCCACACCGCTCGCATCTAATTCGCTTTAAGAAAAGGCCGTCGGCAACTACTCAAATTATTCAAAAAAACTTCACCTTTTCATGCCCGAAGGCGTCATAGTAGATGTGCGGTTAGTGCGCACCGCACACGCGCGCCGACAACTTCAGGCGGCGGCAATTCCCTCGCGGCGTCCGGGGGCAAAAAAATTTTACCTTGAATAGAAGACACGTCATCCACCTCATCCTCGCTTGTGTCGCCGTGCTCGTCGTAGCGTCGGGCGCGGGCGCACAGGTGTCGAAGCGCACCGGGAAGAGCGTGCGCGCGCCGAAGTCGAGCGCGACCGACGAGCCACAGACTTTCAACCTCGCGGACTTCGGCGCGGCGGGCGACGGCCAGACCGACGACGGCCCCGCCTTGCAGGCCGCGCTCGACGCGCTGGCGCTTGCGGGCGGCGGAACGCTCCTCGTTCCCGCCGGGAGTTACACCATCATCACCCCGGTCGCGACCGACTTCGGCAAGCTCGCAGGCCCGGTCATCATCGAGGGCGTCGCATCCGATACGACCGTGCCGCCGCCGACGGCGCAAGGGGCGGAGCTTGCGCGCGGACTCGACCTCTCATCCGAATTCCTCCCGCGCACCGGACAGGAGAGCGATGCCATACGGCTCTCGGGGCTCGCGACCCTCGTTATCAAAGACCTCGCCTTCGTCGGCATGCCCGACGTAGAGACCGACGCCGCGACCACGCTTCACCTCATAGATGTAGACGATGCCACCGTGCGTCACAGCGAGTTCTACGGGTTGAGCAGCAGCGTCTATGGCTCGGTCGTGCAGGTCGAGCACAGCGGCCTGAAGATTGAGCAGAGCGTCTTCCTCGGCTGCACGGCCAACAGCGGCGCATACACCTCGGTCGTGCAGAACCTCGATTGGAAGACCTTCCAAATCACCGACTCGGTCTTTGTTGACTACGGGCTGCGCCCCGAGTTGTTCAGCAAGACGGGCCTCGCCGCTCCCTTCGCGTGGGTCTACCTCGGCGACGCCGCCGCGTTGACGAACGACTCGCCGCGTCGCGAGGCCGTCTTCCGCAACGTCTTCCTCGACGAAGGCGGGTATGCCGGTATCGCAAGCCTCCCCGACCGCCACACGCCGACGAGCGCGCCCATAGACCTCGTCTACATCTCTGGACTCAGGATGAACGTCTCGAACCTCGGCACCTCGGGGAACTATCTCGCGGGGCTGCAAGGCGCGATGGTCGAGAACGCATACTACGGCTGGAGTCACAACGCGGACTCGGCCATCACCTTCGTTGATGTCGGCAGCGCCATACTCGACCGCGTCGAGACCGCCGCGAGCGCGACGCGCATACGCGCCGACGAGACGACCGCGCGCCTCGCCGTCGTCAACTCGATCTACGAAGAGCTGGCCTCGCTCTCGCCGCAGACCTTCGTCGTCAACACGGCGATGCCCGGCGAAGACCCCGTGCAGTACGTGCGCGGCCGTTTCGAGACAGTCCTCGGACGCGAGCCCGACGCGGCCGCTCACTTCTACTGGTCGGATCGGATTCTGCGCTGCGGTGACGACGCGCACTGCGTCGAAGAGCACCACGCTGCGCTCGACGCGTATCTCGGTCAGTCGCCTTCGGAGAAGTTCACGCTGACGGGGCTCGTCTCGGACGAAGTCGGCTTGCCGCTCGCAGGAGTTGAGGTCGCGCTCTCGGGCTCGCAGGCGGTGACGACGACCACGGGTGCCGACGGTCTCTATCACTTCGCGGGTCTGCCGACGAGCGGCGTCTACAACGTCGCGGCATCGAAGCGCCACCACACCTTCAACACGTCGCCGCAGACCATCACGACTCCGGCCGGTGACGCGCGCGCCGACTTCGCGGGCGTGGTCGAACGCCACGCCGTCTCCGGCCGCCTGACCGACGACGAAGGAAACGCGATAGAGGGCGCGATGCTTGTGCTCGGCGGCTCGCAGTCCGGGACGACGACCATCACCGATGCCGACGGCAGCTACTCCTTCGCCGGGCTTGCGGCGGGTGGCGACTATACGGTCACGCCTTCGTTGGCGAATTTTGTCTTCGTCCCTGCGTCGCAGAGCTTCACGGACATCTCGGGCGACTGCCTTGCCGACTTCACGGGCACGCCCACGGCGCGCTCAATCAACGGTGTCGTCGTCAACTCGAACAACACAGGGCTCGTGGGCATCAAGGTCACGCTCGGCGGCGCGCGGTCGGCGACGACGACGACCGATGAGAGCGGCGCTTTCCACTTCGACGAGTTGCCCGTGGGCAAGAGCTACACTGTGACGCCCACGCAACTCGGCTACGTCTTCGCCCCCGCCTCGCAGAGCTTCGACAACCTCAGCGCGGACAAGTACGCGGGCTTCATCGCGACCTACAGCGAGTACAAGATCGGAGGCCGCGTGTCGAAGGCTGACGGCACGGGTGTCGCGGGCGTCGCGCTCGCGCTCGCGGGCTCGCAGTCGGCGACCGCAACGACGGACGCACTCGGCAACTACTCATTCGCTAACGTTGCACGGGGCGGCGACTACACGGTTACGCCCTCGAAGACCGACTACACCTTCAACCCGACGCAGCGTGCGTTCAACGCGCTCGGCGCGAACCAAGCCGCAGACTTCACGGCCACGCCCGGCACACACGCGACAACGGGCCACATCACAGACCCCGCAGGTAAGGCTCTCGCGGGCGCGCTCGTGACCCTCTCCGGCTCGCGGAGCGCGACGGCGACGACCGACGCCGTCGGCGACTACTCATTCACGGGACTGCCTTCCGACGGCAGCTATACCTTGACGCCAACCAGGGCCGGTTACATCTTTACGCCGCCGAGCCAGACCTTCAACAATCCCACGTCCGACCGGACGGCGAACTTCGCCGCGTCGCCCGACAGCTATCGCATCGGCGGCCGCGTCACGGAGAACGGCGCGGGACTCGGCGGCGTCACAGTCGCGCTCGGTGGTTCGCAAACTTCGACGGCGACGACCGACGCCGGGGGTAATTATTCATTCATCGTTCGCGCTCAAGGAAGTTACACCGTCACTCCATCGAAGACGCACTACACGTTCGCGTCGCCGTCCGTGAGCTTCAACAATCTGGCTGGCGATCAGACGGCCAACTTCATCGCGACGCTCGACCGCCACAATATTTTCGGTCGCGTTTCGGACGCGAACAACACAGGGCTCGTGGGCGTGACCGTCACGCTCTCGGGCTCGCAGTCCGCGACGACGAAGACGGACGCGGGTGGCAACTACTCGTTCACGATCCTCGCGGCGGGCGGCAGCTACACGTTAACGCCGTCGTTCACACAACTATCCTTCAGCCCCGCTTCGCAGACCTTCGCTGACCTCAGCGACAACGCTTGGGCGGGCTTCATCGGCGGTCTCGCAACCTACACGATACGCGGCCGCGTAACGGAGAAGGGGGCGGGACTCGCGGGCGTCACCGTTGACTTCGCGGGCACGCACCCGGCGCTCGGGCAGGTCGGCGGGCGCGTCGTGACCGGAGCCGACGGTTCGTACTCGTTCGCGGCGCTGGCGGGCGGCGACTACACGGTCACGCCCTCGAAGAAGAACTACGCTTTCGACCGCACGTCCTCGGCCTTCAAGTCGTTGAGCGCCGATCAGTCGGCCGACTTCGCCGCGACGCTACAGACCGTAATCAACTTCGGCGCGGCGAGCTATACCGTCGGCGAGAGCGGCGGCAGCCTCTCCGTCACGGTGACGCGCGACGGCGACACCTCGACCAATGTGACGGCCATCTACGAGGCGCGCAGCGACACGGCGAAGCGCGGCTCGGACTTCGACGCCTCCATCGGCCTGCTCACCTTCGCGCCGGGCGAAGTCTCGAAGAGCTTCGCCGTCTTCATCACCGACGACTCGTTCGTCGAAGGCCCCGAGCGGTTCACGCTCACGCTCGCGCCCGGCACCGGAGCGGTCACGGGCGACGTGGCGTCGGCGACGGTGACGATTACCGACAACGACACCGCACCGGCTTCCGCCAACCCCATTGACGACGACACGTTCTTCGTGCGCGAGCACTATCGCGACTTCTTCAGCCGCGAGCCCGACGACTCGGGGCTACAATTCTGGACGGGCGAGCTTAAGCATTGCGGCTCGGACGCCGCTTGCCGCGATGCAAGGCGCGTCAGCGTCTCGGCCGCCTTCTTCCTCTCGATAGAGTTTAAGGAGACGGGCTATCTCGTCTACAGGCTCTACAGGGCGACGTATGCGCGCATGCCCAAACGTGTCCCGGAGTTCATGCTCGACTCGCGCATCATCGGCGACGGCGTCGTGGTCGGCGCTCCGGGTTGGGACGTGCGGCTCGCCGCCAACAAGAAGGCGTTCATGGATGCGTGGACGCAGCGCCCTGACTTCAAGGCGCGCTTCGGCGGCACGGACGACTCGACTTTCTTACAAGTGCTTTTTGATAACATGGGTGTGCCGCCGACGCAGGCCGAGCGTGACGCGCTGCTGACCGACCTGCGCTCGGGCGTCTCGCGCGCCGAAGTGCTCGCGAAGGTCGTCGAGAACGAGCAGTTCAACAAGCAGGAAGTCAACCGCGCGTTCGTCCTCATGCAATACTTCGGCTACCTGCGCCGCGACCCCGACGAAGCACCCGACACGAACCTCGACGGCTTCAACTACTGGCTCAAGAAGCTCGTCGACAATGGCGGCGACTACCAGAAGGCCGAGATGGTCAAAGCGTTCCTCTCATCCACCGAATACCGTGGCCGCTTCGGCAACTGAACGCTGAAATAAATGACGAACGCCGCAACGATGAAGGATGAGATGAATACTGCTCGCCTTTCAATTCATCCTTCCGTCTTCATCCTTCCATCACATTCTCTCCACGCAAAGGGGCGGCTTTGTGTTAAGCTTCCGGGTCTCCGGCGGGGTTTTGACGAAAGGGCGCGAGAGGGCGTGTGATACCTCAAACACACCGTGCCCCGCAAACGATTGTGCAAGGGAGGGCGAGCGACAGATGCGACGACGTGAGGGCGACGGCTGCCCCGTGTGGGGCGCTCTACAGGTCATGGGCGACAAGTGGACGCTGCTCATCGTGCGCGACCTCGCGGGCGCACCGCGCCGCACCACCGACCTGCTCGCGCGCCTCCAACCAATCAGCAGCCGCACGCTCATGGATCGGCTGCGCGACATGGAGCACGACTCGCTCATCGAGCGGCGCGACCTCGGCGGCAGCCCCCCGCATGTCGAGTACGTGCTGACCGAGCGCGGACGACTGCTCACGCCGCTCCTCGACGCGCTGCGCGCGGCGGGTGAGGCGCTCGACTGCAACGCCTGCGATGACCGCCTCAGCCGTCACGGCTCCTTCTGCGACTCATGCCCGCGCGCAGACCGCGCTTCCTCAACGCCGCCGCCGCGCCGCGCCCCTTCCGACGATTCGATAGTGCTTCTTTAATGCGACCCCTTCACAGTTAGGAGTCAACACGTTGAGCGATGCTTCGCGGCGCGGTTCGCGTGGAGGCGGGATGAGAGGCGCGCTGCCTTTGCTCTCGACGGTCGTGGTCGTCGCGGCAACGGCGTTTGAGTTGCGCCGTCAGGGGCGTCTGTGGCTCTGTTCATGCGGGCGTCTGCTGCCGTGGGTCGGCGATGCCTGGAGCGCGGATACTTCGCAACACCTCTTTGACCCTTACAGCTTCACGCACGTCCTGCACGGGTTCGCTTTCTGCGGACTGCTGGCGCTCTGCCTTCCGCGTTTGAGTTGGCGTTGGCGACTGTCGCTCGCCATCACTTTCGAGTCGTTGTGGGAAGTGATTGAGAACACGGAGTTCGTCATCCGACGTTACCGCGAGACGACGGCCGCGCTCGGCTACACGGGCGACACGGTGGTCAACTCGCTCGGCGACATCACGGCCTGCGCCGTCGGCTTCCTCGTCGCGCGCCGCCTCGGGGCACTACGCACCGCGCTGCTCTTCGTCGCAACGGAGGTCGTGCTGCTCATCTGGATCAGGGACAGTCTCCTGCTCAACATCGTGCTGCTCATCTATCCCTCGCCCAAACTCAGGGCGTGGCAGGCAGGGCATTAAAACAGCACTGTATGAGCCGGGTCACGAGGCATCAGGCTTCAGTATCCCGAAATTAAGCCCCGGCAACGTGTTACTCGGCTTTAGTATCGCGATACTAAAGCCGAGTAACACGATACGCGGTCTGAGTAACGCGTTACTGAGCTTTAGTATCTCTCTACTTTAATCAAGTAACGCGTTACTAAGCTTTAGTAACATGATACGGAAGGCTAGTAATGCGTTACTCAGGCCGCGTAACGCGATTTACTCTTTGAGTATCGCGATACGCGAGACTTGAAGTGTGATTACGGCGAGAAAATTCCCGTTTCCGGGCAAAAGCGAAGGCCGCGAAGAGTCGTACAAGCTCTTCGCGGCCTTTAGATTTTGCCCGTCCTCCCTTTAAGACTAAAGCTCGCTCGAAGGGCGCGTGTAGACGACTTCGGCCTGTGCCGCGCTTGTGCCGTCGGGCGTTTCGGATTTGTTTGAGACGACCTCGCCGCCGGGCATGGTGACTGACTCGTGGTCGGCCGAGACGACTTCACCCTCAATCGTGACCTCTTCGCCGCTCGCCATCGCGATGGGCAGGCTATCGAGATAACGCTCGGCGTCGATGGCCGCCATGCAGCCCGTTCCGGCGGCCGTGACGGCCTGACGATAAACCGAGTCCTGCGCGTCGCCGCAGGCGAAGACGCCGGGGATGTTCGTCGCCATCGAGACCCCCGCGGTCTTGATGTAGCCAACCTCGTCCATATCGAGCCAGCCCTTGAAGACATCGGTGTTCGGCTTGTGCCCGATGGCGATGAAGACGCCTTCGCACTTGAACTCGGTCTCTTCATTCGTCTGGTTGTCGTAGAGACGCACGCCCGTCACGCCCGTCTCCGTCGAGCCCACTACCTCGCGCACGTCGTTGTTCCAGATGAAGTCTATCTTCGGGTTCTTGAACGCCTTGTCCTGCATGATCTTCGACGCGCGCAAACTATCGCGACGGTGTACGACCGTGACGCGCGAGGCGTAGCGCGTCAAAAACGTCGCCTCCTCCATCGCGGTGTCGCCGCCGCCCACGACGACGATGGGCTTGCCCTTGAAGAAGAAGCCGTCGCACGTCGCACACGCCGAGACGCCCATGCCGCCCAAGCCTTCGGGCGCGGGAGCCTCGCCCGGAATGCCGAGCCACTTGGCCGAAGCGCCCGAGGCGACGATTAAAGTCTCAGCCTTTATCTCGTGCCCCTCGTCAGTCCAGAGCGTGAAGGGTCGCTCCTTCAAGTCAACCTTGTTGACGAAGGTGACGAGAAACTCCGTGCCGAAGCGTTTGGCCTGCTCCTCGAACTGCTGCATGAGTTCCGGCCCTTGAATGCCCACGGCGAAGCCGGGGTAGTTCTCGACCTCAGTGGTGATGGTAAGCTGGCCGCCGGGCTGCGGGCCGTGTATGACGAGCGGGCGCAGTTCGGCGCGCGCAGCGTAGATGGCCGCCGTCAGGCCCGCGGGCCCGGAGCCGACGATGACGACTTCGCGATGCAGGGTCTCTTTCATCATGCCTCTGATTAAACGCCTCCTCCGAAGCATTTGTCTGTAAGCGCGCTCACACGACCTTCGCGCTGGTGGTAGCCTTTAGCTCGGCGCGTGTAGTATAACTTCTCGCGCCGGAAGTAGTCGAATTTGACCGAAGCGCGCGGGCACCGGGACTCTTTCCGTCCCGGGCCACGAAGACCTTTTGAGCACTCCGCCGCAAGAGGAAATCGCTTTAACTCAGTCCGCAGGTCTCGACGTGCGGCGCGTCGCCGTCCTCGGAGCGGGCACGATGGGTCACGGCATCGCGCAGGCCGCCGCCGCCGCGGGCTTCCAAGTCACGCTCCGCGATATAGACGAGAGTGTGATTGCGAAGGGCTTGCGCTCAATCGAATCGAACCTCTCGAAAGGCGTCGAGCGCGGCAAGGTGACGGAGGATGAGCGCGAACGCACGCTCGCACTCATCGACGCGACGACGAGTCTCGAAGAGACGGCCGGGTGCGACCTCTTCATCGAGGCCGTGCCCGAGCGTTTGGACTTGAAGCGCGAGACTCTTCGCGCAGTCGAGAGGCTCGCCACCACGGACTTCATCTTTGCCAGCAACACCTCCTCGCTCTCGATTACCGAAATCGCCGAGGGCTCGCGCCACGCGGCGCGCGTCGTC
>JAVXWN010000071.1:0-5276 GCA_032230645.1 Acidobacteriota bacterium | reverse complement strand
GGTCGCCTTCGGGCGGGCGGTTGATGCGGCTATAGAACCAGTTCAACTCCTCGCGCAGTTGGTCGAGCTGCGCGAACAGCTTGGCCTCGAACTCGTCACGCGCGCGCGGGTGGACGGAGAGCGCGCCGCTCAGCATCTCGACGAGTGCGCGCGAGCGTGCGCGCTCCGTGTAGCAGAGTGCGTCGGTCACGCGCGCGCCGTGCCCGTCCGAAAGACAGAGCCGCACAAGCTCGTCGTAGGGCGCGAGCTTGTCTGCGACAAAGGCCGTGCGGAACTCTTCGGCCGGGAGCGGCGCGCGCAAGTCTTCGATGAGCGAGACGGCGCGTTTGAAAGACGCTTCGGCCTTCTCGGCCTCGCCGCGCGCGGCGGCCAGCAGACCGAGCGAAGTGTGGCAACGCTCGGCAATCTGCGGAAGCGCCTGCGCCTCGGCCTCTTTGAGCGTTGCGTCGAGAAGGATTTGCGCGAGCCGCTCCTGCCCCTGCGCGCGCGCCGCTTCGCCGCGCAGCCAACGCGCCAGCAGCAGACGCCGCCACGTGCCCGCGCGCGCGAGCGGAGCTTCGGCCTGCGCCGCAAGCATGGCCGTCGAGACGTGGTCGCCCTCCGCGAGATGCATTTGCGCTTCGGTGAGCGTCACGTAAGCCTCGCCCACGGAGTTGTCTTCGGCGGCGTAGAGCTTGCGCGCCTCTTCGAGAAGCTCGTGCGCCTCGCCCGCGTCGCCCGCGACGAGAGCCGCGCGTCCGCCTTGCGCGAGAGCGCGTGCCTGCTCGGCACGCATGCCGAGTTCGGCGAAGGTCGGAGCGACGCGGCGATAGACGGTAAGAGCTTCAGCCGCGAGGTTGAGTTCGAGGTAGGCGTCGGCGAGTTCAAGCTCGGCTATCGCCGATTGATGCGGCATCCCCATCGTGGTGAAGTGTCGGCGCGAGCGTTCGAGCAGGTCGAGCGCCTCTCGGTAGTCGCCACGAAAGAGCGCAAGGTTCCCCATGCTGGCTTCAATGGCGGCCTGCGTTGCGGCCAGACCAGCCTCTTCGGCGCGCGCGAGCGCCTGACGATATAGCTCCTCGGCCGCGCGAAAGTCGTGGCGGAGAGTGTAGAGATAGGCGAGCGAGTTTTCGGTAATCGCAAGCTGCTTGAGATCGCCCGTTGGGAGAAAGCGAGCGCGCGCCAGCGTGAGGTAGTGCTCGGCCTCTTCGTAGCGGTCGCGCCGCACACAGAGGTTCCCGATGTTGTGCTCGACCTTTCCGGCGGCGAGCAGGTCTCCGTGTTCGAGGAAGCGGTCACGCGCGCGCAAGCCCGTCTCGATGGCCTCGTCGTAGCGGCCGAGCATGGCGAGCGCGATGAGCTTGCTCACCTGCGTCGAGCCTGCCGTGTGCGGCTGGCGCAAACGCTGAAAGCGCGACTCGGCGTCGTCGAGATGTCGGATGGTCTCTTCCATCCGACCGCCGATGAGAGCGGCGATGCCAGTGCCCCAATCGCGGAGTGCCGCCACCTCCTCCGAGTCATTCACGGCGGCGAGAGCTTCGAGCGCGGCAGCGGCGGCCACGGCGCGCGGCGGGTCGCCGCTCCACGCTTCAAGGCATATGTCCTTGAGCGCGTGCGCCAGCGGCACGTCGGCCAGTGCCGTGTGCCCGGCGATGAGCGTCGCGCGCTCCGCGTCCGCATCGGCCGAGATGAGGCGCGAGACCAGTTCCGCTCGGTTCATCTTCAGACGGTTAACCTTTAATTGTTATCTCAGATGAATGTGATGAAAGTGGCTTTCACCACCGCGGACACGGAGGACACGAAGGTTGCACAGAGTAGTTCAAGTCTCTGTGCAATCACAGTGCTCTCTGTGTCTGCGGTGGTGAATTAGCCGTCCGCTGCTACGCTCTTAAACTTAACTCGGGAATCTCAATCTCGGTCTCTTCCAAACGCAGCCGGAGCGTGTAAGCGCCTTCGGGCTGAGGCGGCAGCGTGAACTCGCAGAACTCGTTGAGCGTGGCGCGCGCGGCCGTTTGTCCGTCGCCCATCACGACCTCGACCTCGCCGCTGCGGCAGGGGCCGAGCACTTGGCCCGAGACCGTCCAGCCGTCGCCTCCCGGCGCAAGCCGGAGGTCTACGTCGAAGTCGCCTGCGCTAAATAGTAGCTGGCGCGCGGGCGCGGCCTGCCCCGAGCGCACGCCGAAGGCGGGCTGTAGGCTGCTGCTGTCGAAGGTGAGTGCAGCGACGAGGCGGCGCAAAAGTCCCGGCTCGCTCGCGTGAGCTTTGCGCGCGCGGAACATGCGGACGACACCCGCTACAACTTCGGGCGGTGCGTCAAGGGAAACGTCGGCGCGCATCAGCGAGGCCAGACGGCCAAGCTGCTCGGCCTGCCCCGCGCAGCGCCGACAGGATGAGAGATGCGCGCGCTCATCCGCCGACTCTTCGGACACGAGGCGGCCTTCGACCAGATCGGCCAGCCGCGCGAAAGGGATGTGTTGTGGGGTAAGTCTCATTTTCCGCTCCGACGGGGTCGCTACTTCAAGCACCCCGCTCGATGAGACAGTGCGCGGGCAGCCGCGAAAAATACCTGACGAGGTAAATAGTGAATGGTAAATGGTAAATGGTGAAAATCACGCTTGTCAGCCACCATGCGCCATTCACGAAAAGCCTTTCTTCCTCAGAACGTCGAGCAGTTTCTTAAGGCAGCGCGCGCGTGTGGGGCCGATGCTGCCTTCGGAGGTGCCGAGCGCGGCGGCGATCTCGGAGTAGGCTGGTGGCTCCGGGGCGTAGAAGAGCATTTGGAGAAGCTTGCGGCAACGCTCTTCGAGTTCGCCGAGCGCGGCACGAACGAGGTGCTGCTCTTCGAGACGAACGAGCGCCTCTTCGGGCAGCACGCTCTCGTCCGGAATGTCGTACATCTCGTCGCGCCCCTCGCCCTCATCGGAGACGAAGGGACGCAACGTCTTCGCGCGGCCGATGGTGCGCCACGTCTTGCGCTTGGCCGTCGTGACGAGCCACGCCTGCAAGCGCGAAGGCTGTTCGATGCTCTCGATACTCTCAAGCAGTGCGGCGAAGACATCTTGAAAAATCTCGGAGGCCGCATCTTCATCGAGCCCCGCGCGGCGCGGGATGGCGTAGATGAGCCGCTGGTAGCGCGAGACGAGCGCCTCCCACGCCGACTCTTCACCGCGACGGCATCCCGCCAGCAGCTCCTCGTCGCTCCGACCACTAGCTTCCGCAATCGCCACACGCAAAAGCATAGGCCCGGCATGATGAAAAGGCAAAAGTAAAGAAGCTCAGAGCGTGCGGGGCAGTGCGCCGCCGATGGTGTAGAGGGTGACGGAGCTTGAGAGGCCGAGCCCGGAGAGGCGTCCGGCCATCAGCACGATGGTCTCGCCCTGCGAGACGACTCCTGCCTCGACGAGCGTGCGCTCGCAGATTTTGAGCATCTCTTCGGTATTGTCGCAGCGCGGGTGGACGAGCGTCTCGACGCCCCAGATGAGCGACAACTCGTTCTGCACGGAGCGGTCGGGCGTGAGCGCGACGATGCGCTGCTCGGGTCTCAAGGCCGAGAGCCGACGCGCCATCAGCCCCGAGGCGGTGACGACGGCGACGGTGCGCGCATCTATCTCTTCGGCGGCATAGGCCGCAGCCTCGCAGAGCGCGCGACTGACGCGCCCCGACTGGCGACCGGCGAAGCGCGTGATGTCGTGCGTCGCGGCGGGCTTGCCCGCTTCGGCCGACTCGATGATGCGCGCCATCGTCGCGACCGAGAGCACAGGGTACTTGCCCGCCGCCGTCTCGGCCGAAAGCATCAGGGCGTCGGTTCCGTCCCAGACGGCGTTCGCCACGTCGGACGCCTCGGCGCGCGTCGGGCGCGGCTCCAAGATCATTGATTGAAGCATCTGCGTCGCCGTGATGACGACCTTACCCTTCTTGCGCGACGCCTCGATGATGCGCTTCTGATAGACGGGGACAAGCTCGACGCTCGTCTCGACGCCAAGGTCTCCGCGCGCGACCATCAGGCCGTCTGCGGCCTCGACGATTTCGTCAAGATGGTCAATGGCTTCGGCCATCTCAATCTTAGCGACAAGTGGTTGAGCGCCGCCCGCCGCCTTGATGAGCGACTTGGCTTCGATGCAATCTTCCGCGCGACGGACGAAGGAGAGCGCGATGTAGTCAGCGCCCGTGCGCACGGCCCACTGCAGGTCGCGCCTGTCCTTATCGGTGAGCGATGGGATGGGGAGCGAAGCGCCGGGCAGGTTGATGCCTTTGCGCTCGGAGAGCGTGCCGCCGTTGATGACGCGCGTGACGACATCCGTGTCGGTCGTTGACTCGACCGTCAACTCGATTGCGCCGTCATCGAGGAGTATGCGCGTGCCGGGCCGCACGTCGCGCGCGAGCCCCGCGTAGTTGGTCGAGACCTCACGCGCATCGCCGACGACCGAGCGCGTCGTGAGCGTGAAGATGCCGTTGGTTTCAAGCTGGACGGGCTGGCCGCCTTTGAGCATGCCCGTCCGAATCTTCGGCCCTGAAAGGTCTACGAGCACCGAGAGCGGGCGCTTCAAACGCTCGGCCGCAGCGCGCGCACGCGAGACCGTCTCGGCGTGCTCCTCCTGCGAGCCGTGTGACATGTTGATGCGGACGGCATTGGCTCCGGCCGCGAGCAGCGACTCAAGAACGGCGGGCTCACGCGAAGCCGGGCCGAGCGTGGCAAGTATCTTGGCTCTCCTCAACTCAAAACCCTCTGATCTTTTTTCGCGGTATGCTTCGGTTGTAAACCCCCACCCGCGATTAGTCAACGCTGCAACGATGAACTGAAGACCGGATGCCTTCAACTCATCGTTGCGGCGTTCATCGTTGCGGCGTTCCGAACTAGTCTGCCTTCTCTGCGAGTGCTTCGGTGACGGCCTGTTCGAGTTGAGCGGCGACCGAGTCGTCGTAGCCGACGAAGTGGCGGACGAGGCGACCATGACGGTCGAGGACGAAGGTCTGCGGGATGGCGTCGTCGTCGGCGAGGAAGAGTTGGATGGTCTCGTCGTCGGGGTCTGCGAGCTGATACTGGATGCCGTACTGTTTGACGAAGTCGGGAACCTTGGGCCGGTCGTCTTCGCCGCCGACGTTGAGGCCGACGACCTTGAAGCCCTTCGGCCCGAGCTGCTTCTGTAAGCGGACGAGGTGCGGAATCTCGTCGCGGCAGGGCGGGCAGTAGGTCGCCCAGAAGTCGAGCACGACGACCTGCCCGCGCAAGTCTTCGAGTCCCGCGCGCCGCCCGTCAAGCTGCGTCCAAGCGCCGCGCGGCATCGCCGCTGCTGCTG
>JAVXWN010000067.1:0-8056 GCA_032230645.1 Acidobacteriota bacterium | reverse complement strand
ATCGTTAGGAGGATTCGTCAGCTATGCCTAGAATTACCGGTAAGGTCAAGTGGTTCAACAACGCGAAGGGCTACGGCTTCATCGAGCAGCCCGGCTCTTCCGACATCTTCGTTCACTACAGCGCCATTCAGGGCGACGGCTTCAAGACCCTCGAAGAGGGCCAAGAGGTCGAGTTCGAGGTCACGCAAGGGCCGAAGGGCCCGCAGGCCGAGAAAGTGATCAAGATGTAACTCTCCCCAACTGAACACTTCAGCTTTCGTTGAAGGCCACTGACCGCTTCCGGACTTCGCAACGAGCCGGTAAGCGCAACGTAGAAGCGAGGCACTCAAGAAAGCAGTAGACAGTAAGCAGTAAACAGTAAGCGGTGAGCGGTCTAAAACGCGCAGGCGTCTCGGACTACTCACCGCTTATTGTTTACTGCTTACTTTTCTTCTACGCCTTTACTTCTCCGCCTTCGCCTTGAACTGGACGCGGCCTTCGCGCACCGCGACGGAGAAATGCACGCGCTCGCAGCCTGCACGCTCTTTCAACGCCTCGGACTTCTCGGCGATCATGCGATGAAAGCGCGCGAACGAAAGCTCCTCGGTCGGCTCGCCGCACCTTTGCTTGGCATCAACGAGCGCGTCGTAGAGCCCGCGCACGGTCGAAACATCACCGCGCGCGTCCGCGCAGACGAAGGTGCTCGGAACCAACTCGGGTTCCGGCGCGACCATGTGGGCGGGACGGCGCGCGGCAGCGTGGCCGCGCCCCTCCTCGCGCTCCTGCATCGTCCGCCGCCAGAGCTGCATGAAGGAGCTGTAACGAGCGGCCAGAGAGTTGTAATGGTAGCGTTGCGCGAAGCTGAGCGTGCGCTCGTCCGCAAGGCGCTTGATGAGCGTCTCGACGCGCCCCTTCGTGTCGTAGGGAGGGCGCTTGGCGGCCCCGTTGAAGTAGATGTCGAACTCGACCTTGAGGCGGCGTATGTCCTCTTCGAGTCGCACCAACTGCTCCTCGGGCGTCGGCTGCTGGTCGCGGTAGAGAACCTTCTTCGTACTCGTGTTCTCGTCACGCTCCCTCGCGCGGCGCGCGAACTTGTTCTCGCGAATGGGCAATGTCTTTACTCCCCTTCGGCCGCGACTCGACCCGCAGCGGCCACACTTCGAGAATATGTTTTCAGCCCGCAGAGTGTCAACAAATAAAGGGATGAATGGATTGGTTCAAGGGATGAAAGGATTGATTCATCGGCTCATCAGTCCTGGAAGTTACGCAGTTGAAGGAAATGTAGTAGTAGGTTCAGGACCTTCGCCGGAATCAGGAGTGACAGTGCGAGGCGGGCAGGTAGGAGGCAGACGTAGCGCGAATCGCGGTTTTATGGACTTGGTCTAGGGCATAAGGATTATTATCGGATTCCGCTAAATTCATAACTGTTTCTGATAATCAGGATAGCTAATGCTAGCCAGTACGAACACCTGCCGGAGGTTCATGTTACCCGGTAGTTGGCCCTTGGCGGTTAGCTCTCCTTCATTCCGGGACGAGCGCAATGCGGAAACCGGCGAGCGACCATTCCTCTTCGCCCTCAACTACTCTGACGTAAGAGAAGTCGCCCGGCGCGTTTGAGCCGACGGCGTAGCATGTCGCGTTGCCCTGCTCGTCACGATAGAAGCCCAGTTCGAGCGTCTCGGTCTCGCTCCACTCGGGATGAAAGAGCGTGCCGACGAGGTTGAAGACTGCGGGCGGGCAGACCGTCGCTCGATAGCCACGGGGCAGGAGTGCACGTGCGCTCCAGTCTTGATTAAGCACGCGGACGAATTCGCGCAGTGAGAGGTAATTGTGCGCGTAGCGCGTGCCGTTCACCATTCCGGCACGTCCCAGATAAGGGGCAAACGGGTCGGCGGACGGGTCGTGGCCGTAAGGCGTGCCGTATGACTGCCGATTGCCGGGCAGGTAGCGCGGCTTCTGAGTCGTCTCGACGCCCACGACGCGCCCCTGATGTCGTGCGTGTTCCCGGAATATCTGTTCCCGGTGACTGCCCCCGTGCTCGCGCGCCTTCATGAAGTCACGCGACGACATCGGGTAGAGGCGCTCCGCGTATGCGTCGTCGAGCGGCACTGCGTCGGCGGATGGGATGACATGCCATTCTATATGGAAGTGGCGCAGCCCGTCGGCGATCCCCGTCGCCAGCTCGAAACTTTTCTCTTCGGGAGCAAGTAACTCTACGCCCGCCGCCAGTCCGAAGAAGTCCCGCAGTCTCTCTTGCCTCTCTTCAGTCCAGTAAGCCATTTTTTGCCCTCACCTCGTGACATCTTCGACACTCTAATACATTTCAATCACGAAATTCTTGTGACGAAGGCTGGCGAGATGACGAATAGATTCATTTGTTCGCCTCGGACACGTGCTTGCACGCAAGGCGCGAGGTAGTTGTAACCGCACAGGGAGAGGCGGCGTCTAGCTATAGAAAGCAGTAGAGACAAACGTAGGTATGACTTTCCCATCTTTTTCCAACATCGTTCGTGTCGCGGCGCTCGTCTGCCTCGCGGCGGCCTGCGGGTTTCTCTGCACGGGCTGCGGCCGCTCTGAATCCACCGCCCGAGCCATAGAGACTACGAAGGGTGGGCCGCGTACGGGTGAAAAGGCGTCCGACGCCGCGGCCCCTATCCTCGTCACTACGGCAACGGCTGCGGCGCGCGAAGTCCCTTCATACGTCGAGGCCACTGGGAGCCTAGTCGCTGAAGAGACATCGGACGTGGCAACGCAGGCTTCAGGGCAGGTCATATCAACGCCGGTCGGCGTCGGCGCTTTCGTCCATCAGGGCGATGTGATCGCACGGCTTAACGACCGTGACGCGCGACTTCGCCTGTTACAGATGCAGGCCGGGGTGCAACAAGCGGTCGCGGGCGTCCGCCAAGCGGAGGCTCGGCTGGGACTGCGACCCGGCGGTAGCTTCGAGGCCAGTTCTATACCCGAAGTGCGCGGTGCGGGCTCCAACCTCGAACAGGCGCAGGCGCAACTCCGGCTCGCAGAGGCGAACGAGAAGCGTTATCGCGAGTTGGTCGAGACGGGCGATGTGGCGATGAGCGTCTACGACCAGTATCGCACTGCGCGCGACACGGCTCGCGCGCAGGTCAACGTCGCGCGGCAACAACTGGAAGCGGCTGTCAACACCGCGCGCCAGAGCAATCAGGCCGTTCAAAGCGCGGAGGCGGGTGTCGAGTCCGCGCGCTCGCAGGTCGCTATCGCGCAGAAGGCCGTGGCCGACACGATCATCCGCGCGCCCTATGCCGGGTACGTCAGCAATCGCCCTGTGGCTGTCGGCGAATATGTAACTCCGGCCTCGGTCGTGGCGACCGTGCTGCGCACCAACCCGATCAAGTTGCAGTTGCTTGTCCCTGAGGCGGACGCGCCGCACGTCACGCCCGGCATGGGCGTGTCGCTTGAGGTAGACGCCTTCAGGGATCGAAAGTTCGCGGGCCAAGTGTCGGCCGTCAACCCTGCCATTGACCCTGCGTCGCGTTCGGCGACCGTCGAGGCGCTCGTACCGAACCCCGACAATGCGCTCCGCTCTGGCATGTTCGCCACCGCGCGCATCGCGCGTCAGGGCGGAAGCCACGCCGTCTACGTCCCGCGCGCCGCCGTCTTCTCCGATCAGAACACACAGTCTTACCGCGTCTTCGTCATCCAGAATGAGACGGCCAAGCTGCGCGTCGTGCAGATAGGCACCGAAGAAGGCGATACGATTCAAATTCTCTCGGGCGTCGAGGCCGACGAGACTGTCGCGACGAGCAACCTTCAGCAGCTCTTCGAGGGCGCGCGCGTTCGCGTGGAGCAACAGTAGTTCAAAGTGTTCAGTTCAAGCTCAAGGTTGAACGTGATGCGACCTTGAAACTTGAACAGGCGAGCGAATCGAACTTTGAACTTGTAACTTTGAACTAGCTAAGTGTTATGCAGAAGTTAGCCGAAATTTGTGTTCGACGCCCGGTCTTCGCCACCGTCATCATCCTGCTGCTGACGGTCATCGGCGGCTTCTCGTTCTTCACGCTCGGCGTTGACAGGTTCCCAAAGATAGACCTGCCGACCGTGAACGTCTCGACCACGCTCCAAGGCGCGGCACCCGAGGAGATGGAGACCGAGGTGACGGACGTGATCGAGGGCGTCGTCAACACCGTCCCCGGCATTGACGAGATGCGCTCGACCTCTTCGCAGGGGCGCTCGCAGGTCACCATCACCTTCAACCTCGAAAAAGACCCGGACGTGGCGACGCAGGAGGTGCGTGATAAGGTCAGCACGGTCGTCAATCGTCTGCCCGAGACGGCCGACGCGCCCGTCGTCACCAAGTCCGACCCCGACTCACAGCCCGTTATTCAGTACGCCATCAGCGCACCGCGCTCGTCCATCGAGTTGACCGACCTCGTTCAGCACCAGATTCAGGATCGTTTGGAGTCGGCCGACGGCGTCGGCGAGGTGGTGGTCTATGGTGGTCGCCAGCGCGAGATCAAGGTCTACATCAACCCCGACCGGCTGCGCGCCTACAACCTCTCGGTGACAGACGTGGTGGGCGCACTACGCGCGCAGAACCTTGAGGTGCCGGGAGGCACCCTGAATGAGGGTGCGAAGGTCGTCGCGCTGCGCACGATGTCGCGCGTGCAGAAGGTCGAGGAGTTCAACCAGATCGTCGTTGCGAACCGCAACAAGTACCCCGTCAAGCTGAGCGACGTGGGGCGCATCGAGGATAGTGGTGCCGACCCTACTTCGGCGGCCTCTTTGAACGGCACCGCCTCGGTCTCGCTCGCCGTGCGCAAGCAGTCGGGCGCGAACACGGTCGCCGTCATCGGCAACATCAAGCAGCGCATGGCCGAGATTCAGCCGCTGCTGCCCAAAGACCTGAAGATCGCCGTTACGCGCGATCAGTCGGAGTTCATCGAGACTTCCTTGCACGCTATCGAGGAGCACTTGGTGGTGGGCGGCCTGCTGGCCGCGTTGATCGTCTTTCTCTTTCTGTGGAACTTCCGCTCGACGCTCATCGCCGCGCTGGCAATCCCGACCTCGATCATCTCGGCCTTCGCGCTCATCGCGTGGCTCGGCTACTCGCTCAACCAGATGACGATGCTCTCGCTCACGCTGATGGTCGGCATCGTGATTGACGACGCCATCGTGGTGCTGGAGAACATCTACCGCTTTGTTGAAGAGAAGGGCATGCACCCTTATCAGGCGGCCATCGAGGGCACGCGCGAGATCGGACTGGCCGTCATGGCGACCACTCTCAGCTTGCTCGCCGTCTTCATCCCCGTCGGCTTCATGACCGGTATCGTCGGCCGCTTCATGTCGTCGTTCGGGCTGACCTCCGCAGCGGCCATCGCGGTCTCGCTCATCGTCTCGTTCACACTGACGCCGATGCTCGCCGCGCGCTGGATCAAGCCGCCGAAGGACGCGCTCACGCCCGAAGGGATGCCTTTGACTAACGTGGATGCGGCGGGCGCGGGCGGAGGGGACGCAAACAATCATCACATAGTCCCCGGCCACGCGAACCCGAACGCCGAGTTTGAAGAGGACGAGGCGCACGGCGCACCACCGCAGCATCACTCATCGAAGGAGGGGCGCTTCTACAAACCCATTGACCGCACCTACACGTGGATGCTCAAGTGGTCAATGGCGCATCGCTGGTTGATAGTCGCTGTCTGCGTCCTTGTCGTCGCTTCAATCGTTCCGCTCTATCGCTGGGTGGGCTACAACTTCCTGCCCGACGAAGATGAGTCGGCTTTCCAAGTCTCGCTGCGAATGCCGCAGGGGACGAGCCTCGCCGCCACGCAGTCCGTCCTCGACCGCATCGCGCGCGACATACGCGAGCAGATACCGGGCGTGCAGGACACGCTCGCGCTCGCAGGCTTTGGACGTGGCGGCGGCCCCAACTCCGGCTCGATCAACGTCAGCCTCAAGCCCGTGAAGGAGCGCGACTCGTCGCAGACCGATCTTATCCAGCGCACGCGCCAGATGATTCAGAAGCGCAAGTACCCGAAGGAATTTCAGATCAGCGTCTCGGGCACTTCGTCCATCGGCGCGAGCATCGGCCTCGGGCGCGGCGGCTCGTCGGTCGGTTACTTCATCAGCGGCCCCGAGATGCAGAAGCTCGACGACTACTCCAAGCGGCTCGTCGAGCGGCTCAAGCAGGACGACAAGTTCCGCGAGCCCGACCGCTCGCTGCTGCTCGGCAACCCTGAGTTGCGCGTCGTCATCGACCGCCAGAGGGCGGGCGACCTCGGCGTCAAGGCCGGCGACGTGTCGCAGGCGCTCAACACCCTCGCCGCGGGCCAACGCGTCACGACCTTTAGCGAGAACTCTGAGCAGTACGACGTGGTAGTTCAGGCCGAGGAGGAGCACCGTCGCACGCGCGACAGCCTGAAGGACTTCACCGTCGCCTCCTCGACCATTGGGACGGTCAGCCTCGACAAGCTCGTCGAGTTGCAGGACGGCAACAGCCCCGCTTCCATAGATCGCATCAACAGGCAGCGGCAGGTGACCGTCTCGGCCGGCGTGGCCCCCGGCGCGTCTGAGTCCGATGCAGTGGATGCCATGCAGCGCTACGTGCAGGAGTTGAAGATAGAGCCGGGCTACCGCACGGGCGTGACGGGACAGTCCAAAGAGTTGGCGCGCGCCAACCAGTCGTTCCTGCTCGCCTTCCTGCTCTCGTTCATCTTCATGTATCTGATCTTGGCCGCGCAGTTCGAGTCGTTCATTCACCCCGTCACGATCCTTCTGACGCTGCCGCTCTCAGTTCCCTTCGCGCTGCTCTCGACGCTCATCGCCGGGCAGCGGCTCAACATCTTCTCGGCGCTCGGCATCCTGCTTCTGTTCGGCATCGTCAAGAAGAACGCCATCCTCCAGATTGACCACACGAACGAGTTGCGCGCGCACGGCATGGAGCGATACAGCGCAATCGTTCAGGCGAACCGCGACCGCCTGCGCCCCATCCTGATGACGACCATCGCGCTTGTCGCAGGGATGATCCCGCTCATCATCGGGAGCGGCGCAGGCGCGGCCACGAACCGCTCCATCGGCGTGCTCGTCGTCGGCGGCCAGAGCCTATGTCTGCTGTTGACGCTCCTCGCCGTGCCGGTCTTCTACTCGCTCTTCGAGGACGCGAAGGAGTCGAGCGTGTGGGCGAGCGTCGGCACGGGCTTTAACAACTTCGGAGGCGGGCTGCGGAGCCGCGCGGCCGCGGCTTACGCCAACGTCGCGGGCGGCCTCTCACGCAAGACGAAACCCACGGCCGAGGCCCTACGTCGTCAGGATCAAAAGGATAGGTATGCAGACCAAGCATCAGGGGATTGAAGCGGTGCGCCGTTCGCGCTCGCGGGATAAGCTTTCGAGACCGTGCGCGGGCTTCAATCTTTTAAGGCTGCGCACGTGTTTCGCCGCATCGCTCGTCTCGGCGTCGCTCGTTGCGATGCCCTGCGCTGTGCTCGCGCAGAATCAGACGCAGACGCCGCCGCCCTCAACGACCTCGCAGCCCGCGCCGCCTGCCGGAACGAGACCGCAGCAGCAGAATCCCGGCTCGCCCCCGCCGCCTACGACGCAACTGCCGCCCAATTCTTCGTCCGCCCCCATCCGGCCCGGCAACGAGGCGCAGCAGAGCACACAGCCGCAGACCGGCCCCGAGCAGCAGCGGCAGCAGACGACCCCGAACACACAGGGGCCGCGTCCCCCTTCGCCGCAGACGCCCGGACAGCAGCCTCCTCCGGGACAGACTCCGCAGACGGCCACGCCCGCCGCGACTACGTCTCCACAGACGGGAACAAACACGGGCGGCGTACAACAGACAACCGCCACGGGCGGCGTGCAGCAAACGCCGGGGCAGAACGTCGGAACTTCCGGCGGCATCGCGCCCGCTGAACTGCCGACCGAGCCGCCCCCGGTCGCGCCGAACTTCGAGGCCCCGTCGCGGCCGTTGCCATCGGCCGAGCGTGTCGGAGTGGACATGCTCGAACAGGCTGCGCTCTCGCTGAATGACGCCATCGCACTCGCGCTGCAAAACAATAACGACATTGACGCGTCGCGCATTGACGTGCAGGTCGCCGAGTACAAC
>JAVXWN010000066.1:0-4682 GCA_032230645.1 Acidobacteriota bacterium | reverse complement strand
AACAAGACGCGCGCGGAGTCTTTTAAAGTCTCCGCGCGCTTCTCTTTTGGGATGGGTTCTTGCGGTGTGCCTAACGAGCGGCGGTCGCGTTCCTGCCTGCGAGGATTCCGGCTACCCCGAGGACGATGGAGATTACGCCGAGTATGCGCGTGAGCATCAGGCCGCAGGCGATGCATTCGACGACGACGCCCCCGTTGTACGGGATGATCATCAGCGCACCGATGATGATGACCCATGCGAGCGCTAAAACTATGACAGGCTTCATACGCCTTCCTCCTCTTAGTCTGGTTTAGGTTGAGTACGGTCGGGCCAACTTCTCGAAAGAGATAGAGCAGCGCGGCGCGCTTGCGCAGAGGTGTTAAGAATTTCGTGCCTCCGGCACCGCCCGGGCCCCTTTGAACCCCTTGTCGGCACTACACCCGTTTGAAGAATTGACCTGAGTGCTTGCGAGGTCGAAAGGCCCCAACCGGCGGGGGGCAGCCGCAGGGCGCGTAGCATACCAAAGAACGGAGCGCAATCATAGCCTTTATGCGCGCGTGCCTTGAGCGTGTGCTAAAGGTTCTCGATCTCTACGGGCTCGACCGCGTCGGCGAGCGGAAAGCCGAAGACGCGCGAGTAGAAGTATAGTTCGCCGTCGAGCGCGCGCTTGATGTTCTCGCCCTTGCGGAAGCCGTGCTGCTCGCCCTCGAAGGCAACGTAGGCGACGGGTAGTTTCTTTCGACGCAGAGCCTCGACCATCAGCTCGGCTTGATTCGGTGGAACGATCTTGTCTTCGAGCCCTTGAAAGAAGATGACCGGGCACGATAGGCGGTCTGTGAAGTTGATAGACGAGCGTTCGCGGTAGAGGTCTGCGCGCTCGGGGTAGGGGCCGATGAGACGTTCAAGGTAGCGCGACTCGAACTTGTGCGTGTCGCCGACGAAGACCGTGAGGTCGCTCACGCCGTAGTGGCTCGCGCCCGCGCGAAACGTGTCGCGGAAGGTGAGCGCGTTCAAGGTCGTGTAGCCGCCCGCGCTCCCGCCCGTGATGACGCAGCGCGCACCGTCAACCTCGCCGCGCTCAATCAAATACTTCGCGCCGTTGACACAGTCGTCCACGTCAACCACGCCCCACTCGCCGTTGAGTCGCAGACGATACTCGCGCCCGAAGCCGGTGCTGCCGCCGTAGTTGACATCAAGGACGGCGATGCCGCGGCTCGTCCAGAACTGCGTGTCGAGGCGGAGCGTGGAAGAGGTGGCAGCGGTCGGGCCGCCGTGGCACTTGACGACGAGCGGCGGTCGCTCGCCCTCGGGTGCCGCGTAGTCGGGGTTGTTCGGCGGGTAGAAGAAGGCGTGAGCGGTGCGTCCGCCCTCGGTCGAGAACTCGACGGCGCGCGGCGTCGAGATGTAAGCATCATCCACCACCACGTCGCTTGCGCGTCGAAGTACCTGCGTCTCACTCGTAGCCAGATCAAGCTCGATTATCGCGGCGCGCACCGTGGGTGAGCCCGCACGAAAGATGGCACGCGACTCGTTGGCGCGGACGTAGGTGATGTCGGTGTAAGGCAGGTCGAACGTCTCCAGACGTTTGGTGCGCGTGTCGAGCGTGGCAAGGTTCCAGTTGCCGCCGCGTGTGTATGTGCAGATGATGCGCTCGTCCGTGGCGAAGGCGTAAGTTGACATCGCGAAGAGCCACTGCGGCAGCCCGAACTCGGCCTCCATCTCGCAGACCGCTTCCACCCCGCCATCGTCGCCAACACGCGAGATGTTCCACCACCCGCCACGGTCGGTGACGAAGTAGAGCGTGCCCGAAGGTGACCACTCCGGCTGGAAGATAGACTCCCGCGCGCCGCCCGCCACGCGCCTCGACTCGACGACAGCGCCCTCTTCATCAAGCTCGCCGACCCAAAGCTCGCAGCCGTCCCAGGGCATGTTCGGGTGGTTCCAGGTGAGCCATGCCAGACGCTTGCCGTCGGGACTCAGGCGCGGCGACGAGTAGAAGTCGTTGCCCGAGGCAACGACTCGCCCGCCGTCTTCGTTTCCATCACCATCGGTGCCGAGGCTGACGATAGTGTTGACAGCTTCGCTCCCCTCAATCGTGTGGTCTTCGCGCACGGCGAAGAGGCGACCACGCCGCACGTCAATGACGAAATCGCTGTAGCGAAAATTATTCTCGGGCGTGATGGGCTGCGGCGCGGTCAAAGTCCTCTGCCGGTAGACGCGCTGGTCTGTGAAGTTCGAGAAGTAGACTGCGCCTTCGCGGACGGCGAAGTCGCCACCACCGTACTCGTGAACGCGTGTGCGCGCGTTGAAGCCCTCCGGCGTCACGTCCTCGACCCGTCCGTCCGGCGAGCGTCGCACGATGCAGTTGCGCCCGCCTTCGGACGGCCGCAACTCGACCCAGTAAACTTCGCGGCCGTCGAGCGCGATCTGGCCCAAGCCCACCGTGGCCGACACGATGAGGTCTGAGGTGATAGGCGATTTCCACGAGCCGTAAGGTGCGATTTGAGGCTGCTCCATTCCGATTCCTCCCGATGGATGATGAAAGGCGTGATGAATGATGAATGATGAATATCGCAGTGTAGCCATATTCATTACTCTTCATTTACAAAGTTATCCCCCGGCGCGCGGGCGGCGACACGTAGGCGCTGAAGTCGTGTGCGAAGCGTTCGGCGTATTCGTTCAATAGCTCACTCACGCGTTCGAGATTTTGTGAGCGGACGACGAGGCCGACGTGGTTGGGCTTGTGAACGCGGAAGACGATTTCGGGGTCGTCATACGCGGAAGTGTCGGGCCACTCCTGCCGCGCGAGCGAGAGGGCGATGCCTGCGTACTCGCGGCGCGGGGCGAGCGGGCCAATGCGCTCGCCCCGCGCGTGCGCCACCTCGACGCGCGCCCACTCGCGCCAGAGGTTGTGGCCGCTCGCAGCCTCAAGCGTCTCCGCGATGTACGCGCCGCCGACGCGCGCCGCCACTTCGAGAAAGTAGAACTCGCCGTCTTCGGTGCCGCGTATGAACTCGGCGTGCGCCGCGCCGCGACGGAGCCCGAGGGCGCGGAGCAGCGCGGCGTTCAGGCGCGCAAGCTCCGCGTGCTCCGCCGAGTCGTAGCCGATGGTGTGCGTGGTGAAGACGCCGCCCTCCTGCGCCACGCTCATCGGCGGCCGACCGTAACGGCTCGCGCCCGAGAAGATAACCTCGCCATCCTCGACCAGCGAATCTACGTGGAAGACTTCGCCCGGCACAAACTTCTCCAGAAGATAGTAGGTCGATCTGTCCTGCAAAGCTTCGCGTGCGTCCAGCGCCTCGATGGCACGCCAGACCTGCTCCGAGTCTTCAAGCTTGTGGATGCCCGAGGCCGAAACGTCCGAGCGCGGCTTGATGACCCACGGCGGCGGCACGCGCTCCATGTATTCGCCTATCTGCTGATAGTTGAAGAGCGGCACAAACTCGGGGACGCGAAGGCTCTCGTCACGCGCTCGCACGCGCATCGCGAGCTTGTCGCGGAAGAGGCGCGCGCGTGAGCTGTCCATGCCGGGCAGGCGCAGGTGCTCGCGCGCGAGCGCGGCGGTGATGACATCGAACTCTTCGAGGGCGATGAGCGTGTGAATCCTGTGCTCGCGGCAGAGGTGCGCGGCGGCATGGATAACGAGTTCCGCGCCCGCGCTGTCGGGCAGGTAGTGCGCCCCGTCGAGCGAGTCGTGCGGCCAAGCTTCGCGCGCCGTGCGCTCGCGCGTCAGCAGCGAGACGTGCGCGCCCTGCCGCTTACATTCGCGCAGGAAGTCTTCGCCCTTGAAGTAGCTGGCGACGCAGACGACGTTCACCGCCTTCGCGCTCGATTCGGCCAACGCTGCTCCTTCTCGTCTCGGGTCTCTTGCTTGCGGCCCGAGTATATAACGGCGCGGCGCGGGCGGGCACGTGGAAAGAAGTAGACAGTAGAAAAACTAAGCGGTGCGCCCGCCTGATGGCTGAGACGCACCGCCTTTAAAAACTACTGACTACTTCCCTAGTAGATGTTGAAGTTGTATTCGAGCACGACGTATTGCGAGACGGAGTGGCCGTCCTTCTCCGCCGGGGTGAAGCGTATCTGTCTCGCGGCGGCGATGGCCTTCTCGGTGAGGCCGTCGGGCAATCCCTTGACCACGCTGATGCTTTGCACGGCACCCGAAGCGTGGAGGATTGCGCGCAGACGAACGACACCCGTGACGTTGTTCTTGCGCGCGTCTTCGGTGAAGCCCGGCTCAGGCTTGAAGGTGATGAGCGCCTTGCGTGTCACCTCGTTCTGCTTGAAGGGGCGCGAGTAATCTACTCCACCACCGCCACTACCACCGGGGCCGCCGCCGCCTTCGTGAGCATCGCCGCCGCCAGTGTTGTAGCCACGACCGTTGCCCAATCCAGTTCCATCGCCACCGCCCATGCCGCCGCCCGTTCCATCGCCCATCCCACCACCGCGCCCGCTACCCGAGGAGGGCACCGTCGCCGTCGAGTTGGGCATGCCGTAGGGAATGTCTCTCGGGTCAACCTTAACGAGCATCGGGTCAACCTGCATCGTCACCGGAGTCGGCAGGTGCGCGCTCATCGGTGGCGGCTTCGGATTCGCCGTCAGGATGGGAGGCACTTCCAACTGCGCCGTCGGGAGCTTTCCGGCCGAAGGGGGCGTCTGTTCCTGTCGGCCTCCGCCTCCGCCTCCGCCCGGCTTCTCCTGCTTCG
>JAVXWN010000064.1:0-5550 GCA_032230645.1 Acidobacteriota bacterium | reverse complement strand
ACCAACTCTTCCGCCTCGTCGCTCGAAGCGTCGGCCGACGAGCCGTTGCCCGCCCCGGCCTTCGCGGAAGCCGCCTTCGCCTTCCCTGCCTGAGTCTCGCCCTGCGCGCCCGAACCGGTCAGCGCATCCATCGTGTGCAGGCCGTCAAAGGCGTCGCGCGCATAGAAGAGACGGCCATTGTAGAGCGACTCCAAGTCCTCTTCGACGTAGCGGCGTGTGAGCGCCGCGCCGCCCAGCACGACGGGAACGGTCAGGCCGCGCTCGTTCATCAACTCAAGATTATCGCGCATGATGAGCGTTGACTTGACGAGCAGCCCCGACATGCCGATGGCATCCGCCTTGTGCTCCTCGAAGGCGGCGAGGATGGCTTCGATTGTCTGCTTGATGCCGAGGTTGACGACGCGATAGCCGTTATTGGTCAGGATGATGTCAACGAGGTTCTTGCCGATGTCGTGAACGTCGCCCTTGACCGTGGCGAGCACCATCGTTCCCTTCGCCGTCGCCCCGCCCTTCTTCTCCATGAAGGGTTCGAGGAAGCGAACGGCCGCCTTCATCACCTCGGCCGATTGCAAGACGAAGGGCAACTGCATCTGCCCACTGCCGAACAGTTCGCCTACGACCCTCATGCCGTCGAGCAGGATGTCGTTGATGATACTCAAGGCCGTGTGGCTTTCGAGCGCGAGCTTGAGGTTGTCTTCAAGCGCGACCTTCTCACCATCAATGATGTGGCGCTTGAGGCGTTCTTCGACGGGCAGGTTCTCGTCAACCTTCTCTGCCTTCTTCGCCTTCGCGCCCTCGAAGAGCTTGGTGAACTCGGTGAGCGGGTCATAGGTGCAAACCTCGCCCTCGAAGCGTCGCTCGTCGTAGATGAGTTGTCGTGCGACCTCAAGTTGACGCTCCGGGATGCGGTTGAGCGGCACGATCTTGCTCGCGTTGACGATGGCCGCGTCGAGCCCCGCCTCGACCGCTTCGTGAAGGAAGACCGAGTTTAAGACGACGCGCGACACAGGGTTCAAGCCGAACGAGACGTTCGAGACGCCAAGGATGGTGAAGCAGCCCGGTAGCTCCGCCTTTATTCTGCGCAGCGACTCGATGGTCTCGGCGGCGTTGCGCCGATCTTCCTCGATGCCGGTCGAGATGGGCAGCGCCAGCGGATCGAAGAAGATGTCGTGGACGGGGAAGCCCAACTCGCCGCCCGCCTGTTCGTATGCGCGCTTCGCGATGCGGAGCTTGCCTTCGGCGGTGCGCGCCATCCCCTCTTCGTCAATCATGCCGACGACGACGGCCGCGCCGTACTCCTGCGCCAGCCCCAGAACTTTCTTGAAGCGCGGCTCGCCGTCCTCGTAGTTCGTCGAGTTGAGGATGGACTTGCCGCCCGCGTGCTGGAGTCCCGCCTCCATCTTCTCCCACTCGGTCGAGTCGAACATGACGGGGATGCGCACCTGTGTAACGAGCCGCGACGCAAGCTCGTGCATGTCGCGCACGCCGTCGCGGCCAACGAAGTCCACGTTCACGTCGAGGACGTGCGCGCCCTCGCGCTCCTGCTCGCGCGCGAGCGAGACGAGCCCGTCCCAATCGTCTGCGTTCAGGAGGTCGCGCATCTTCTTCGAGCCCGATGCGTTGACGCGCTCGCCGACGATGAGAAACGACGCGTCCTGCACGTAAGGCTGCTGGGTGTAGAGCGAAGAGGCCGCGGGGACTGGCTCAGCCCCGCGCTGCTTCGGCGTGAGGTTCCCTACCCTCTCGACAAGAAGCTTGAGATGCTCGGGCGTCGTGCCGCAGCATCCGCCGACGACGTTGACCCCGAAGTCTCTGGCAAAGTGTTCGACCTGTGCGACGAAAGTTTCCGGCGTCTCGTCATAGTGCATCTTGCCGTCTTTGACCGATGGCAGCCCCGCATTTGGCAGAACGGAGACGGGCAGCGTCGTGTTCTCGCAGAGGTAGCGAACGCTCTCGGTCATGTTGCGCGGGCCGGTGCCGCAGTTGAGGCCGATGATGTCAATGGGGAATGGTTCGAGCGCCGTGAGCGCCGCGCTGATCTCGGTGCCGGGCAGCATCGTGCCCCACGGCTCAATCGTCACCTGTGCGATGACGGGCACGCGGCGACCCGATTTTTTGAACTCCGCGAAGATAGCCGCCAGCGTCGCCTTCGTCTGCAACAAGTCCTGGCAGGTTTCGACGATAAGCAGGTCAACGCCTCCATCGAGCAGGCCGCGCGCCTGCACGCCGTAGGCGGCCTTCACTTCGTTGTATGTGATGTGCCCGAGCGTGGGCGACTTCGTTCCCGGCCCCATCGAGCCAGCGACCCAGCGCGGCCGCTCGCGGGTCGAGAAGTCCGACGCGATGCGGCGCGCGAGTTGTGCGGCCTTGACGTTCAAGTCATAGGCCATGTGGCCGATGCCGTACTCGTCGAGCACGTAAGGGATGCCGCCGAACGAGTCGGTCTCGATTACGTCGCAGCCGACCTTGAAGAAGGCGGCATGAACGCGCTCGACCGCTTCGGGGCGGCTGACGAGCAGGTACTCGGGGCAGCCCTCGAACTGCGCGCCGCCGTAGTCGTCAACCGACAGGTTCTGCACTTGCAAGTTCGTGCCCATCGCGCCGTCGAAGACGACAACCCGCTCTTTCAACGTCTTTAGAAAATCACTCATCGGGTTTACTGACCGACTCCTTCCGCCTGTGCCCCGCAAAGAGAAGCCCCGCGCCAAACAACGCGGGGCTTACTATCGAAGCCTTCTTTTAACGGGACTCCTCAAGCAGGAGACGCGCCGAGCTGTTTAGCGGTTTATTTTACGTGGCCGCAAGTCGCCTTAACTCACCACGTTTGCTCATGCATTGAAACACCGCGCGCGGCGCGTGTCAAGAAGTAGGCCGTGAGCGAGAACATGGTTTCGTTGTCCTAGCGCGCCGCGCTGTGCTAACGTCGCAGCCGGTTCTTCCGTCTCTGAACAACGTTCACCGCACGACATGCGACGCGCCATCTACCCCGGCTCCTTCGACCCCGTGACCAACGGCCACCTCGACATCATCGAGCGCGGCTGCAAGCTCTTTGACGAGATTATCATTGCCATTCTCGTCAATCCCGACAAGCAAGCGCTGTTCACTGTTGACGAGCGCCGCCTGATGCTCGAAGAGTCGCTGACGCACATCGAGGGCAGCGGCTGCACGCTTCGCGTAGACTCTTTTCAGGGGCTCCTGATGCGCTACGCCGTCGAGCAGCGCGCCGACGCGGTCGTGCGCGGCATACGCGCCATCTCGGATTACGAGTACGAACTACAGATGGCTTTGATGAACCGGCGGCAGGAGCCCGCGATAGAGACCGTCTTCATGATGGCGGCCGAGGCGTACTCATACGTCAGCTCGCGTCTCGTCAAAGAGGTCTACTCGCTCGGCGGCACAATCGAAGGTCTCGTCCCCGCCACGGTCGAAGAGCGCATGCGCGCCAAGCTCGGCAAGAACTAACCCGGCGAGACCAATACAAAAAGAGAGCCCGGCACACGGATGGCAAAACCCCTAACCGAATCGAGCTTCCCCGTCGCAAAGAATGTCGCGCGGATGCAGCCCTCTTCGACGCTCGCGGCGATGCAGGCGGCGATGGCACTGCGCGCCGAAGGGCACGACGTGGTTGACTTCGGCCCGGGCGAGCCGGACTTCGACACGCCCGCGCACATCAAGGATGCGGCCGCCGAAGCGATGCGCGCCGGGCAGACCAAATACACTCCGACGGGCGGCACGCGCAAACTTCAGGAGGCCGTCACCGGTTACTACGAGCGCGAGTTCCGAACCACGTTCGACGCCTCGGAGGTGATGGCGACCGCGGGCGGCAAGCAGGCCATCTTCAACGCCGTCGTCACGCTCTGCGGCCCCGGCGATGAAGTGCTCATCCCCAAACCCTACTGGGTCACGTTCCCCGAGATAGTCACCTTCGCGGGCGCAACGCCGGTCTTCATTGAGACAGAGGAGTCGGGCTTTCATCTCAAGGCCGAGCAGGTCGCGGCGGCCGTCACGCCGCGCACGCGACTCATCATCATCAACTCGCCGTCGAACCCTTCGGGGCGCGTCATCTCGCCCACGGAGTTCGAGAAGATCATGCGGGTCGTGGCCGAGCGCGGTCTCTACGCCGTCTCGGACGAATGTTACCTGCGCTTCGTCTACCCACCGGCCGAAGTCTACAGCGCGGCGCGGCTACCCGAAGAGTTGCGCGCGCGACTCTGCATCGCCGGTTCCTTCTCGAAGACCTACGCGATGACGGGTTGGCGCATCGGCTACTCGATTGCGCCCGCCGCTTGGACGCGCGAGATGAACAAGGTGCAGAGCCATTCGACGAGCAACCCAAGCTCCATCTCGCAGGCGGCGGCCGTCGCGGCCTTCAACTCGCCGCAGGAATGCGTTGGCGAGATGCTTGCGGAGTACCGGCGACGCCGCGACTGGCTCGTGCGTGCGCTCGAACAGATACCGGGCCTGCGGTGCCTCGAACCCGAAGGCGCATTCTACGTCTTCCCCGACGTGCGCGGCTTCTACGGCAAAGAGATTCGGAGTTCCGCCGACTTCGCCGACCGGCTTTTGCGCGAAGCGCACACGGTCGTCACCGACGGCGCGGGCTTCGGCACCGACGGCTTCATACGCATCTCCTACGCCACCTCGATGGAACGTATCGAAGAGGGCGTCGAACGCATCCGCCGCGTCGCCGAACAGCACGCGAGATGATGAAGAACGAGCAGTGAGCAGTAAAAGAAGGAAGAGGCAAGCGGCCCGATTCGCACGTTCACGAAAGAAATAAAGAAGGCAGTCAACTCATTTCAGAGTTGACTGCCTTCACTGCTTGCTGCTCACTGTTTACTACCCGCTAATAAATGTTGAAGTTGTATTCGAGGACGACGTACTGCGAGACGGTGCGGCCGTCCTTCTGCGCAGGGCGGAATTTTATCTGTCTCGCGGCGGCGATGGCCTTCTCCGTCAGGCCGTCGGGTAGACCTTTAACGACACTGATGCTCGTCACCTCGCCCGAGGCGGAGAGTATCGCGCGGAGCCTGACCAGTCCTGTCACGTTGTTCTTGCGCGCGTCTTCGGTGAAGCCCGGCTCAGGCTTGAAGGTGATGAGCGCGCGTTGTGACACGTCGCTTTGCTTGAAAGGTCTGCCGTAGTCAATTCCGCCGCCACCACCACCGCCCGGGCCTGCGCCGCCTTCATGCGCATCGCCGCCGCCAGTGTTGTAGCCGCGACCGTTGCCCAATCCAGTTCCATCGCCACCGCCCATGCCGCCGCCCGTTCCATCGCCCATCCCGCCGCCCTTGCCTGAGCCGGACGAAGGCGTCGTTGCATTTGAGTTGGGCAACCCGTAAGGAATATCCCTCGGGTCAACCTTAACGAGCATCGGGTCAACCTGCATCGTCACCGGAGTCGGCAGGTGCGCGCTCATCGGCGGCGGCTTCGGATTCGCCGTCAGGATGGGAGGCACTTCCAACTGCGCCGTCGGGAGCTTTCCGGCCGAAGGGGGCGTCTGTTCCTGTCGGCCTCCGCCTCCGCCTCCGCCCGGCTTCTCCTGCTTCG
>JAVXWN010000062.1:0-12293 GCA_032230645.1 Acidobacteriota bacterium | reverse complement strand
GCTCGGCTTTCAGGCGGCCGAGGAGTCAGACACGACACTCAAGTTCTCGCCGCGCGCGGCGCTCGTCGCCGAGACGCACACGAGCGAATGGAGAGTGAAGGCAGCCGTTGAGAAACTCGTCGGCGATTTCGCGCGGCGTTCGTTCGGCGCGGCCTCGGTTGAACGCAAGGAGGTTGACGGCGTTCCCTTCCTGATCTGGGTCGAGCCGTCAGGCGCGCAGCGCAAGGTTGTTGCGGCGGTTGACGGAAGCGTAGCTGTCATTGGCAACGACGAGGCGGCAGTGCGTGCGTGCCTTGAAGTTAGACGCGGCTCGCGACCGAGCCTCGCGGCGGACGAACAGTTGAAGGAGATGCGCGTGCGTCTGGGCGGCGAGGGTGCGCTCGCCTTCGGCTACGCGCCGCGCGGTAGTGCGGCAAAGGCGGTCGAGGTCTTCGCGCCCGCCTTCGTCGGCGGGATGTCGCAGGAGTCGCACGTGCAGAGCGTGCTGGCGACTGTCCTGCCGCAACTCATCAACCAGACCATAGGTGCCGTGGGTTGGAGTTCACACATCACGCAAGGGAGCATCGAAGACCGGTACTTCCTTTCGCTCCCCGGCGAGATGTCGCAGCGGCTCCAGACGCCTTTCGCGTCTACGGCGACCGATGTTGGCGGGGCGAGCGCGGTGCTCTCACCGGACGCGTATCAGGTAACGCTCTACGACTTTCGCAATCCCGAAGACGCATGGCGCGGCCTCGGCGCTGTTCTCTCTTCGCAGGTGGACGTGTCGCGCGCGACCATCATCACGCTGGCGCTCGAAGCTCTGCTCAAGCCCTACGGCGTCGAGAAGCCGCGCGAGTTTCTGCGCGCTTGCGGCGGCGAGTTAGCCACGGCGAAGCTCGACCCATCGAGCGAAGGCAAGGTGCTCGTCGCTTTAGCGCGCGACCGTGCGGCGCTGCGCGAGCAGGTGCTCGCGCACTTGGGGCACGGCGTGAAAGTCGAGCGCAACGGCGACGCGGAACTACTCATCTCGAACGACCCTGACAACGGTGCGGCCGCGTTCGCCGGAGATTACCTGCTGCTCGGTTCGGAGGATGACGTGCGCCGATGCGTCAGTGCCATTCTCAATGGTCGCACGCTCCGCGACTCTGACGCTATCAAAGATGCGTCGCGGGACTTCTTCGACGCGCCTGCTTTCGCGCGGACGTTGACGGATGACCGCGACTCGGCGCGCACAGTCCTTTCACACTTCGCGCGACGCGGCAACACGGACGCGCTTGAAGGAGCACTCGCACGACGCGGCTACAGCGTCTCGCAGACGCGTCTCGCCGACGGTGGTTTCGAGAAGAAGACGCGCTCGGCCTTCGGGCTCTTCGGCGAAATCGTCGCGCGCTCCGCGCCGCTCTGACTCAACCGGCGAGGCCCGAGCGCGGTACGTCTTTTATGATTCGAGTGAGTTGAGGTCGAAGGGGTGTTGAGCGAGGACGACGCGCATGTTGACCTGCCCGAAGAGTGTTTCGAGGAAAGCCTCGAAGCGATGGAGCGTCCGCGACAACTCGTCCGCGCCGCGCGCCGAATCTATCTCTTCCGCGAAACGTTCGAGCGCATCCCAGTCCTTGTACATCAGATAGCGCTGCGCGCCCTCGCCGAAAGAGATGAGACCTTCGAGCACGTGTGTCGCCGGGGGGCTCTCGCCATCGTTGGAGGCGCGGCGCATGAGGATGATGAGACGCCAGAGTTCGCGCCGTAGTTCGAGCGACTGTTCGAGCCTTGTCTTGAAGCTCTGAAACAGCCCGGTCGCGTCGAGCGTAGGGTCGAAGCATTGCGCGAGCGCAACGACCGACTGTTGATAACAGTCGCGCAGTAACCCCGTCGTGTTCTCGACCTTCGCGAACAGTTGCGGCGGCTGCCGTAGAGAGCAGAGTCCCGTCAACTCGTGCTCGAAGGACTTGCGCAACTCCATTCTCACGGCGTAGGCCGTGCCGTCAAGTATCTCGCTCGCCGCACCGCCCACGCCCTCGACTCTCAGCGCGCGCCCCTCGATGAAGTCGAGCAGCGCGAGCGTCTCTTCGTTTACGAGCGTGAAGACGGGGAGCAGTCGCTTGAGCTGCGCGTCCGACTTGAGCGAGAGTTCGACGAAGCGCAGCAGCGTGAGCAGTCGCGCGAAGGCATAGAAGATTTCGAGCAGGTCTTCGCCGAGGTCGTCCGGTGCGAGCCCGTGCGCGAGCGTGATGAGCGACTCTTGCAACCCGGCGGCACCCGCGCCATGCCCTGCGGCGAGGATGAGACCGGCGGCCTCCGAACGCCTCAACTCGCGTTCGAGTACACCGCCCAGACTCGACCACGCGGCAAAGCCGACCGAGGGAGATTCGAGCAGCGCCTCGCTCAACCTGCACACGTCCTTGAACACGTCCGCGAGGTCTGCGAGCGAGTCCTTCGCGCCGACGAGCCCCAGTGCTCCGTCCGGCACGGCCCGCGACACTTTCGCGGTGCTTGCAGCCTCGTCATCAAGCGCGGTGTCGGGCGGCGACTCGCCACGCGCGAAGCTTCCGAGCAGGTGCAGGCATCGCACCAGCGCATCGCGGACAACGCCCGTCTCGCACTTGAAGCTGCGTTCGCCTAAGCCCGCGCGCTCCGCTTCGCTCAAAGGGTGGTTGGCCGCGTTGAAGAAACTCTGGAGCGCGCGCAGCCACACGGCAAGCTCGTGCGCCGGGGGGAACGCGTCGGGGAGTGCTGAGTGTTGAGACTGTTCGCTCACTCGTGTGTCGGTGCCGTTCCGCCCGGAGCTACGACGGCGCGTGCCAAATCGCACGGCCGGATTTTAGAATGGCTTCGCGGGCTTGCCTGACTTCTTGAACGAGAGCCAGTCATGATTCTAAACATGAAAGCTGTAAGGGGGCAAAGTTTTTCGACTCCGTCGTGTGGTGTCATCGAACCGCGCGCGGGCCGCCTGACTTGAATCGAGATGCAAGAGCCTACAGAGCTTCTAATCGCAACCGGCAACGCGGGCAAGGTCAGGGAGCTTTCACAACTCCTCGCGGGACTGCCCGTGCGCCTTCGCCTTCTCTCAGAATTCGGCGACGTGCAAGAACCCGAAGAGACCGGCACGACCTTCGCCGAGAACGCGACGCTCAAGGCGCTGCATTACTCAGCGCACAGCCACGTGCTGACACTCTCCGACGACTCGGGCCTCGCGGTGGATGCGCTCGGCGGCGCGCCCGGTGTCTACTCGGCGCGCTACGCTGGCCCGCAGGCTTCTTACGCCGAGCGTATGGCGAGACTCCTCGACGAACTTGCATCGGTACAAGACGAGGAGCGACGCGCTCGCTTCGTCTGCGTCATTGCGGTCGCAGACCCTTCCATCGGCGTCGTCGAAACCTTCGAGGGCACGTGTGAGGGTCGCATCGCGCACGCGCCGCGCGGCACGGGCGGCTTCGGCTATGACCCCATCTTCATCCCCGAAGGGCACGCGAAGACCTTCGGCGAACTCCCCGACGAAGTCAAACACTCCATCAGCCATCGCGCACGCGCGCTCGACTTGGCAGTGCGTCATCTTCGCTCGCGCTTCACGACGCTCCGCTTGACCCGCGACCGAAACGGTCTTTAGAATGCCGACAGTCGTTTGAAGACATGCGGCGTCGCAGCATGACAACGGGGCGTAGCACAGCCTGGTAGTGCGCTCGGTTTGGGACCGAGAGGTCGCAGGTTCAAATCCTGCCGCCCCGATTTTTTTTCAACACGACCTTCATCCGCATCTCTCACGCTCGCCGCTCTAACCAATCTGTCCCGACGCATCTTTCAACGCATCGGCGTTAGCCACCTTTCGATGCTACCGGTTCCTCTTTCGCGTCGAGGGTCGCGAACTCGGCCATGACCATGCGCTCGCCTGTCTCGGCGCAGCAAGTCTCTTCGTCGGGCGGCGCGACGCTCGGGTCGTCGCGGCTCGGGAGCCGTAAGCAGACGAGCAGCGCGAGTCCCGCGAGCGCCGTCCCAGTCCAGAAGACGCTGTGAATCGCCAAGGCCATCGATTCCTGTAACTCGTCCAGCACCTCGGGCGGAAGCGCGGCGCGCGCCTGCGGCTCGATGAGCGCGTTGGGGTTCGATGCCAACTCAGCCGCGCGCTCCGGCGTTAAAGGCCCCGCGCCCGCGCGCGCGACCGCTTGCAGGTGCGAAGCGAGCCCGGCTGAAAGCACCGCACCCATGATCGCGACGCCGACCGCGCCGCCGATGGAGCGCGAGAACTGGTTGAGCGAAGTTGCTATCCCTAACTGCGCGCGAGCGACAGACTGCTGCACGGCGATGACCAGCGTTAGCATCGTCAGCCCCAACCCCGCGCCGATGAGAACCAGATCAACGTAGAGCCACACGCGCGGCGTCGCGCGTTGGAACATCGAGAGCAGCGCGAAGCCAAGCGTGAGGATGAAGAAACCGACAAGCGTCGTCGGGCGATATCCGACCTTGAGCAGCAAACGCCCGCCGATGATCGAGAGCCCGACCCAACTCAGCATGAGCGGCGTCAGAAGCGACCCGGCCTCGGTCGCCGTCAAACCCAGTGCGCCCTGCGCGAAGAGCGGCACGAACGAGATCGCGCCGAACATCGAGACGCCCGCCAAAAACCCGGCAGTCACCGAGACCGACACGACGCGGTTGCGGAACAGCCCGAGCGGCACGATGGGGTCTTGCGCGCGCCGCTCGACCCAGATGAACAGCGCGGCCAACGCCACGGCCACCGCCAGCAGCGCGATGTTGCGCGCCGAGGCGAACTCGCTGAGCGTCGCTCCGCCCTCGACGAGCGCGAGCATCAGGAGCGTGATGGACGCCATCAGCAGTGCCGCGCCCGCATAGTCTATCGAAGGCCGCCCGTGCCGCTTCGGCTCTTTCAAAGAGAGCTGCATGATGAGCGCGGCGGCGAGGCCGAACGGCACGTTGATGTAAAAGACCCAGCGCCAAGAGAGCTGGTCGGTGATGAACCCGCCGACGATGGGGCCGACCACGCTGGAAAGCCCCCACACGCCGCTGAAGAACGCCTGCATCCGCGCGCGCTCCTCAATCGTGTAAACGTCGCCGATGATCGTCATCCCCAACGGCACGAGCGCGCCCGCGCCCAAGCCTTGCACCGCGCGGAAGATGATGAGTTGCGTCATCGTCGCCGAGAGCCCCGAGAGCACCGAGCCCAGAAGAAAGACAGCGATGCCGAGTTGGAAGAAGAGCCTGCGCCCGTAGAGGTCGGAGAGCTTACCCCAGACCGGCACGGTAATGGTCGAGGTGATGAGATAAGCCGAGAAGACCCAACTGTAATGACTCAGCCCCCCGAGCGAGGCGATGACGGTCGGCATCGCCGTGCCGACCACGGTCGCCTCCAGCGCGGCCAGAAACATGCCCGTGATGACGCCTATCGTTACCGCCAAGCGTCGCCGCGAAGACATCGCAAGCGTTTGCACGCTCTCTGAAACCGAATGACTTTCCATAAAATTGCGACGATGATACTACGAGCTTTGTTGAGCCCGTGTGCGCCCTGCTTGAAGATTGTGGGACAAAAGATTCACCGCGGAGGCGACGTGTGCGACTCCGCGGTGAAATGCCCGCTTGCTTACTCTCACTCAAACTGAAGAATGAATCCAAACGCCGTGCGAAAGTTCTACGTCACGACCGTCGGCTCGTCCGTGCCGAAGCGCTCGCGCAGGCGGAGCATCTCCCGAATGCCTTGCGTAAGCGGCGCAAGGACTTCTTTAGCATCGCTTGCGCCGCCGTCGTCGCCGAAGCGTTCGAGGTAGATGCGCAGCGTCGCACCCGCCGTGCCCGTGCCCGAGAGCCGCAACACCGCGCGCGAGCCGTCTTCGAGAAAGATGCGCACGCCCTGTCGCCGCGTGGTGCTTCGGTCAACGGGGTCTATGTAGCCGAACTCGTCCGCGCGCTCGACGTGGCTCCCGGCGAGCGGCGTCCCCGAGAGGTTCGAGAGACTTTGACTTAAGCCCGTCATCATCTCGGTCGCCGCCTCGGCGTCGAGCGCCTCGTAGTCATGTCGCTGATAGTAGCTGCGCCCGAACTTGTTCCAGTGGTCACGCACAACCTCTTCGACAGACTTGCCCGTCGCCGCCAGAATTGAAAGCCAGCAGAGCACCGCCCACAACCCGTCCTTCTCGCGCACGTGGTTCGAGCCCGTCCCGAAGCTCTCCTCGCCGCAGATGGTCGCGAGCCCCGCGTCCAGAAGGTTGCCGAAGAACTTCCAGCCCGTCGGCGTCTCGTAACACTTAATCCCCAACCTCTCGGCGACGCGATCAACCGCCGTGCTTGTCGGCATCGAGCGCGCCACGCCCGCGAGACCTTCGCGATAGCCGGGGATGCACTCGCGCGCATGCTCGGCGATGACGGCCAGCGAGTCGCCCGGCGTGACGAAGAAGTCGCGGCCCAGAATCAGGTTGCGGTCGCCGTCACCATCGCAGGCCGCGCCAAAGTCGGGCGCGCTCGCTCCGCTCATACGCGCGACCAACTCCGAAGCGTGGACGAGGTTCGGGTCGGGATGATGGCCGCCGAAGTCCGGCAGCGGCTCTCCGTTGAGCACTGTGCCCACGGGTGCGCCGAGTCGGTCTTCGATGATGTGTCGCGCGTAAGGGCCTGTCACTGCGCTCATCGCGTCGAAGAGCATGCGGAAGCCACCCGCGAAGTATGCGCGCAGTCGCTCGAAGTCGAACAACTCCTTCATGACCGAGGTGTAGTCTTCGAGCGGGTTGATAACGACAACCTCTGTGTCTCCCACGCGAAGGCTGGCCTCGCGTTCGAGGTCAACATCCGTGTGCCGTAGCGTGAAGTAGCGTGTGATGGTCTGAGTCTCGGCGTAGACGCGCTCAGTGACGGACTCTGGTGCGGGGCCGCCGTTGCGCGTGTTGTACTTGATGCCGAAGTCTTCTTCGATGCCGCCGGGGTTATGACTGGCCGAGAGCACGAGGCCGCCGAAGGCTCCGCGGCGACGTATGACGGCCGAGACCGCGGGCGTCGAGAGAATGCCTGCGCGCCCGATGAACAGTCGGCCGAATCCGTTGGCGGCGGCCATGCGGATGATGGTCTGGATAGCCTCGCGATTGTAGTAACGACCGTCGCCGCCGACCACGAGCGTCTCGCTTCGGAAGCCGCCCGGAGCGTCCGCGCTTACGGCGTCGAAGACCGACTGGACAAAGTTCTCAAGATAGCCGGGCTGCATGAAAACACGTGTCTTCTTGCGCAGTCCCGAGGTGCCCGGGCGTTGCCCCTCGAATGGCTTCGTCGGGACTGTCTGCACGTTTCCCTCTCGCATCGGAGTCAAGGCTCTCCTCCCTGTCTGTTGATGGAAAATCGCTTTGCCGCCAGTTTATTCTCTTCCCAGACAGGAGGCAAAACATACAGGAGTTAACCCTTGAAGGCGGGTCAGCATCGCCCGGACTATTTTTTTTTAGAAAAAATGGCGAAAAGAGCCATTTTTTCGAGACGCAAGGCCGTCCTGTGTGATATATGTCCTGACGCAAGCTTTTTGATTTCTTCCCGAATTTTCAGGAGGTAGTGCACCACCCAATGGCGACGAAAGCAGGCAAGAAGCGCAAGTCACAGTCCGAAGTGATCAACCACTTCGCCGAAAAATTCGACCTCAAGCGGGCACAGGTGAAAGAGATTTTCGAGGAGATCTCGAATCTGGCGTCCAACGAGGTCAAGGATACCGGCGAATTCGTTCTCCCGGGCTTAGGCAAGATGGTCCTCTCCGAGCGTAAGGCGCGTGAAGGCCGCAACCCTCAGACGGGTGAGACGATCCAGATTCCCGCCAAGACGGCGCTCAAGTTCCGTCTGAGCAAGGGCATCAAAGACTCTGTCGTCCCCAAGAAGTAGGCAGGCAGCGTCTAGCGGACAGGTCATTCTTCTCAGATACCCGAAAAGACCGCCGGCGGGTTTAGGAAGGGATATTTTTGCCTTCCGACTTCGCCGGCGTCTTTTATTTTAAGCCCTCCGTGCGCTCCCGCTCTGTCCGACTATCCGCTTTATAAGTAACAACTTACCCTGCCCACACGTCAGCCATTCTTCCGTCTCAAATGCTTGTTCGGGGCATCCCCACGCGGTCAAAAAAACTTCTGGCAATTCACATTATTTCCATGTAGAATGCGTTTTTCTCCTGGCCCCCTTATTTCCTACAAGGCGTGATGCTTTACAAAAGGCGGGCGGGATTGTGTGAAATTTCCGGGGATTGCAATCGTTTCGCATCCCTTCAATTCCCGGATGCATCTAAATTGTTACTAATACAGAGCCCACCCTTCGAGAGATGTTTTGGGGGCCCGAAAACATAAGGAGCAGACGAAAAAGTGATCGCTACTGAGAGATTTCCGCTGACCGAACGGCTGAAGATGATTGACCACATCCAGGCGCGCCGCTACTCGAAACTGGGCGGGCCCTCTTTGGACATAGCCACCGAGGGTATTATCCGTCACCTGCGCGCATGCGACCGCATGGACGTTAATCCGGACGTGGCCGCAGTTCGCGAGATCATTGACGACGCATTGAACGGCCGCCGCGTCTTCGCCGAAACCTTCAATAACGCTGCTTAATCTTTTTTCGGCAGCTTTGTCGCAAAGCTTAAAATGCCGCCAGTTTCAAGCTGGCGGCATTTTGCTTTTCTTAGAGTGAGCTTCAACTGCGAGTGTGCCTCAGACCTCCAAGAAGTCCGGGCGGAGGTGGAGTTGTTGAATCGCCAACATACTCAGGGCGTCGGTGATTTCGCCGGAGTTGACCATCTCCAGCGCCTTATCCAAGCTCACTTTTCTTGTAAGGAGCTTTTCGGTTCCCTCGGGACGACGCTCGCCCTGCTCAAGCTCACGCGCCAGAAACCAGACCGCCAGCTCGTCTGAGACGGAATTTGAAAGGTGCGCTTCGCCCATCTTCGTCCAGTGCTTCGCACGCAGCCCCGTCTCCTCTTCGAGTTCCCTCCTTGCGGCCTGCAAAGGATCTTCTTCCGCAGGGCAACCACCCTCGGGTATCTCCCACGAGTAGCGTTCAAGCGTGTAGCGAAACTGTCCGACCAGATAAAGCTCGCCCGCCTCCACGGCCAGAACGCCGACGGCGATGTTCTTGAAGTGAACTACGCCGTAGATTCCAGGCCGTCCATCCGGTCGCATCACACCATCCTCGCGCACGCGTATCCACGGGTTATCGTAGACGACCTTTGTTGAGAGCTTCTCCCAAGGGTTGTCGAATTCCTCAAGGCTCATCGGTGAACTTTACCACAGCCCCCGGCGGCTCCACTTTTCATCATCCCGTTTCGCGATTCTTTAACTTCCAACTGCGGCGCGAGTAATTTTGTGGCGGAAGCATCGCGTGCTAACATCAATTTCCGTCCGGATGGCACGCTCCCGTAGCTCAGTCGGATAGAGCATCTGCCTTCTAAGCAGAGGGTCGCAGGTTCGAGTCCTGCCGGGGGTATCACAGAGGCCGACTGCGGCGGCGGCGATGCTGGCTAACTTGTCAGCGTCGGGTCGGGTTGGTAGTATTGGTTTTCCGGTTCGCTTCCCCTTTGTGGCGGCTATAGCTCAGTCGGTTAGAGCGCCTGACTGTGGATCAGGAGGCCGAGGGTTCAAGTCCCTCTAGCCGCCCATCAACATCATCCAGAGATGAGGGCTTCCAGCTCTCACCGAGATTCTAAAGAACAAGTTTCCAGAACAGTGATGAAAGTGCCGCAGTTCACACTCTTCGGTTTCAGGCGACCGCGTGAGGTCGTTGGCTCGTCGCTCGGTAAACTTGAGAAGACGGTGATGGAGGAGACCTGGCGGCGCGGGCTCGTCAGCGCGAGCGACCTCTATCGCGGCTTCGGTGAGCGCACCGCGTACACGACGTGGATGACGACGCTCGACCGGCTCTACAAGAAGGGTCTGCTCAAGCGTGAGAAGGAGGGGCGCGCTTACATCTACTCGCCGAGCCTGACGCGCGAGGAGTTCGAGCGCGGTGTGGCCGAAGACGTGCTCGACGGACTGCTCGCGCGCGACAACGGCGGCGGTGCCGAACCGCTGCTTGCATGCATCGTTGACGCGGTGAGCGAGCGCGACCGCGCGCTTCTGGACGAGCTGCACCGGCTGGTCGAAGAGAAGCGACGAGAGCTGAACGAAGAGGAGTGAGCGCCAGTGTACGAACTGCTCGGCATCTGTCTCGCACTCTCCGCGCTTCTGGCGTTCAACGCACTCGCCTCGGCGCTGGCCGAGTTGGTCTGGCGAGCGGTCGCGCCGCGCGTCTCGCTTCGCCGCGCGGCTGCGCGGGCGCGGCTTCTGTTCACGCTTCGCATGTTCCCTTCGGCGCTCGCGGCGGCGGTCGTCTTCGCGCTCATCGTTCCCTCTTATCTTGTGACCGAACCGAAGAACACGGGCGAGAGCGTTGGAGCGAAGCTGCTCCTGCTCGCGGTAGCTTCGGCGGCCGGTGTGCTCCTTGCCGTCTGGCGCATTGCACGGACGTGGCTCGCGACGCGAAGGCTCGCGCGTGACTGGATGAGGAACGCGGTGCGGGTCGAGGTCGAAGGCTCGCGTGTGCCGGCCTATAGCATACGGCATCGCTTTCCGGTCATCGCGGTCATCGGCGTGCTGCGCCCGCGCCTCTTCATCGCCGAGCAGATTTTCGACGCGCTCACTTCGGAAGAACTGGCCGCTGCCCTCAACCACGAGCGCGGGCACGTCGTGGCGCGCGACAATCTGAAGCACGCTCTGTTACAGGCCGGGCAGGACGCACTCTTACTGCTCGCGCCGCTCGGGCGTTCGCTCCGTCGCGAGTGGCAGCGCGAGTCCGAGCTTGCGGCCGACGAGTTCGCGGCCACGGGCAGCCCCGTCGCTGCGGTCAACCTCGCCTCTGCCATCGTCAAAATATCCAGACTCGTTCCCGCGGGCGCGAGGCCATCGCTGCCCGCCGGGGCGCATCTGCTCGGCGAAGAGGAGGACGGGCTTTCGCGTCGCGTCCGCAACCTGTTGCGGATGGCCTCGTCCAAAGGGCGCTCGGGCACGCATCATAATCCGAGCGGGCGATTGCCGTGGACGACTCTGTTGTGGCTCGGCCTCTGCGTTACCGGCTCGCTTCTAATCACACATCCCGCCATCCTGAAAGCCACGCACTTTGCCATCGAACGCGTCGTCGAGAGCTTGAGGTAGACTCGCTTCGCATCGAAGGCTCGGAGCAGTTTGACGACGCGCTACCAACTCCGCTTCTAAAGCAGCACGCGTTAACGGCTTCTGCCGCCGCAACGTGATTGACGAAAAAATGCAATGACAAGTCGCTCGCCGTTGTTCTATATTTCAAGTGTGCTCTCGTTCGACGCGAGCCACTTGCCCTCTTGAAACGCCGCCGATCTCGGACTCTCCCGCAGCCGTACACCCGCCTGCATCGGACATTTTGAAGGACGAAAAGAGACCATTCAGACTCTCGGAGTGATTTGTTCGTGAGCGGTCTGGAAAAAATCAGCGTTTGATGTTAGTCTCCCGCTGCCCGCCCCGGCCGCGCGCCATCGCGTCGAAGGCGGCAAGCTCTTCCCGTCCTTTTAATTCAGACTTACATCGGATGAATCGAGCGCCGAAGTCACAAGCGTTTAGCCCCGCAGGTCTGCCAGTTGCGGGAGAGTTCGCGTCCCCGCGCGGATTCATCAACGCCGCCTTCGAGCTTCGAGCACAAAGGAACCCCCAATGCGTTCAACTTCCCGACTCCTTCTTTCCGTCGCCATTCTGGCCCTGCTGGCTGCAAGCGCCTTTCCGCAAAAGCGCCTCTGCCCGAAGCCGCCGCCGTCGCCCTTCAAGCACGATGGCGAGATAGTCACGAGCTTCGACGGACGTGCGGGCGGGATGCGCACCACGCTCGAACACCCACGCCCTTTAGGCCATGGCGCGGAGTTGTACTACATGGCGGCCTCCTTCATGCACCAGAACCCGAACCGTCCCGGCACGCCTTCGCTTGACCTCGTTATCTACTCGCCGTCGCCCGCCGCGCGCCTGCACGCAGGCGAGGAGATCGTGCTTGTGCTCGACGGCCAGCCGCGCTCTTTCAATCGGAACGCGAGCTACAGGTCACAGCAAGGGGGCGGCAACTCCGTGCGGCTCACGCTCTCCTACGCCGAAGCCTCCGCGCTCACACGCGCGCGCAGGGTCTCGGCACAGTTCGGCGGCGCGGAGATCGAGTTGACTAACAATCACCTCGAAGCGCTGCGCGAAATGCTCAGCCTGATGGCACCCTCGCCCGGTCGCTGGCAGACCGCCGACGCCCTCGCGAGATAAGAGCCGCGCCTGTCGCACGCTGACGCTCATTTAAAAGTACAAAGGCCGCGGCGGGGGGGGGGGGGG
>JAVXWN010000007.1:0-36204 GCA_032230645.1 Acidobacteriota bacterium | reverse complement strand
CTGACCCTGCTCCGGGTGAACCAGGCCAGTGGCTTCGACTGCCCCGGCTGCGCGTGGCCCGAACCGGCCGCCGGGCAGCGATCGCACGCGGAGTTCTGCGAGAACGGCGCGAAGGCCGTCGCCGAAGAAGCAACCACACGCCGCGTCACGCCCGACTTCTTCCGCGAGTGGAGCGTCGCAGACCTCTCATTGAAGTCCGACTACTGGCTCGGCAAGCAGGGGCGCATCACGCAGCCCGTCGTCCTGCGAAGTGGCGCGACGCACTACGAGCCGATTGAATGGGACGCGGCTTTCCGTCTTGTCGCCGACGAGTTGAACGCGCTCGCGTCGCCTGACGAAGCCGCCTTCTACACTTCGGGTCGCACGTCGAACGAGGCCGCGTTTCTTTATCAACTCTTCGTGCGGCAGTTCGGCACGAACAACTTGCCCGACTGCTCGAACATGTGCCACGAATCTTCGGGGCGCGCACTCACCGAGACCATCGGCGTCGGCAAGGGCACCGTCACGCTCGACGATTTCAAACTCGCGGACGCCATCTTCATCATCGGCCAGAATCCGGGGACGAACCACCCACGCATGCTCTCGACGCTGCGCGAGGCCAAGAGGCGCGGCTGTCGCATCGTCCACGTCAACCCTCTGCCCGAAGCGGGACTCGGCCGCTTCAAACACCCGCAGCATCCTTTAGACCTGCTCGGCGGTGGGACTGAGTTAACCGACCTCTTCCTGCAAGTCCGCATCAACGGCGACGTGGCTCTGCTCAAAGGATTGATGAAAGAGGTGCTCGACGAAGAGTCGCGCCGTCCGGGCAAGGTGCTCGACCGTAAATTTATTGAAGAGAAGACGCACGGCTTCGCTGAGTTCGCGCAGTCTCTCAGTGAAGCGAGCTGGGACGAGCTAATCGAGCAGAGCGGCGTCGCGCGTAAGTTGATGCGCGAGGCGGCGGAGATTTTCATCAAGTCGGAGCGCACCATCGTCTGCTGGGCGATGGGGCTGACGCAGCACAAGAACGCGGTCGCAAACATTCAGGAGATCGTCAACCTCCTTCTGTTGCGCGGCCAGATTGGACGACCCGGCGCGGGCGTGTGTCCCGTGCGCGGCCACTCGAACGTGCAGGGCGACCGCACGATGGGCATCTGGGAGCGACCCGCCGACGCCCTTCTCGACGCGCTTGCACGCGAGTTCGACTTCGAGCCGCCGCGCCACCACGGCCTCGACACCGTCGAGACGATCAAGGCGATGTACTCCGCGCAAGTCCGAGTCTTCTTCGCCGTCGGCGGAAACTTTCTCTCGGCCACGCCCGACACCGAGTTCACGGCTGAAGCACTGCGCCGCTGTCGCCTGACCGCGCACGTCTCGACCAAGCTCAACCGGGCGCACCTCGTCACGGGCGAGCAGGCTTTGATACTGCCTTGCCTCGGCCGCACCGAGCGCGACGTGCAACAGTCGGGCGAGCAGTTCGTCAGCGTCGAGAACTCGATGGGCGTGGTTCACTCGTCGCGCGGGAGCTTGGAGCCCGCCTCGCTGCACCTCTTGAGCGAGACGGCAATCGTGGCGCGACTCGCGCACGCGACGTTGGGCGAGCGGAGCACAATATATTGGGGGCGGCTGGTCGAGGACTACGACCGCGTGCGTGATTTAATCGAGCGCGTCATCCCGGGCTTTGAAGATTACAACCGCCGGGTGAGAGAGCCGGGCGGTTTCTACCTGCCGAACCTCGCGCGCGAAGGCGTGTTCGAGACCTCGACCGAAAGGGCCAACTTCACCATCCACGAGTTGCCGCGACACGACCTCGCGCCCGAAGAGTTCCTGATGATGACCGTGCGCAGCCACGACCAGTTCAACACGACCATCTACGGACTCGACGACCGCTATCGCGGAGTCTACAACGAAAGGCGGGTCGTCTTCCTCAATCCCGAAGACATTGCGGAGCGCGGGCTCTCGGCCGGTCAGGTCGTAGACCTCGTCAGCCACTTCGAGGGCGAGCAGCGCGTCGCGCGTCGCTTCATCGTCGTGCCCTATTCGGTGCCGCGTCGCTGCGCGGCGACCTACTTTCCCGAGACCAACGTGCTCGTCCCCGTCCGTAGCGTCGCCGACAAGAGCAACACGCCCGCCTCGAAGTCCGTCGTCATTTCCCTGCGGCCGTCGTCCGCGCCGCTGAAGTTCGACTACGATAAAATAAGTGAGCAGTGAGCGGTGAGCAGTAAGCAGCATTGAAGTCAGCGCGGACGCCGCACAATCTCTTTCAACTGCTCACTGTTCACTGCTCATCCGGCTTAGGGCGCTTCGTAGGCCGTCTCGTAGTTGGTGCCGAGGCCGATGGCGGCACCGATGGCCGCGCCGATGCCTGCGCCGACGACCATCCCGATGGGCAGCGGGTCGCCGCCGAAGTGGTCTGTGCGCGCGACCGTGTAGCCACCCACGGCCGCGCCGACGCCGGTGCCCGCGCCCCCGCCGACGAGCGCGCCTACCAAACGGTTCTTGCCGCGCGCCACGTCCACGCGCTTGATGCTCTCGCGCGTGAGCGAGACGCTGCGGCCATCGTGCGTGAAGTTAATGTTGGTTTCGGTCGCGGAGTCGAAGCGGCCCGTCAGGTGGTCTCCGTCTTTGGTGCGGACGGCGATCTTAGTCCCCGTGGAGATGGATTGAACGGACGCCCAGTCGGCGGGAGCTTTCGGCGTCGCCGCGAGGGCGGGCGCGGTCTGAACGAGCGTGAAGAGGAGCGCGAGTCCGAGTGCGAAGAGTCTGTTTCTCATGATAGCCTTTCTTACTCAAGTCAATTCTGGGGGCGGACAGGATGCCCCGCCGCACCTTTAAGTGCAACGCGCGTTCCGCTGTGGGGGCGCTGCAAAGTCTGGGTTTTCGGGCGACGGGGCACGCGCGACGCAGGAAAGTTCCGACACCTGCTGTGAATGCGTCGGGGTTTCGGGAGATTCTAAGGAGAGCGGAGGGAGACAACGGTGGCGCTTACGGGTGCGAACGAGTTGAAGCGGCGGATGATGATTAAGCTGGACGGCGAGCCTTACGCGGTGGTGGACGTGACGTTCGCGTCGCCATCGGCGCGCGGTGCCTCGACGATGGTGCGGACGCGGCTGCGCCACTTGCTGACGGGCGCGGTGCTTGAGAAGAGCTTCAAGACGAGCGAGAAGTTCGAGGAGCCGGACGTGGCCTTCTCGCCCGCTTCCTTCATGTATGCGGACGCGGACGGCTTCCACTTCATGGACGAAGAGACGTTCGAGCAGTTCTCACTGCCCTCTGCGCAGGTTGGTGAAGACCGTGGCTACCTTACCGACGGGCTGGTCGTGCAGGTCTTGCGTTATAACGGCGAGCCGGTCGCGCTCGAACTCCCGCAGTTCGTCGAGCTGACAGTTGCCGAGACCGAGCCTGCCATCAAAGGCGACACGGCCGCGGGCCGAGACCTCAAGCCCGCCACGCTCCAGACCGGCCTGCAAGTTCGCGTCCCACTCTTCATCAAAGAGGGCGAGCGCGTCCGCGTCAACACGCAGACGGGCGAAGTCGCGGGGCGCGCTTGAGTGAAGGGATGAGGGGCGCAGGGTGAGGGATGAATGAGAACTAAGCAACTTGAGTTATAACGCTTCATCCCTCCCCCCGTGACCCTCATCCCTTGTTTGTGCGGCTTCATCAATGTCTGGTTCTGGTGTAACCTAGCGGGCAGTGGCGACCACTTCGGAAAAGCAATCTTAAATAGAGGAGCGAGGAGATGAACTTGAGAATTCTTTCGGCGTTCGCGCTCGTCTGTGCGCTGGCGTGCGCGGTCGGGGCGCAGGAGAGTAAGCCGAAGCAGGCCGAGGCGAAGGTCTCGGGCGGCGAGGTCACGGCGGCGCAGAAGATTCAGAAGGCGAAGGGAGTCGAGGCACGGCTTCAGGCTGGCGCGGAGTTCATCAAGAAGTATCCGCAGAGTTCGCTGCGCCCGCAGATCGCGGAGGGGCTTGCGCATGAAATAGCCGACGAGCCCGACGCGCAGCAGAAGGTGTCGCTCGCGCAGACCTACCTCGAAATCTTCACGCTGCCCGAGGAGGCGCAGAACGTCAACTCGACGCTGCTCAACGCATACATCGGCGCGGGCAAGACCGAAGAGGCGATGAAGCTCGGGGGCGACTGGCTTGTGAAACACCCGGACGACGCGCGGACGATGATGAACCTGACCATCCTCGCTTCGACGGCCGCCATCAAGGGCGATGCCTCTTACGTCGCGCGGGGGCGCGAGTACGGCGCGAAGGCCATCACTCTGCTCGAAGCCGACAAGATGCCCGAAGGCTACGACGCCGCGAAGTGGCCCGAGTTCAGGAAGTCGTCTCTCGTCTCGCTCTACCGCGAGACGGGTGTGCTCGCGCACATTGCGGGCGACAGGGCCGCCGCGCGGCCGTTGCTTGAGAAGGCCGTAACGCTCCACTCGCCCGACCCCGGCGTCTATCTCGTCCTCGCCGGGTATGCCGCCGACGACTACGACATGCGCCAGAAGGAGTACACCGTCGCTCCCGCCGCGCAGAAGGTGGCCGCGCTCAAGACGGCGGAGGCCGCGCTCGACAGCCTGATCGAAGTCTACGCGCGCGCCGTCGTCATGACCGACGGCAACGCGCAATACCAGCAGGCCAACGCCGCCATCCGCGAGGATTTGGAGAAGAACTACAAGTACCGGCACAACAACTCGACCGAAGGCTTGCAGCAACTCATAGACAAGTACAAGAGACCCACGCAGTAGAATGGAGGGCGGAGGGCGGAGGGATGAATAAAAGGGAAGGCTATCTCTTATTCATCCTTCATCCCTTATCCCTCCGCGCTCATCCCTTTCCCTTTCCCGGCGCGCACGCTATACTCCCGGCTTCCGACTCGTAGCTTCACCGTTCCGCCCCGTCGGAGCTTGCAACCGAGAACCTCGCCCGCGCGACGCCGCTTGAGCCCGGCGTCTTTCTTAAAGTAGCTCAAGGAGATAAGGCCCGCCATGCGCAGACTGTCCGGCAAAATCGCTCTCTTCTGTACGACCCTCGGCATCCTCGTCGCGCTCGCGCCCACGCGTGCGCTCGGCTCCGACTTCAAGCACGAGGTCATCTACCAGATCATCACCGACCGCTTCTTCGACGGCTCGACGGCCAACAACAACCCGTCGCAGTCCTCGGGGCTCTACGACTCGACGAAGACGAACTGGCGCGCCTACTGGGGCGGCGACCTCGCGGGCATCCAGCAGAAGATGTCATACCTCTCGGGGCTCGGGGTGACGGCCATCTGGATTTCGCCGCCCGTTGACAACCTCAACGCCAACATCCCCGACGGCAACGGCAATCCCACCGCCTCTTATCACGGCTATCAGGGGCGCGACTTCAAACGCGTCGAGGAGCACTTCGGAAACACCTCGAACACTTGGACTGACTTCGACAACTTCGTGACGGCCGCGCACGCCGCGGGCATCAAGGTCATCATCGACTTCGCGCCCAACCACACGACGCAGGACAACGCGGGCGAGTTCGGGGCCTTCTACGACAACGGCACGCTGCTCGGCAACTACACCTCCGACACCAACGGCTACTTTCACCACAACGCAAACATCTCGGGCGGCGGCTGGGACGACCGCTATCAGGTGCAGTACTTCACGCTCTTCGACCTCGCGGATTTGAATCAGGAGCACGCGACCGTTGACAACTATTTGAAGTCGGCCGCCGCCCTCTTCCAGCAGCATGGCGTTGACGGCTTCCGCATTGACGCCGTCAAGCACGTCACTTGGGGTTGGGAGTACAGCTTCGCCAACTCGATATACACGGGCGGCGACAGCTTTCTCTTCGGCGAGTGGTATCAGGGCAACACCTCAGACCCGCTCTATCACGACTCGTACAAGTTCGCTAACAAGAGCGGCATCTCTTTGCTGGACTTCCCGCTCAACACCGCGATTCGTAGCGTCTTCGCCTCGAACACGAACTTCTCCGACATTGACAGCGTGCTCACGGCCGAGGGAAGCAACTTCACTTGGAAGGAAGACCTCGTCACCTTCATCGACAATCACGACATGGCGCGCTTCCTCTCCGTCAACAACAACAACAACCGCCTGCATGAAGCGTTGGCCTTCATCCTCACCGCGCGCGGCATCCCCTGCATCTACTACGGGACTGAGCAGTACTTGCACAACGACACCTCGGGCGGCACAGACCCGTACAACCGCCCGATGATGAACGCCTTCTCGACGACCACGACGGCCTACACGCTCACGAACAAGCTTTCGACCTTGAGGCGCAACAACCCGGCCATCGCTTACGGCTCGACGCAGCAGCGTTGGATGAACCCGGACGTGTACATCTACGAGCGCAAGTTCTTCGGCTCGGTCGCGCTCGTCGCCATCAACAAGAACGAGACGACCGCGTACCAGATTACGGGGCTCAACTCGTCGCTTCCCGTCGGCACCTACAGCGACTACATGACGGGACTTCTCGGCGGCTCCTCGATCAATGTCAGCGCGGGCACGGGCGGCAACAACCCCGTGGCGGCCTTCAGCCTCCCGGCGCATACGGTCGCCGTCTGGCAGTTCACCGAAGGCCCTGCGCTCCCCGAAGTGGGCTCAGTCGGCCCGACTTCGGCGCAGCCCGGAGTCCGCGTGACCATCGGCGGCAAGAACTTCGGCGCGACTCAAGGGACGGGAAGCGTGAAGTTCGGGACGACTACGGCCACTGTCAACTCATGGTCTGACACGAAGGTCGTCGCTACGGTGCCCGTGGTTGCCGGGGGCAGCTACAACGTGACGGTGACGAACTCGGGCGGCTCAGTCTCGAACGGCATCCAGTTTACGGTCTTAACGGCCAAGCTTATCCCCGTGACCTTCACGGTCAACAACGCGGCGCAGACCGTGACGGGCGACTACATCTTCCTAACCGGCAACACCATCGAGCTTGGCAACTGGGCGACGACGTGGGACGGCGCGGTCGGCCCGATGCTCGCGCCCAACTACCCGAACTGGTTCCTCAACGCAAGCGTCCCGGCGGGGCAGACCATCCAGTTCAAGTTCATCAAGATTGCCGCGAACGGCACGGTCACATGGGAGGCCGGAGCTAACCACACCTACACCGTGCCCACGAGCGGCACGGGCAACGTCAACGTCAACTGGCAGTATTGACGCGGCCGACGCTGAGACGGGCGCGGGTCTGTTGGATTAAAGGCCGCGCCTTTCTTTGTGATGCGCGGGCGTCACACGGCAACGCGGCGACGTGACTCGCTCAAGGGCGGACATTTCAAAGGAAAGCCCGCCCTTGAGCGAATAACATCCGCCCTCTACCAAGTAGCGTCCGGATTTGAGCAAGTAAAGTCCGCCCTTGAGCGAATAGCATTCGGATTCGAGCGAGTAAAGTCGAAACTCGACCGACTAAAGTTTGAACTCGACCGAGTAAGGTTAAAGCCTGAGCGACTAAGGTTAAAGCCTGAGCGAGTAAAGTCAGAGCCCGAGCGAGTAAGGTTAGAAGCCGAGCGACTAAAGTTAAAGCCTTAGCGACTAAAGTTAGAACCCGAGCGAGTAAGGTTAGAGTCTGAGCGAGTAAGGTTAGAGCTTGAGCGAGTAAGGTTAGAGCTTGAGCGAGTAGAATCCACTCGTCAGCGAGTAGCATCTGAACTTGAGCGAGTAGAATCCGGCCGCGAGCGAGTAATGTACGGCCGTGAGCGAGTAACGTCCGGCCGTCGCTTTCTTCCGGGATTCGGAAAGCATGTCTGGGGAGAGATTGAATTGAAGAGAGGACTCGTCATCTTCTGTGTGCTGCTCTCTCTTCTCATCTGCGCGCGGCGCGGATACCTTGCGCAAGCGCCGGGAGCGCAGGCGGGCGAGAAAGCGAAGCCGAAGGCCGTCAGCCCCGAGGCTTTGAAGCATTACGTGGGGCGCTACGAGCTTGAGACGGGACTCATCCCCGTCTCGACGCTCGACGTGACGTTGGACGGAGGCGACTTGTGGGTCAAGCCTTCGGTGGTCAAGAAGCGCCGCCTCTTCCACAAATCGAAGACCACTTTTGTTGACGAGGTGGAGGGCACGCCCGTCACCTTCAACCGCGACGAAGACGGCCGTGTCATCAGCCTCACTTTCATCTTCGAGGGCGAGTCATACACGGCGCAGCGCGTCGAACTGCCGCCGCCGAGCCTGAAGGGCAACACCACTTTCCGGCTCAAGGGCTACGCGGAAGCTTCAATCGTCGTGCTCACCGGCTCCTTCAACGAATGGAACCAATCGCAGCTTGTCTTCGGGCGCGAGGGTGGCGAGTGGGTCTGCCGCGTTGACCTCGACCCCGGCGTCTATCATTACAAGTTCATCGTAGACGGCAACTGGCTGCTCGACCCCTCGAACCCCGAGACGTTCGAGGACGAGGCCGGTAACATCAACAACGTCATCGAAATCAAACCGCGCTGACAAAGCGCCGGGCGTTAAAAACTTTCAGGGTGAGGACTTCTCTCCACCCCGATAGTTTTACGACCGCTTGACGTGCGTTCGTGAACTGTTCTAATTGGTGTCGGGGCGTTCTCGCTGATTGCCCCGCGCGCGGCGTCGGCGCACGAGCAGGAGCACCGCGACGCATGCGAGGCCGAGGGCGACGATGACGGCTGCCCACCTGCGCCCCGCGAATCCTATGACCAGCGCCAGCAGGAAGATCATCGTCCCCGGCGGGGCGAAGGCGAGGAAGCCTGCGAACAGTATGGCGGCGATTCGCTTGGGACTTTTCATCGTTGCCTGATGGTCTGGGGCGCAGTCGGCGCGCAGTCCTTCTTCAAACCGGCGGCGGCCATCCTAGCATAAGGTGTTCGAGCGAGCTTCAACGTGAAGACTGACGCGGCGAAGGCGGCGGGGCGTGCGGCGACTTGCGCGGCGCTCATCGCCGCGTGCGCGACCCTCTGGCTCATCCTGCGTTACGGCGTTGACGTGCCGTTCTGGGATCAGTGGCAGATCGCACCTTTCTTCGACAAGCTTGCGCGCGGCACGCTCACGCTCTCCGACCTGTTCGCGCAGCAGAACGAGTACCGCCAGTTCTTTCCCAACCTGCTCTTCGTCGCTCTGGGCCGCCTGACACGCTGGAACGTGAAGTACGAGATGCTCGCGAGCCTCTTGCTCGCATGCCTCGTCTGCTGGAACGTTCGACGCCTCGGCGCGCGAACTTCGTCCGACCCCTTCCGGGGGGCCGTCTGCTTCGTGCCTGCGAGCCTGCTCGTCTTCTCACCCATGCAGTTTGAGAACTGGCTGTTCGGCGTACAGGTCATCTACTTCGTGCCCGCCGCGTGCATCACGACGGGACTCGTCGTCGCGTACTCCGAGAGGTTGAGTGCGCTCTCGGCCCTCGTCGCGTGCGCGTGCCTCTCGGCGGTCAGCACCTTCTCGTCGGCGAACGGCGTGCTGTGTTGGCTGGTGCTTGCGCCCGCGCTCCTCGTCGCGCGCACGCGCTTGAGCGTGTCGGCGCGGCGCTGGCTCCCGCTCTGGACGGCGGGGCTCGCTCTGTGCGTTGCCGTCTACGCATATGGCTACCGCGGCCCCGCGTCGCACCCGAGCACTTCGGAGGCGTTGCGGCACCCCTTCGACGGGCTCGCATACTTCGTGGCATTATTGGGCGGGCCCCTCGCCATCGGGCGCAGGCAGTTAGCGGCGGCACTCGTCGTCGGCGCGTGCGCACTTGCGGCTTACGCGTGTGCGTGCGCTTACCTTTTGAAGTGGAGAGCCGACCGCGCTCTGCTGCGACGTGCAGCGCCGTGGGCGTTGCTCGGAGCGTACTCGCTCGGCACGGCGGCGATGGTCACGGCGGGCAGGCTCGGCTTCGGGGTCGTGCAGTCGTTGTCTTCAAGATACACGACCTTCTCGCTCTACCTGCTGGTCGGGCTCGTCTACCTGCTGCCGTGCATTCTGGAAGACGCGGCGCGCGAGTCGAGCCGTGTCGCGCGGCACGCGCCACTGCTCAAGCGGCTTGCCGCATCGGTAGCCGTCCTTCTTGTGCTCGCGCACGTCATAGCCTTCGTGCTCGTCGTCAGGCACGGCGCAACCACCGAGCGGCGTGGGCTGCTACGCGCGAAGACCTGCCTGCTCTTTATAGATGCTGTCCCCGAGGAGCGTTGTCTTGCCGAAGGGCTCTACCCATACGTCGGTGTGCTGCGCGAGAGAGCCGAGGCGCTCGACCGCATCGGCTATCTTCGCCCGCCGCTCGTCCGCACAGGCAACATGAGAGAGCTTAGGGCATCGGGCGCTGGCTGCTCGGACGACTACGGCTCTTTCGACATTCTCGACGCGGAGGGCGGCGAGTATGTCGCGGCGGGCCGCGCGCTTCTGCCGCGCCGTCGTGGGGGCGAGCCAGCCGACGCCGTCGTTCTGGCTTACGGGACGAACGAGGATGAACAGACTGCTTTCGCGCTCGCCGAAGTGGGTGTTGAGAAGCAGTCAACCTCCGGCTCGATTGACGAGGCGCACTGGCGAAAGACTTTTTCGACGGCCGCACTTCGGGCCGCGACGCAGGTCGGGCTGACGGCGTGGGCCTTCGACGCCGAAGAGGGGAAGGCTTACAGGCTCTGCGGCACGCGCGCGCTTCCTCAATTGAAATGATGCAGCCGTCTCGCTTGCGAGAAAGGTTTTCCGGGTCGGACTCAGGTAGTTCCCCTTTATGGCCGAAGGCATCAGCGTCTTTTTCCCCGCGTACAACGACGAGGCGACCATCACGGGGTTGGTCGGCGACGCGCTCGCCGTGCTGCCCTCGCTCGCTTCGGACTTCGAGGTGATAGTCGTTGACGACGGCTCAACCGACCGCACGCCCCTCTTGCTCGACGAGCTTGCGCGCACCGACCCGCGCGTGCGCGTCATTCACCACGAGGCCAATCGCGGGTACGGTGGGGCGCTCAGGACGGGGTTCGCGAGCGCCACTAAAGAACTCGTCTTTTACACCGACGGCGACGGGCAGTACGACGTGCGCGAGATGGCGCTGCTGCGCCCGCTTTTGACCGAAGGGGTTGACATCGTCAACGGGTATAAGATAAAACGCGCGGACGAGTGGCGGCGTAAGGCGCTTGGCGCGGCTTACAATCGTCTGGCGCATCTTCTCTTCAGAATCCCAATTCGCGACGTTGACTGCGACTTCCGGTTGATTCGCCGTCGTGCGGTCGAGCAGGTCGAACTCGTCTCTTCGAGCGGCAGCATCTGCGTCGAGTTGATTCACAAGCTGCACGCGACGGGCTGCGGCTTCGCCGAAGTCCCCGTCCACCACTACCCGCGCGCGCACGGGCGTTCGCAGTTTTTCACCCTCCGTCGCGTCGGCCGCACCGCGCTCGATCTGCTGTCGTTGTGGCTGAGGGTGGCCGCGCCGGGGCGGCGTCGCCGTAACGAGCGCGCGGCGGCTTGAAGTGGCCGCGCGCACGAAGCTTCCACGCGAGTCTTCTACGCTTCCAAAGCGAGTCTTTTATGAAGGCCATGAACGAGCCCAAAACTTTCGGCGAGTACAAGGGGCGCTCGGCGCTCATTACCGGCGGCCTCGGCTTCATCGGCAGCAACCTCGCGCGCCGCCTTGTCGAGATTGGCGTCGAGGTCTCGGTGCTCGACGCGCTGCTGCCCGATCAGGGCGGCAACCCCTACAACGTCCGCGACGTGCGCAGCCAGATCGAAGTCCACACCGCCGACATGAGCGACCCGCGTGTGGTCAACCATCTGGTGGGCGGCGTGGACTTCGTCTTTAACCTCGCAGGCAGCGTCAGCCACCTCGACTCGATGCAGCGCCCCTTGCGCGACCTTGAGTTGAACTGCGCGGCTCAGCTCACGCTGCTTGAGGCATGTCGTAACTTCAACCCGCACGTCAAGGTCGTCTTCACCAGCACGCGGCAGGTCTATGGTCGTCCCGTCTACCTGCCGCTCGACGAGCAGCACCGCGTCGCTCCGCTCGACATCAACGGCATCAACAAGCTCACCGCCGAGCACTATCACCTGCTCTATCATCGCGTCTACGGCACGCGCGCCGTCTGTCTGCGGCTGACGAACACATACGGCCCGCGCCAACTTCTACACCACAGCCGACAGGGCTTCATCGCGTGGTTCACGCGGCAGGCCATAGACGGCGGCGTCATCGAGTTGTTCGGCGAGGGACGACAGCGGCGCGACATCAACTACGTTGACGACGTGGTCGAGGCGCTGCTGCTTGCGGGCGCGAGCGAGGCGGCCGAGGGTGAGATTTACAACCTCGGCGGCGACGAGCCCGTCTCGCTCGCCGAGTTGGCCGACAGCCTCATCTCCATCACTGGGCGCGGCTCGGTGCGCTGCGTCCCCTTCCCGCCCGAGCAGCAGTTGATTGATGTCGGCAACACGCATTCGAGCTTCGCCAAGATCGAGTCTGCGCTCGGCTGGCGACCAAGCACGCCGCTGCGCGAGGGACTCGAACGCACCGTCGAGTTCTACCAGAGACACCGCGAGCACTACTGGCGACCCGACGCCGCCGACCCCTTCTCGCGCTCACAGAAGACCGCGTGAAGAGAGTTAACCTTCACCTAACTTAACCGCGCGGCTTCTCAGCGACGCAGATGGTGGAGAGTCCGGCGGGAAGTCGTGCGCCGGGCCGTTTGAGCAGTCGCGCTTCGCCCGCGAGCGTCGAGGTGAGCGAGCGGTTCAGCCATGCGAGGCTCGGCGGGAGCGGCTTCACGTCGGAGCCTTGACCGCCGAGGCCGAGGCGCTTGAGCACCAGCCGCCTCATCGCCGCCACGGGCAACAGCAGCGCGTTGGCGTATGTCGCGCGCCGCATGCGAAAGCCCGCGCGCTCCATCCTCTCGACAAGCTGATTCAATTGATAACGGCGCTGCGTTCTGAGCGCCTCGTCGTGGTCGCTGCGCATCCACTCGTATGCGGCGGCGCGCGCGAAGACGACGCCGCCCGGTCGAAGCACTCGAAACATCTCGCGCATCGCCAGTTCGTCCGAGCCCTCGCCCGGCAGTTGCACCAGCACGTCGAAGCTCGTCACGAGGTCGAAGGTCGAGTCGGCGAAGGGAAGCGCAGTGACCGAAGCCTGCGCCACGTCGCGCTGCCCACGCGCGCGGCAGAAGTCGAGCGCGTCGGGCGAGATGTCTATGCCAGCGACCCTGCCGCCCCCGGCGTAGCGCGTGAGCCAAGAGAGCATGCCCCCTGTCCCGCACCCCGCGTCGAGTATGTCGCGCGCGCGACCCGGCGGGCACAAGGGGTCGAGCAGCGCCGCCGTCACCTCGCGCATCCCCAGGAACCACCAGTAGCTCTCCTCCAGCGCGTACAAGTCCGCGTAATCCTGAGCCCGCAACTCTTGCCTCCCCGTTTCGATGAATTGAGACGTGTGACAACCGCGCGCCTTCGTCGCACAGTGAGCGCGCCGTCCGTCGCGGCTATTATCCTCAACGCTCGCGCGTATGTCCCGCGCCCGCTCGGTTTGAGATTCGTCGGCGCGTGTCGTACCTTGTATCTTCAAAACCTTTAATCGAACAGTCGAAGGAACTCGCCGGATGAGCACTCAACCGAACAAGATTATCTATTCGATGGTCGGCGTCAGCCGCCACTACGACAAGCGCGCGGTGTTGAAGGACATCTATCTTTCATACTTCTATGGCGCGAAGATAGGCGTCATCGGCCTCAACGGCTCGGGCAAGTCTTCCTTGCTGCGCATCATCGCGGGCGAGGACAAGAGCTACACGGGCGAGACCGTTCTCTCGCCCGGCTACACGGTCGGCTATCTCGAACAGGAGCCGCGCCTCGACGAGTCGAAGACCGTGCGCGAGACAATCGAAGTGGCCGTCGCGGAGACGGTCGCGCTCCTCAAAGAGTTCGACGAAATCAACGCGCGCTTTGGCGAAGAGATGTCGGACGAAGCGATGAACAAGCTCCTCGAACGACAGGGCGAGGTGCAGGAACGGCTCGACGCGCTCGACGCTTGGGACTTGGACTCGCGGCTTGAGATGGCGATGGACGCGCTGCGCTGCCCGCCGGGCGACACTCCCGTCAAGGTTCTTTCGGGCGGCGAGCGTCGCCGCGTCGCGCTCTGTCGCCTGCTCTTGCGGAAGCCCGACATACTTCTTTTAGACGAGCCGACCAACCATCTCGATGCCGAGTCGGTCGCGTGGCTCGAACAACACTTGCAGCAGTACGCGGGCACGGTCATCGCCGTCACGCACGACCGCTACTTTCTCGACAACGTCGCGGGTTGGATTCTCGAACTCGACCGGGGCGAAGGCATCCCTTGGAAGGGCAACTACACTTTGTGGCTCGAACAGAAGCAGGAGCGATTACGACGAGAAGAGAAGCAGGAGACCGAGCGGCAGAAGACGCTTGAGCGCGAGCTTGAATGGATACGCATGGCTCCGAAGGCGCGTCACGCGAAGTCGAAGGCGCGCATCAGCTCTTACGAGGCTCTGCTCAACCAGCAGAACGAACAGCGCACGCGCGAGCTTGAGATTTACATCCCGCCGGGGCCGCGACTCGGCGCGGTCGTCATCGAAGCCGACGCGGTCTCGAAGGCTTACGGCGACAACCTGCTTGTCGAGGGGATGACGTTTCGGCTTCCGCCGGGTGGCATCGTCGGTGTCATCGGCCCGAACGGCGCGGGCAAGACCACTCTCTTCCGCATGGTGACGGGCGCGGAGCAGCCCGACGCGGGCCAGATTCGAGTCGGCGAGACTGCGCAGATCGGTTACGTTGACCAGAGCCGCACGCTCGACCCCGAGAAGAGCATCTGGGAAGAGATTTCGGGCGGGCAGGACACGATCAAGCTCGGCACGCGCGAGGTCAATTCGCGCGCCTACGTCGGCCGCTTCAATTTCTCCGGCTCGGATCAGCAGAAGAAGGTCTCGATGCTCTCGGGCGGCGAGCGCAACCGCGTCCACCTCGCCAAGATGTTGAAGGAAGGCTCGAACGTCCTTCTCTTAGACGAGCCGACGAACGACCTCGACGTGAACACGATGCGCGCGCTCGAAGAGGCTTTGGAGAACTTCGCGGGCTGCGCCGTCGTCATCAGCCACGACCGCTGGTTCCTCGACCGCATCGCTACACACATCCTCGCCTTCGAGGGCGAAAGCCGCGTCACATGGTTCGAGGGCAACTTCTCCGAATACGAAGAAGATAAGCGCGCAAGATTAGGCGACGCCGCCGCGCAACCGCACCGCATCAAATACCGGCAACTGACGCGCGGCTGAAAACTTTACAAGGAGGATGAAAGATGAAAGCAACTTGGAAGGACACAGTGCTCGCGGAGAGCGATGACACCGAGGTCGTCGAGGGTAATCATTATTTTCCGGCGGACTCGATTAAGCGGGAACACTTTCGCGAGAGCGAGAAGCACACGACCTGTCCGTGGAAGGGCGAGGCGAGCTACTACGACGTGGTCGTGGGCGGAGAGGTGAACGCGGACGCCGCCTGGTACTATCCGCAGCCGAAGGATGCGGCCGCGCAGATCAAAGACCGCGTCGCCTTCTGGCGCGGCGTCAAGGTCGAATAGTCGGAGGCGAGAGGGATGACATTCAACACGACCGGAAAGCGTGAACGTGCGACATTGAGAGCGTCGCTCGTGCTGCTGCTTCTGATTTGCATAACGATGCCACCGCCCGCGAGCGCGCAGCAGGGCGAGCGCGTCTCGCCGCGTTGGCGCGCGGCGCTCGAACAGGTCTCGGCCGAGAGCATGCGCGGCCACCTCTCCTTTCTATCTTCGGACGCGCTCGAAGGGCGCAAGACGCCTTCGAGGGGCCTAGACCTCGCCGCCGAATACATCGCCGCGCAGTTCCGGCGCGCGGGACTTGAACCGGCGGGTGACGACGGCTACTTCCAGACGGCGAACTGGCAAATGTCGGCGCGCGACGCAAGCGCCACGCGTCTGACCTTCGCGGGTGCGAGCACGCCCGCGCCCGAAGTCCGACCCGAACAGGTTGGAGTCGGCTTCAGCGTCGCGGGCTTCAACTTCTGGGCTCCCGAAGGCGGGGTCAGTTTGAGCGGCGCGCGACTCTTGAAGGTCGCCTTCGGTAACTCGGCGCTTTCGCGCGAACAGGTCGAGGGGCGAGTCATCGTCACGGAGTTCCCCGAGTTCCCGCGCGGCGGCAGCCAAGAGCGCGCCTTCCAACTGCTGCGCGACGAGAATGAATTCATGGCTCGGATGCGCACGTTCGGCTCGCCGCTCGTCGTCTCATTCGAGCGCAGAACCGAGCGCGTGCGCGGAGGCCGCACGCCTCGCCTCGTTGACCCGGAGAGCCGCACGGCCGAGTCGCCGCTCGGCAACACGCCGACCGCGCCGCTTCTCATCATTCACGGTGCGGAGGCCGCGCGCTTCTTCGACTCGCTGCCCGTGGGAGCGGGCCCCGCCACGCTCTCGATTAACTTGCCCGCGCCCGCCGAGACGCCCGCGCGCGTGCGCAACGTCGCGGGGATTTTGCGTGGCTCAGACCCGGCGCTGCGGGACACATACATCATCGTGTCGGCGCACTACGACCACCTCGGCGTGCGCGACCCTTGCGACGCGCAGAAGGAGGACTGCGTCTTCAACGGGGCGAACGACGACGGCTCGGGCACAGTGGGCGTCATCGAGCTTGCGTCCGCTTTGTCGAAGCTCGAAGTGCGACCGCGCCGCAGCATCCTCTTCGTGACCTTCTTCGGCGAAGAGCTCGGGCTCGTTGGCTCGCGCTATTACGGACGCCACCCCGCGGTGCCCTTGCAGAAGACAATCGCGCAGGTGAACTTGGAGCAGATCGGGCGCACGGACGATAGCGAAGGCCCGCAGGTTGGATCGCTGGCCGTCACGGGCTTCGACTATTCGGAGGTCGGGGCGACGCTCGCGCGTGCGGGCGAGGCCGAGGGCGTGCGCGTCTTCAAGCACCCGACGAAGTCGGACGCATACTTTGCTCGCAGCGACAACCAGTCGCTCGCCGACGCAGGCATCCCCGCGCACACCGCGAGCGTCGCCTTCGAGTTCCCCGACTATCACGCGGTCGGCGACGAGTGGCCTAAGATTGACTACGCCAACATGGCGCGCGTCGTCCGCACGGTCGGCCTCGCCACGCTCAACATCGCGGACGCTACGGCAGAGCCGCGCTGGAACGAACAGAACCCGAAGACCGCGCCCTACGTCGAGGCTTGGAAGAAGCTGCACGGAAAGTAGAGGTCGGAGATTAGAGGTCAGAGGTCAGTGGTTGCGCATGGCGAGTCAGCCGCTTTATTTGAGTTGGCAACTGCCGCTCTTGAAGTAGCGTCTGACCTCTGATCTCCGGCCTCTGCACGTTGTCCCTCGCCGCAGCCCGCTCGTCATGCGAATCAAGCGGCTCGTCACAAAAGCGGGGGTGTGTGAAACCATCGCGCCTCGACGGCGTATTAACTGGCTCGAATCCGTCTACCGGCACAAAAACCGTCACGGCCGAGAGTTCCCGATTCAGAAACCAACAATTGAGACAAGGAGCGATACTTATGCGTTTTTTTAACTCCCGCGTCGCGTTCGCAGGCGTGGCCGCGTGCGTGCTCGGTCTGGCCGTGTTCGCGCAGACCGGAGGCCGCGGGCACGGCTTCGACAAGTCGCGCATGGACGAGACTGCGGCGGCCTGCACGGACTTCTACCAGTACGCCAACGGCAGCTGGCTGAAGACGGCGGAAATCCCTGCGGCCTTCCCCTCTTGGGGCAGCTTCAACATTCTGGCCGAGAACAATCGCAACACGCTGCACACCATCCTCGACGAGTCCTCGAAGAACACGACGGCCAAGTCAGGCTCGACCGAGCAGAAGATTGGCGACTTCTACGCCACCTGCATGGACGAGCAGAAGCGCGAGGCCGCGGGCGCAAAGCCGCTCGCTCCCTACCTCGCACGCATTGATAAGGTCAAAGACTTAAAGGGGCTCGAAGCCGAACTCGGCTACATGCACCACGAGGGCCTGCCCGCGCTCTTCGGTTTCGGCGCTGCGCCCGACTTCAAGAACAGCTCGATGCAGATGGGCATCGCGGGTCAAGGCGGGCTCTCGCTTCCGAACAAAGACTATTACACGAAGACCGACGAGCAGTCGGTTAAGCTGCGCGAGCAGTTCGTCCAGCACGTGGCGAACATGTTCCAGCTTCTCGGCGATGCGCCCGAAGTTGCCACGAAGAACGCGCAGACCGTGATGAGCATCGAGATGCGGCTCGCGCAGAACTCGCGCGGCCCCATCGAACTACGCGACGTTGAGAAGCAGTACCACATCATGTCGGTCGCAGACCTCGACAAGCTGACGCCGCACTTCTCTTGGGGCGACTACTTCGGCACGCTCGGCCTGTCGAAGACCTTGCAGATCAACATGGCGCACCCCGAGTTCTTCCAAGCCGCCGACAAGATGCTCGTCGAGGTTCCGGTTGAAGACTGGAAGACCTACCTGCGCTGGAATCTCGTCAACAACACGGCGAGCGCTCTCTCGGCAAACTTCCAGACCGAAGAGTTCAACTTCAACGGCAAGACGTTGCAGGGACGCAAGGAGCAGAACCCGCTCTGGCGTCGTTGCGTCTCGGCCACCGATGGGAACTTGGGCGAGGCGCTCGGACAGGTCTACGTCGCACGCGCCTTCACGCCCGAGGCGAAGCAGCGTATGCAGACGATGGTCAACAACCTCATCGCCGCCTTCAACGTGCGGTTGACGAGGGCCGACTGGATGAGCGACGAGACGCGCAAGGCCGCCATTGCCAAGCTCGCCGCCTTCGGGCAGAAGATTGGTTATCCCGACAAGTGGATTGACTACTCGCATCTGAACATCTCGCGCGACTCCTACGCCGCGAACATCATCCGCGCCAGCGAGTTCGCGCAGGCGCGTGACTTCGCGAAGATCGGCAAGCCCATTGACAAGACCGAGTGGGGCATGACGCCGCCGACGGTCAACGCCTACAACAACTGGTTCCGCAACGAAATCGTCTTCCCCGCAGGCATTCTTCAGCCGCCCTTCTTCAACCCCGAGGCCGACGATGCCATCAACTACGGCAGCATCGGCGCGGTCATCGGCCACGAAATCACGCACGGCTTCGACGATCAGGGTGCGAAGTTCGACCTCGCGGGCAACCTCAAGGACTGGTGGCTGCCCGCCGACATGAAGAACTTCGAGACGCGCTCGAACTGCATCGTTACACAGTTCGACGCCTTCGAGGTCGAGCCCGGTCTGCACGAACAGGGCAAGCTCGTCTCGGGCGAATCCATCGCAGACCTCGGCGGATTGACCGTGGCCTACACGGCCTACCAGAAGTCGCTCGAAGGCAAGCCGCGCCCGGCCAACATCGACGGCTTCACGCCCGAGCAGCGCTTCTTCCTCGGCTGGGCACAGGTCTGGGCCGAGAAGTCAACGCCGCAGTACGAGCGACTGATTGCGCAGAGCAACGAGCATCCGTTGGGACGTTTCCGCGTCAACGGCCCGCTCTCGAACATGCCCGAGTTCGCTGCGGCCTTCCAGTGCAAGGCGGGCGAGCCGATGGTGCGCCCCGACAAGGATCGCTGCCAAATCTGGTAAGACTTTTCGGGTAAGGCAAAGGCAAAAGTAAGACGAAGGGCGTTGCTTCTTTTCATCTTCCGAATGAAAAGAAGCAACGCCCTTTAACTATTCCTCTCAGCGGGCCAGGTAATCCTCCGCCCGCGCGTCCGCCGTGAACCGCCGCGGCAGCAGGCATAAAGAGACAGTCCCGCCACTTGGGGAGAGGAGCGCCCCGGCTCAGGGGAGAGTTGATGCGTGTTTCGGTTTGTGAGTCGGCTTAGTGGCCTGCGACGGCACCGGCTGCGACGCCCGCGCGCGCGGGGCGGCGTTCATGCCGCGCGCAGGCACGTGCGAGCGCTTCCGTGACGCGGGGCTCGACGCTGCACTCGGGCTGGCGGCAGACGGCGGCAAGCTCGGAGATGACGAGGTAGCGCGCTCGCTCAAGCATCCGCTGCTCGCGGAAAGAGAGCGGCTTGGAGTGACTCAGGTAGGTCAGGTTCTTAAGCACTTCGGCGACCGCGAAGACATCGCCCGTGCGCATCTTGTCGGAGAAGTCCTTGAAGCGATCCTTCCAGTCGTTGGCCGCTCCGCGGAAGTCGTCCGACAGGTGCTTCAAAAGCATCTCGCACTCGCCCGAGCTGATGGGAGAGCGCAGACCGACTTCACCTGCGTTGGCGACAGGGACGAGGACTATTGAGTTGGTCGAGGCGAGGCGGAGCGTATAGAAGGGCAAGTTGGTCGCTCCGATCTGTTTCTGTTCTATGCGTTCGATGGTGCCGATGCCATGATTGGGGTAGACAACTTTCTGGCCGACTTTGAAACCCACCACACACCTCCTGCTGTTGCAAAAAAACTTGGCCGCGTCGCGAGATCGGGTTGGGGCTCCCTTTGAGGGGATTAGCGCCGCGGCAGCGTCGGTTCGTAAATTCTAACGAAAGTGTAACAAGCGGTGTGGGCGCGGGTCAAGGTTTAGGATTCATGCGAAAAATCGCGACATCATTCTTGTCGAAATTGCAACGGGAGCCGCGAACGCGCGCCCAAAAAAACGTCCGCCGCGCGTTCACCCCGACATCGCAAAGGCTCACACGTCCGCGCGTTAAATCTCCGTCACGCGAACGAGGCATCTCAGAAACGGAGGATGGTGTCGAGTTGCAGACGCGTCTGCGTGCGGTTGAGCGAGCCGGGCGGCGTCTGTCCGAATGCGCCGAGCAGTCCCGTCGGCCGCTGTGTGAAGAAGCCGGTCAGCGAAAGCGAGACACGCGGGTCTAAGGCGTAACCAACGATGAAGCGATGCACGCGCACGTCCGTTGACTGGCCGAAGTCGCTCCCGTTGAAGGGCGAAAGTACCGCGTCCTTCTCGACGCGAACGAGAGTGTAGTTAAAGACCGTGTCGCCGCGCGCTATCTTGTCCACGGGCAGACGCAGCACGTCCTTGCCGATCTGGAACTCGGCCCAGTAGCCCTGCCCCTCATGGTTCGACAGCAGCGCGTCCGCGCCCGTGGGCCCGGCCGTCACCACGTCGTGCGTCTGCGTGTTGGTCACGAAGTCGAAGAGCAGCATGACGGGCCATTGCTTGCTCCGCGTGAAGTCGGCGCGCGCGATAAGGTCTACGAGGTTGAAGCCCGAGGAGAGTCGTCCGTCACGGTTCACCGCGTTCGTGTTGGCGAGCGAGAGTCCCAGATTGGCGCTGCCGTTGACGAGCAGGTCGCGCGGGACTGAGACCTGCGTGGTGATGGTGCGCGCCGGGGTCGTGCCCGACGCGGGGATGGTGAAGGTGACGGGGAACTGTATGTTCGTGGCAAAGACCTGCGCGGGGGTGATGAGTTGCGTCCCCGAGAAGTAGAGGTCTGAGGCAGAGAGCTTGAGCGAGACGTTCTTCGACGGCGCAACCTCGGTGCGCGCCTGCGCGCCGAAGAGCGCGAGGTCGCGTCCCGCGCGCCCCGAAGCCGAGAGGTCTACGTGGCCGTCCGAAGCGAGCACGAACGCCGAGTTGCGCTCAAGCATGGGAAGCTGCCACGCAAGAAGCGCGAGATTCTTGAACGCAGACTTCTTGAAGGTGCGCGTGTAGCTCTCGTTCAAACCTTCGGGCGAGATGTCGTTGTCCCACGTCAGCTCGGTACGCGTCCAGGGCGTGTCGAACTTCCCCGCCTGAAGTTGGAAGCCGGGAAGCGCCTTCGGCTTGTAGTTGATGTAAGCCTGATCGACCGCAAAGGGCTTGCGCGTGAAGAAGTCAGTGAGCGTCTGGTTGGTCGAGATCACGTCGGCATAGCTGCCCGTCGTAAGCCGCAAGCCCCAGTCGAACTCGTCGCTGACACGGCCGCGCACGCTCAATCGAGCGCGCATGCGGAAACGCTGGCGCGTGCTGAGAGGGTTGCCGAACGTGCCGGTGTTCCCGGCGGACGCGAGCGCGTTCTGCTGGCCGTAGAAAGACTCGTAGCGAAAGCGCATGTCGCCGCCGAAGGTCATCGAGCCGAGTTGTCGCGCGACTGCATCGCTCGTCTTCTTCGATTGCTCTTCGACGCGCGCCACGCGAGCTTCGAGCTTCGAGTCTTGCGCCGCGCCAGCCGCCGCGCCATCGGGCCGCGCCGCGTCGCTCACGGTGTCCGCGCCGGTCGCATAGGCCGCTTCGCGGACGACCGCGGGCCGGCCCGTCGCAACCTGCCGCTCGGTCTCTTCGACACGTGAGCGTAGCTCGCCTACCATGCGCGACTGCTCACGGAGCGCGGCGCGTAATTGCTCAATCTCCTCGCGCTGCTCGCGCAGGCGGCGCTCGAAGTCTTCAAGTGCGAAGAGGCTGCCGGAGACTTTCGGCGCGGCTTCCGTCGGCGCGACGTGTTGAGGCTGTTCGGCGTGCGTCGTCGCGGCCGGAGCCTGTGCCCTCGCCCACGGGGCGAGCGCGGCGACGAGCACGCACAAAGCGGCGGCGCGTAAAATCAACTGGCGCATCTCTTGTCCTTTCTCTAAAAACCGTCCCGGAGAATTGGCGGCGCGCGCGCGCCATGAACCGTATATCACACATCCCTGAATGAGAAGTTACAGGCGGCTTAACAAAACGGAGGTCAGTTTCAACCTTACCGCGTCACCCTCCGTTATGGTGACAGCCCGTCAAGCGAGATTCTTACCGACCTCCGGCCTCCCACCTCTTTCCCGCTTGCGTTGTCACCCGCCGAGCTTTGCATGTAGAATTTCGCGTCAGCGTTTTCATCATTCGGGATATTAGCATTATGGCTATTCTGCACATCACAGACGCGAGTGGGCAGGCGTGGCAGTTGCCTCTCTCGCCGCAACGCGTGTTTACCATCGGTCGCGCGCCGGACAACGTCGTGGTCTTGAACGACCCGCGCGCGTCGCGCTATCACGCGCACGTCAAGTTTCAGAACGGCGCTTACTCCATCATTGACGGAACCGTGGACGGCAAGCTTTCGGCCAACCACGTCTTCGTCAACGGCGAGCAGCGCCTTTCGCATCCGATGCGCGACGGCGACTCGGTGCAGATCGGAGCGAGCCGCCTCCGGCTCGACCTCTCGGACGAGCGCAAGGCGGCCGAGCCCGAGGCGCGCTTCGAGGACAGGCCACTCGGCCACACGCAACTGCTCGTCTCGGCCAACGATGTCATACGTGCCGCGCTCGCTTCGCGCGCTACGCCCGCGCCCTCTTCTTCGTCATCGGCCGCCGCCGCGGCATCGGCTGCCGCCGCGAGCGCGGAACTCGAAGAGTTGCGACGCAAGGCCAAGATACTCGCGCTGCTCTACGAGATGTCGAAGACGCTCGGCTCGGTCTTCGACCTCGACCCCATCTTCGAGAAGGCGTGCGAGGTCATCTTCAGCGCGACCCCGGCCGACCGCGTGGTCGCGCTGCTGCGCGACGAGTCGAAGCAGGATGCGGAAGGCGAGGACGACCTCGTTGTCGTCGCCACGCGCGTCCGCGACGAGACGCGTGCGGCGCAGGGTCGCAAGCAGCCCATCGGTCGCACCATCACGCGCAAGGTGATGCGCGAACGGCAGGCTCTGCTCTCGCAGGACGCGGCGGCCGACATGGAGTTCGCGGGCGTCCACTCAATCGTCGCGCAGGGTGTGCATTCGACCATCTGCGCGCCGCTCATCGCCGACACGCGAGTCCACGGCGCGCTCTACGCAGACCGCCTCGACCCCTTCACCTCGTTTACGCGCGACGACCTCGAACTCGTCAGCGCCGTCGCCGCGCAGACGGCCGTGGCGGTCGAGAACGCGCGCTCGCACGCGCGGCTCGCGCGTGAGGAGGTGGCGCGCGCAAACTACTCGCGCTTCCTTCCCGAGTATGTCGTCCGACAGATTTTGGAGAACCCCGACTCGTTCAAGCTCGGCGGCGTCAACCAGACTTTGACCGTGCTCTTCGCAGACATACGCGGCTTCACGCGGCTCTCGGAGAACGCCGCACCCGAGCGCGTCGTGCAGCTTTTGAACAACTACTTCACGGCGATGTCGGACGTAATCTTCTCGCACGGAGGGACGCTGGATAAGTACATCGGCGACGGCCTGATGGCGCTCTTCGGTGCGCCGACCGCGACGCCCGAGGACGCGTGCAACGCCGTCTCCGCCGCAGTCGCCATGCAGCGACAGATGCAGGGCATCAACGAGACGCTTCGCGCCGACGGGTTGAGTGAGATCGCCATCGGCATCGGTCTGCACACGGGCGTCGCGACCGTCGGCTACATCGGTTCGGAGCGGCGCTCGGAGTACACGGCCATCGGCGACACGGTGAACCTCGCGGCGCGGCTTGAGCAGAACACGAAGGGCGGCCAGATTCTTCTGAGCGACGCGACGGCGCGAGCCGCCGCCGCCGCCGGGTGCGATTTCCACCCGCACCCGCCCATCACGGTCAAGAACCGCGTCCAGCCCGTGCCCATCTTTGAAGTCGAATGGAGACAGGAGCGAGCAGTGCAGAATGCAGAGTGATGAGTGATAAGAAAGAATAGCCACTATCCTTCTCATCACCTTATCACTAAGCACACATCACTTCTTATCACTCATCACTCGTCACTTAACTTCCTATGTCCACGAACACATTTATGCGGAAGAGGCGCTCGTTAATCTCGTTCGAGCGTTGGCGCGACTTCGTGTCGGACTCGATGGCGATAGACATCGGCTCGACCTCGGTCATCATCGCCGTCCTCGGGCGGGGCATCGTTGTTGACGAGCCCGCGGTCGTCGCCATCAACAAGATTTCGGGTGAAGCCGTCGCCGTCGGGCGCGAGGCGCACGAGATGCTCGGGCGCGAGGCGCGCGACGTGAGCCTCGTCTACCCTTTGATTGACGGCGTCGTGGCCGACTTCGAGCGGACGCAGAAGATGCTCGACCAGTTCGTCCGTCGCGCGCGCAGCGGCATCTCGCACTTCAGCCGCCGCGCCGTGATGAGCGTGCTCTCGGGCATCACGCAGGTCGAGCAGCGCGCGCTCATGGCCGCCGCGGAGCAGGCGCACATCGGCCGCGTCTACATGGTTGAAGAAGGATTGGCGGCGGCTATCGGCGCGGGCGTCTCGGTCGAAGACAAGAACGCTTCGGCGGTCGTAGACATCGGCGGCGGTACGACGAACGTTGCGGTCGTCGCGCGCGGCATGATCGTCTACGCGCAGGCTGAGCGCGTCGGGAGCCTCGACATTGACGATGCCATCGTAGACCGCCTGCGCCGACATCACGGCCTCATCATCGGCGCGCCGACCGCCGAGACTTTGAAGAAGGAGTTGGGCTCAGCCGTCGAGCCCACGAACCCTACGCGCTCTTTGAGCGTGAAGGGGCGCGACGTGCAGACAGGTTCGCCGCGCGCCGTCGAGGTGACGAGCGGTGAGGTCTGCCTCGCGACCGAGGGCGTAGTCCGTCGTCTCTCTCGCGTCGTCAACCGTGCGCTCGGCGAGCTTCAGCCCGAGGTGGCCGCGGACATCTACGACCGCGGACTCATTCTGACGGGCGGCGGCGCACTCCTCGACGGCATGGTCGAGTTCCTTCAGCGCGAGACCAACCTCCAGACGCGCATGCCCGCCGACCCCCGCTACGCCATCGTCAACGGCCTCTCGCAACTCTTCGACGAGCCGCTCCTGCTCCGCCGCGTCGCACGCAACGAACAGTCGCACATGCTCGACGAGACGGCGGGAGCGTTTGAGTAAGTGATAAGTGAAGAGTGATGAATGATGAATGATGAAGGTAACGGCGAGACCATATTCATCATCATCACTCTTCATTCATCACACATTATTTTATGAACGTCCTCGGCCTCCTCAAGCGGCAGATACAGGTGGCGCGCGTCTTCGGCATACCCGTGCGCATTGACTATCGCTGGTTCTTCGTCTTCGCGCTCTCGACGTGGGTCATCGCGGCGAGCTTTCGCGAGGGGACGCCGATGACGCAGTTCGTTCGTCTCGGTAAAGCGGCGTCGTGGGTGGCGGGGTTGTTGACGACGCTCGGGCTCTTCCTTTCCATCTTCGGCCACGAGCTTTCTCATGCGCTGCTCGCGCGCGCCGAAGGCATCGGGAGCGACGAGATCGTGCTCCACCCGTTCGGCGGACTCACACGCCTGCGACGCGAGCCCGACAATCCGCGCGCCGAGTTCCGCATAGCCATCGCGGGCCCGAGCGCGAGCTTTATCATCGGCGTCGTCGCGCTCGCGCTCTTCTACATCTCAAAGCTCGCGGGACTCAACGCGATTGGCGCGGCGCTCTCCGTCATCGGCTTCTGGAACTTCACCATCGCGGCGTCGAACCTTCTGCCCGGCTATCCGCTCGACGGCGGGCGCGTGCTGCGCGCGTTTCTGTGGAAGAGGACGGGACAGCTTGAAGACGCGACGCGCATCGCGGGTCTCGGCGGACAACTTATCGGCGGCGCGCTCGTCGTCTTTGGCGGCTACTTCTATCTACGGCTCGGCGACCCCTTCATGGGTCTCTGGCTCGCGCTCGTCGGCTTCTTTCTCTTCGACGCGGCGCGAGCCGTCACCACACGTCGTCGCGGTAAGACTCTGCAAACGGCGGGCGACGCGATGACCGCGCCCGTCTCAGTCGAGCCCGACTCGACGGTCGGCCACTTCATAGACCACGTGCTGCCGCTTCATCGTCAAGAGGCGTTCACGGTCGCGCGCGACGAGCGACTGCACGGCATGCTCACGCTCGGGGATTTGAAGGAGCTGCCGCGCGAGCGTTGGCACCAGACGCCTGTGCGCGACGTGATGCGCCCCGTAGCCGAAGACCTCTTCGTCGCTCCCTCGACGCCGCTTGCGCGCGCCGAGCGCATGATGAACGAGAACGGCGCGGGCGCGCTCGCCGTTGTTGACGACGCGGGGCAACTCGTCGGCTTCCTCATGCGCGGACGCGTCAAGCGCCGCGTCAAAGTCCGGGCCTGAACTACCGGGACTCCTTCCAAAGTCTTCAAACTCTAAGTGTCATGGTCGTCCAGAGGTTCGCGTTGATTTGCGCCCGTTTTTGCCGCATAATCGGCGCGGAGGCGTGCAAGCAAACAAGGGTGGAGGTCGCTTATGTTGGCGGTGCTCGGTGCGTTGTTAGCCAACGCGCTGATAACTGTACTCAAATTCATCGCCGCCGGCATCACGGGCTCGTCAGGCATGATGGCCGAGGCGTTGCACTCGCTGGCGGACACGACGAACCAAATCTTCTTGCTCCTCGGCTTGAGGTTCTATCGTCGTCCGGCATCGGAGAAGCACCCCTTCGGCCACGGCAAGGAGCGATTCTTCTGGTCGTTCATTGCAGCCGTCTTCATCTTCGGCGTCGGCGCGACCTACGCCATCTACGAAGGCGTCGTCAAGCTCTACCACCCGCACGCGCCCGAGCGGCTGGGCTGGGCTTACGGCGTGCTCGCCGCTTCGTTCGTCATCGAGGGCTGCTCGATTGCACTCGCCATCTATCAGGAGTTGAGAGAGGCGCGGCACGAGGGGATGAGCTTTCGCGAGTACCTGCGCGAGTCGAAAGACCCGACCGCCAAGACCGTGCTCTTTGAAGATTCGGCCGCGCTCGTCGGCATCATCATCGCCGCCACCGGGCTCTATCTGACCGAGCATCACGCGGGCCCTGCGGCCGGAGCTTACTGGGACGGCATCGCCTCGATCTCAATCGGCGTAGTGCTCGCCTTCGTCGCCTTCGCACTGGCACGCTCTTCGCGCGGGCTTCTGTTGGGCGAAGCGGCGACCGGGAAGACGCGCGAGACGATACGCAGCGCCATCCTCTCGCACCCGAACGTGTGCGAGGTGATTGAGCTTCTGACGATGCATCTCGCGCCGAAGCAGATATTGATTAACGCGCACGTCAACTTTCGCGACGAGCTTGAGACCGACGACATCGAGCGCACCATCAACGAGATCGAGCAGAACATCAAGCGCACCGAGCCGATGGCGGACATGATCTTCATCGAGACGGTGCGGCGCAGCGATCCGAAGCCGGACGAACCGGTGCCGGAGCACATCGGATGATCTTAGAATTTTTGATTTGCGATTTTTGATTTTCAGACGATGGACGATAGACGGTGGACGATGCATAGCGTTCTGAACTTCATCGCCCGCAGTCTATCATCCGTCGCCCGTCGTCGCTTAATCGGAAATCAAGAGTCAAGAATCAACAGTCAACAATGCTTCAACAGTCGCACAACCAGTACCTACAGTCCTTGCGCGAGCCGCGAAACCTCGTGGACATCGCGCTGGTCTTCCTGCTGGTCTATGCACTGCTGAGGCTCATCCGTGGCACGCGCGCCGCGCCGATGGCCGCCGGTATCGGCGCGCTCGCGTTCATCTACTGGGCGGCTGCGCGCTACGACCTCGCGACTCTCGAATTCATCCTGCGCCCCGCGCCCGTCTACGTCGGCGTCGCCATCGTCGTCCTCTTCCAGAACGAGATACGTCAGGCGCTCATCACCTTCGGCAATCGCTTTCGCATGCCCTTTCTCATCCGTCACCGGGGGCAGTTCGGCGAAGGCGTCTACGACGAGATAGTGCTGGCCGCGACCTCGCTCGCTTCGACCAAGACGGGCGCGCTCATCGTCGTCGAGCGCGGCGTCAACCTTCGCAACGTCATCGAAGGCGGCGTCAAGATGGACGCCGAACTCTCCTATGATCTGCTCGTCACAATCTTCAATCCGGCGACGCCACTGCACGACGGCGCGGTTGTCATCCGAGGTCATCGCGCGGCGGCCGCCGCATGCTTCCTGCCGTTGACGCTCAACCCGCTGCTCTCGAAAGACCTCGGCACACGTCACCGCGCGGCCATCGGCATCACCGAGGACACGGACGCCGTCGCAGTCGTCGTCTCCGAAGAGACGGGGCTCGTCTCCTTCGTTCAGGGCGGGCAGATACGACGCGGGCTCGACGGCACGCGGCTGCGCGCCGCGATACTCGACGCGCTCGAACCGCGCCACCGCGCGGCCGAAGTCGAAGCCGACAAGCAGGCCGAGACGGAGACGTTACCGACAGAGATTAGAAGTCAGAGGCCGGAGGTCAGTAATCAATTATCAACTGACCTCTAACCTCTAACTTCTGGCTTCTAACTTCTAACCGATGTCATCCAGACTACCGACAACGAGGAGCGTTGACGAGCCGGGCGCGGGGCGGCGCTACTTGCGCGCGCTTCTCTTCGAGGACTGGACGCTGAAGGTAATGGCGGCGCTCATTACGCTCGGCCTCTGGTACGCCGTGACGACGCAGCGCGCGCCCGCGCAGATGCGGCTGCGCGGCGTGCAACTCGACTTCATCCTCCCCGACGGCGTCGAGATAGGCAACGACCCGACGGACGAAGTTGACATCACGCTCGAAGGCAGCCACGGCAAGCTGGCCGAGCTGAACGCGCGCAACCTCATGGCGCGCGCCGACATGACCGAACTCCGCCCCGGCGACCGCGTGGCGCGGCTCACGGACAAGAACGTCACGATGGACTTGCCCGAAGGCGTTCGCATCGTCGAGATTACGCCGCGCAGTCTCACGCTCCATCTTGAACCCGTCGTCGAGCGCGAAGTCCCCGTTGAGGCGCGCTTTGACGGCTCGCTGCCTGAAGGCTTCAAACGCGGTCGCATCGAGGTCACGCCCGCAAGCGTGCGCGTGCGCGGCCCCGAGAGCCACGTGACGGCCATCGAGCGCGTCTTCACCGAGACCATCTCGCTCGCGGGGCAGCGCGAAACGCTCATGCTCCCGCAGGTCGCCGTGGACATCTCAGACCACAAGGTCACGCCGCTCGACCCAACGGTCAGCGTGCGCGTCGAGATCGGCGAGGAGCAGGCCGAACGCCGCTTCGCGAACGTCCCCGTGCGCTCCGCCGCGGGCGCGCCGGTCTCGCCCGCTTCAGTCGCGCTCACGCTTCGCGGCCCGCGCTCCGTCGTCGAAGCACTGGGCCCCGAAGACGTGCGGCTCGTCGTCGAGCAGACGGAAGGCGGCGCACCCGCGCCCCGCCTCTCGCTCCCGCCGAGCGCGCAGGGGCACGTCGAGCTTGTCTCCACCAACCCGTCGGAGTTCACATTCAACAGGTAAGATTCGCTTAATAGCTCAAGGTTGAAAAGTCGAAGTTAAGATTTGAAGCCGTGCTCTTAACTTTGACCTTTGAAGCTTGAGCTTCGAGCTTTTATGATGACGATGATGAAGAAACTTTTTGGCACGGACGGAATGCGCGGCGAGGCGGGACGGTTTCCGCTCGACGCCGCGACGGTGCGGACTGTCGGCCGCTCGCTCGCTCGCCACCTTTCAGAGAAGCTCGGGCGCGCACCGCGCATCGTCATGGGCCGCGACACGCGCGAGTCGGGCACGTGGATCGAGACCGCGTTCATCGAAGGCGCGCACGCAGCTTCGGCGCTCGCCGAGTCGGCGGGCGTCATCACGACGCCGGGCGTTGCATATCTTGCGCGCACGCTTCCGGCGGATGCGGGCGTCGTCGTCAGCGCCTCGCACAATCCGTTTCACGACAACGGCATCAAGATTTTCGCCCCCGACGGGCGCAAGCTCGACGACTCGACCGAGCGACTCATCGAGGCCGACATCTACGCGGAATGGGGAATCAATCCGACGGTCTCAAATCATACTTCGCAGTCGCGTGGCGCTTCCGAACCGCTTGATGAGGAACGCGCTGAACTTAATCAAGGCAGCGCCATACTCGACAAGGGCGACGCTGAAGACGACGCGCGGCACTCGGCCGGGTTGCGCTCTCTCTATCTCGATTACCTGAGCGAAGAGGTCGCGGGCGGGCTCAGTCTCGAAGGGCTGTCGGTCGTCGTTGACTGCGCCCACGGCGCGGCCTACGAACTCGCGCCCGCGCTGCTCGCGCGGCTCGGCGCACGCGTCGTCTCGACCTTTGATGAGCCCGATGGCCGCAACATCAACCGCGACTGCGGCTCGCTCCACACGGACGTGCTCTGCCGTCGTGTCATCGCGGAGGGCGCGCATCTCGGCGTCGCATACGACGGCGACGCCGACCGCGCGCTCTTTGTTGACGGGCACGGCCACCTTGTTGACGGCGACGCGACGCTCTGGGTTCTGGCCGGGCGCATGCACGCGCGGGGCGAGCTTGCGGGCGAACGCGTGGTCGCCACCGTGATGAGCAACATCGGGCTTGAGCTTGCGCTGCGCTCGCGTGGGATCGAGCTTGTGCGTACCGATGTCGGCGACAAGTACGTGCTTGAAGAATTGCTGCGCACGGGCTCGACTCTGGGCGGCGAACAGTCGGGGCACATCATCTTTCCGCGCCTGAGCCTCGCGGGCGACGGCATGATTACGACCATATGTCTGTTGCGCACGATGCGCGAGGCGGGCTGCTCGCTCGAAGAGTTGACCGAAGGGTTCACGCGCTATCCGCAGGTTCTCGTCAACGTGCGCGTGCGCGAGAAGACGGCGTTCGAGAGGGTCGAAGAGATCGCGCACGCTTCCGCCGAGGTGCGAGCGCGGCTCGGCGAGCGCGGCCGATTGCTGCTGCGCTATTCGGGCACGGAGCCTCTGGCGCGCGTGATGATCGAGGGGCAGAGTCAGAAGGAGATTGATGCTTTGGCCGCAGAGTTGGCCGACGTGATACGCCGCCGACTCGGTGCGGCTTGAGTCGCCGGGGAGGGAAATTTTTACGCGCCGCCGGATGTAAGACTTACACGCTGCCCCGCTTTTTACTTACCTGTGTGCGGGGCGTCAATGTGAAAAGCCAGCAAAATGGCCGGTTTTTAAATCAATTTTCTCGTCGCTTGCATGGCATAGACGTTGCGGTGTATTCTGCGGGGCAAGAGAGACGGTTGGTGGATCCTCCGTCTCAGTGGTTGCTGGGGTGAGGACAGTGACCACACATTAAGAGGGCGCGGCATTCCCCAAGTTTGCCGCGCCCTCGCTTATTTTTGCCGCTCGCCCGAAGCGAGATGCCGCTCCCGCCGCCACCACACGCAAAGACGCTCACAGCCTTCGTGCTACAATCCGTCCGAACTTTTAGAACATTTCACAGATGACCAGCGCGCTTCCGTCGCGATGCGGCGACGCTTGAAAGCGGAGACAACTTTTGAGTTGGAGGGTCTTCGTGCGTGCCCTTTAAGGAAAGAGTGTTGCGCGTGCCCGTGCGCCTCGACGACGGCAGGAGCTACGACGTTGAGATTGGCGCAGGCGCGCTTGCGCGTCTGGGCGTGGTCGCTCGCGCGTGTCTCCCTACAGAGGCGCGCAAGGTGGCCGTCGTCTCGAACCGGCGCGTGTTCGACCTCTACGGCGGCGCGGCGGTCGCCTCTTTACGCGCCTCCGGTTTCAAAGTCACACACTGGTTGATGGGCGAAGGCGAGCGCTTCAAGTCGTTGCGAACGGCGGAGCGCGCGCTTGAGTTTCTGTCTGCGTCGGGGTTGGAGCGAAGCGATGTAGTCGTCGCTCTCGGCGGCGGAGTCGTCGGCGACCTCGCGGGCTTCGCGGCCGCGCTCTACCTGCGTGGCATCAGGTTCATACAAGCGCCGACGACTCTGCTCGCGCAGATAGATTCGTCGGTCGGCGGCAAGACCGGCGTGAACACTTCGGCGGGCAAGAACCTCATCGGCGCGTTTCATCAACCCGCGGCCGTCGTCGTAGACACCGAGACGCTTCGCACACTCGCGCCGCGCGAGCTGACTGCCGGGTGGTGCGAGGCCGTCAAGCAGGGCGCGGTCGGCGACCGGCGACTCTTCGAGAGGACGAAGAAGTTTCTCGCCGCGAAGGTTGGAGAGCGACGCGACGAAGAGCTTGCGCGCATCATCGGCGCGCAGTGTGCGTTCAAGGCCAAGATCGTCGCGGGCGACGAGCGCGAGGACGTAGGGCGCAATGATGCGCGCTCGCGGCGCGTGCTCAACTTCGGCCACACGGTCGGGCATGCGCTCGAAGCGGTGACGAGCTATCGCCGCTTCCGACATGGCGAGGCGGTCGGCTACGGCTGCCTCGCGGCTGCGGAGATTTCGCGCAGGCTAGGACTACTCGGGCGTTCGGAGCTAGAATCTCTGCGCGAGGCCGTGAGGCTCGCGGGCCGTCTGCCTGCTGCCACAGACCTCGATGCCGAAACCATCCGCCGCGCGATACGCAAGGACAAGAAGGCTGTGGGCGGTAGCGTTCGCTGGGTGCTGCTCGAAGGTTTGGGGCGCGCGCGCATGGTGGACGAAGCGGAAGTCGCGCCGCGCGTCGTCATCGCCTCGATTCGGGCCGCGCTCATCGCTAGCTGAGCTTTTCACACCTGCCGGGAAGGGAATCATACATGACCGTCGTAAAGCACGAGCGGCGTGCGCCGGGCGAGAGGGGCGGCGCGCGCTTCAACTTCATCGTCATCGTGCTGCTGATCGCGCTCGCCGGATACTCGGCCTATAACTACGTGCCCGTCGCATACAACGCTTATCTCTTCAAAGACTTCATGCAGGAGACGGTGAACAAGGCTGCGTATCCGCCGGGTCAGACCTCAGACTGGGTCACGCAGCAGCTACGCGCCGCCGCGAAGGAGTACGACCTGCCGCCTGAGATGAACATCACCGTGCAGAACGAGGACGGCCACATCGCCGCACACGTCATGTGGTCACGCCCCGTCCAACTTCCCGGCTACGTCTACGACTACAACTTCGACCACACCGCGCGCAGCAGCGGCTTCATCAACCCACGATGAGAAAGGGATGAGGGATGAAGAAGAGGCTCAACGCCTTACTCTTCATCCTTCATCCCTTTACGCTACGGCGGCGATTACTTTTTTGCTTTGCAGTTGAATGAGACCGGCGGGGGCGGCGGCGAGCCATGTCGTGGGGCAGACACCGCAGCGCGTGCATGTATCGACCGAGGGGCAGGGCGCGGTCGAGCGCGCGACCTGTGCGCGCGTGTGCTCCTTCTCTAAGAAGGGGCGGCCCATGCCTGAGTCAACAATCTCCCACGGGAGCACTTCGTCGTAGCCGCGCGCGCGCGAGGTGTGAAAGTCGGGGTCAACGCCCGTTTCGCGCAGCGCCGCATGAAGGTCGCCGCGTTGGCGCGTCATGGACTCGATGACGCGCGAGATGCGACGGTCGCCCGAAGAGAAGAGCGCCTGCTCGTGCGCGACACGCGAAGACATCACGCGCACTTCGACGTTCGGGATACGCGCGAGATTTTTCGAGAGCCACTTCAGACGGCGCTTGAGTTCGCGCTCCTCGCAGATGGCCTCCCACTGGAAGGGCGTGTTGGGCTTCGGCACAAAGCCGTTGAGGGCCGGGATGATCTTGCCCGCGCGCCCGAAGCGTTTGCCTGCTTCGAGCATGCGGTCTTTGATGCGCGTGACCAACTCGACCATTGCTTCGAGGTCTTCGTCGGTTTCGGTCGGCAGCCCCGCCATCATGTAGAGCTTGATGGTGAGCATGCCCCGGTCAAAGACCGCGCCGCAGATGTCAACTATCTCGTCGTTCGTCAGATTCTTGTTGATGACGCGGCGCAGACGGTCTGAGCCGGTCTCGGGCGCGACCGCTATCTGCTGGTCGCCCGACTCGACGAGCGCGTCGAGCAGTTCGTCTTCAATCTGGTCGAGGCGGAGCGACGAGACGGAGATTTTATAATCCATCGCGCGCAAGCCCTGAAGTATCTCGCTAATTTCCGGATGGTCGCAGACGGCCGTAGAGACGAGCCCGATCTTGTCGGTGCGCCCGCGCCACTCGGCGGCCTTTGCGAGAATGTCGCGCGCGGGGACGACGCGCGGCGGCCAGTAGTTGAAGCCAGCCCAGCAGAAGCGACACCCTTGCGAGCAGCCGCGCGAAATCTCGATGAGAAAACGCTCGCCCATCTCGGCCTCGGGTGCCCAGATGATCGTGGACGGTGCGAAGACTTCGGCCTCCTTCAACTGCGCGACGATGTCGGTGTCGCCGCGTCGTATCGCGCGCCTGAGGCTTCCTTCCTTCGGGTTCTCGGCGGCGACGATGCGCCCCACGCTCGCGGGCACGCCGTCGGCCTTCGGCGTGTAAGCCTCGATGCTGCCGTCCGGCTTGTACGTGACTTCGTAGAGCGAAGGCGCGTAGAAGCCGCGCCCCACGCGCGCGAGTTTCAAGAGCAGGTCTTCCTTCGTGCCGCCTTCGTCCGAGTTCTCAAAGAGCAGGTCGACGAGCTTCGGGACAAGTATCTCGCCCTCGCCGACCGCGACGACATCGGTGAAGTCGGCGATAGGCTCGGGGTTGAGGAACGAGGCCGCGCCGCCCATTAAAACGAGCGGGTCGTGATGCGTGCGGTCTTTGGCCCAGACGGGGATGCGCGCCAGTTTCAACATGCGCGCCATGTTGAGAAAGTCGGTCTCGAAAGAGATCGAGAAGGCGACTACGTCGAAGTCACCGACCGGCGTCTGCGATTCGAGCGTGAGCAGCGGCGAGCCCGTCCGCTCGTACTCGCGCATCTCGTCGTCGTCGGGCAGAAAGACACGCTCGCACGAGACTTCGGGGACGCGGTTGAAAAGCTCGTAGACAGACTGGAACCCGAGGTTCGCCATCCCGACCGCGTACACGTTCGGATAGCAAAGGGCAACGCGCAGACGCGCGCCGCGCTTCAAGACCCACCCTTCTTCGGTCGCGAGCTTACGCCGGTAACTCTCTAAAACTCTCTTAGACATTCTTTCAACAATTCTTCCGCCAAAACGAAAGACGACAAGTCTGAATCCAATGATTCAAACCTGCCGCCAGTTTAACGCATGATTCAAATCCGCAGTTAGTTTACCGCGTTTTCGCCGCCGGGGCTACTGATGCACGCTCTCTAAGAACGCTTTGAGCTTGCGCGAGCGCGACGGATGACGGAGCTTGCGAAGCGCCTTCGCTTCGATCTGCCGGATGCGCTCGCGCGTGACGGCGAAGTGCTGGCCGACCTCTTCGAGCGTGTGCTCCGAGCCGTTGGGGCCCAATCCGAAGCGCATCTTGATGACCTTCTCTTCGCGCGGGGTCAAGGTGGCAAGCACCTCGTCGGTTATCTCGCGCAGGTTCGAGGCCACGACCGCGTCCGCAGGGTTGAGTATCGAGCGGTCTTCGATGAAGTCGCCGAGGTGCGAATCTTCCTCTTCGCCAATCGGGGTTTCGAGCGAGATGGGCTCCTGCGCGATCTTCAAGACCTTGCGCACCTTCGAGACGGGGATGTCCATCTTGCGCGCAATCTCTTCGCTCGTCGGCTCGCGCCCTAGTTCCTGCACAAGCGCGCGGCTGGTGCGGATGAGCTTGTTGATGGTCTCGATCATGTGGACGGGAATGCGGATGGTTCGCGCTTGGTCGGCGATGGCGCGCGTGATGGCCTGACGAATCCACCACGTCGCGTAAGTCGAGAACTTGTAGCCGCGTCGCCACTCGAACTTGTCAACGGCCTTCATCAACCCGATGTTGCCTTCCTGAATCAAGTCGAGGAACTGAAGGCCCCGG
>JAVXWN010000178.1:0-7509 GCA_032230645.1 Acidobacteriota bacterium | reverse complement strand
TCCGCGAGCGGGAGCCGGAAGTAGACCCGGCCATCTGCGCGCTGCCGCCGATCTTTCTTGATGAACTGTTCATGAGGAAGCTCGATTCCAAGTTGATGTGGGGGTACGATGTTATTCCGCATCCCTGGTGTCCGCATCAGAAGGCGTCCTCGCGTGCTTCGGTGTGCTGCGGTAGAATGCTCCGGCCCTGAAACGCGAGGAGAAACATGAGAACAACGCTGACGACAGAAACGACGCACGCGCTCGCGTCACGCCTCGGCGAAGCCAACCGCGAATTCGCCGCGCGCTATCACGGCGAGTCCTTCCGCCGACAGCCCGTCCACACCGTCTACGGCGGCGCGCACCTCTTCAAGTCGGACACAACGTCGCGCCTCGGCGCGCTTGCGCTTCGCGCGCTCGACACATACGCGCCGGACTTCGCCGCCTTCGCTCGCGCGCTTGAGTTGCCCGGCTCGGATGAACTGCCCCGTTCGGTCGCGGACGACGCGGCGGTGCGCGCAGCCATAGAACAAGACGAGGCGGGCTTTCGCGCCGAGCACGAAGGCGTGTGGCTTGCGCACAAGGTCTACACGCGTGTTGTCGAGAAGCTGAGGCGCGAAGCCGTCGAGGACTTTCGCATTGACTTCGAGGACGGCTACGGCAATCGTCCCGACGCGGAGGAAGACGGCCACGCCGCTTCAGCCGCACGCGAGGTCGCGCGCGGTATGGAGGCGGGCACGCTCCCGCCCTTCATCGGCATCCGCATCAAGCCGTTTACGGAAGAGTTGTACGCGCGCTCCTCGCGCACGCTCGACCTGTTCCTCTCGACGCTTCTCGAAGAGTCGGGCGGTCGCCTCCCCGACAACTTCGTCGTCACGCTGCCGAAGATAACGGTGCCCGAACAGGTCGCCGCGCTCTCCGACATTTTCGATCTGTTCGAGCGCGCGGGCTCGCTCGCCCCGGGGTCTTTGAAGATGGAGATGATGGTCGAGACGACACAGTCCATCATCAACTGGCGCGGCGAGTCACCGCTCCCGCTGCTGGTCGAGGCCGCGCGGAGTCGCTGCACGGCAGCTCACTTCGGAACCTACGACTACACGGCGAGTTGCCAGATCACCGCCGCGCATCAACACATGATGCACCCGGCGTGTGACTTCGCGCGCCACGTGATGCAGGTCGCTCTGGGCGGCACGGGCGTTTGGCTCTCCGACGGCGCGACCAACATCATGCCCGTCCCCGTCCACCGCGCCGCCGAGGGCGTGACTCTCAACTCGGAGCAGGAGGCGGAGAATTCGCGCGCCGTCCATCGCGCGTGGCGTCTGCACTACGAGCACGTGCAGCACTCGCTCGTGAACGCTTTCTATCAGGGATGGGATTTGCACCCGGCGCAACTGCCGACGCGCTACGCGGCCGTCTACACCTTCTTCCTCGAAAGTCTGGGGCCGGCCTCCGAGCGCCTGAGCAACTTCGTCGAGAAGGCGGCGCGCGCCACGCTCGTCGGCGACGTGTTTGACGACGCGGCGACGGGTCAAGGTCTGCTCAACTACTTCCTGCGCGCGACCGGCTGCGGCGCAATCTCCGAGGCAGAGGCTATCCGCCTGAGCCGCCTGACGACGGAGGAACTGCGCTCCGGCTCCTTCGTTAAGATTCTCAAGAACCGGCAGCACATCTGAAGGGGAAAGGTCAGGGGTCAGTTAAAGGCAGGCTATCTCACTGACCTCTGGCCTCTGACCTCTATACTTCTTGTCACGAAACTCGCGGCGGCGGTGTTTCCTGTCCGATGGTGAAATTTTGGATGGGAGGGATGTATGCGTAAATCTTTAGCCACGGCGGCGATGCTTGCCTGTCTCTGTCTCACAGCCGTGGGCGCGTTCGCCGGACAGGTTAATACCCAAAGCAGGGCGCGCGAGCTTGCGGCCTCTTTCAGCAAGAGCAAGCACGAGGTCAAAGAGAGACACGGCGTCCGCGTCGAGAAGTTCAAGGACGTGCGGAGCGAGCCCGTGTTCAAAGCGGACGCGCGCGGCTACTCCGGCACATACGAGGCTGACTTCGGCTGCGCTCTCACAATTACGGTCGGAGCCGACGGGCGCGCGGAGGCGTCCGGCAGCGAGCCCACCTCAGACCTCGCACGCCCCCGCAGGTTCACGCTCAGGAACGCGAGGGTCGCGGGCGCGCTGTTGACCGGAACCAAAGTCTATGACGACGGCGCTACCGAAGAGCTCGAAGGCGTCTTCATCAACCGGACGGAGCGCAACAGCCCTACGGACGCGGGCACCATGACCTTCGGCCTCGGTGTCGTCTTCGACCCGCCGAAGGTCGGCCAGAGCTTCGTGATGACGAGACTCTTCTACGCCGTGAAGCGTTGAGAACGAAGGCGGAGCGAAGGGCGCGAGTCGCACCGGGATAAAAAGAGAAAGGCCGAACGATTAAGTCCGGCCTTTCTCTTTCTTAGCGACGGGCCTTACGTAATTTTCACCCCGGCGAAGCGCAGCGATGAACGGCTGATTCCTGTAGCGATAGAACTTCAAATCAACGTTCAAGGCTCCCTGTATATCCTTGGTGCCTCCGCCGAAGGGGACTTTATATTTATCCAGCTTGACGATGTCGTTGACCACATCGTCGCCACCAAGAATTTTTCGCGGGAAGTCGTGTAAGACGACCCACTGGTAATGCCAGCGCACAATCCTGCGCGCCTCGTCGAAAAGATTGGGCGTAGTGGCGGGCAGTGCGTAAGCGAAGGGGCGTCGGGTGCATAGCGTTGTTATGCTGCGGCGTTTAGGTGGAGGCTGCGGCTAATAATGCCTTTTCTACCGTCGCTGGCAGATTCACAAGATGAAAACGAGCTGTGTCAAAAGCATAATCTTCACCGCTTTCGTCCACCACGCGAATCAATCCTTCAGCCTCGGCCTCCCTGTCAGGAATGAAGCGATACAGTTTCCCGACTTCAAGCGAGGCTTTGTAACCTTCATTGTTGAGGCAGACAACAAACTGCGCCGATTGTTTTTCTGCTTTCTTCATGGCTAATCTAAAAACGGCAACTTCAGCTTGAACTCTCTCTTCCCAATACCGTTGGGCCTCATACCAATGTATTTCAGCTAAACGTATCCTACCACCAAGCAGTCGCACTCTGGCAACGCTTTCAATTTACGCCATCTACCTCCGCCATACAGCTTCCGCAATCGAGCGCGATCCCGAAGACCTATGCCAGCGGCAATTGTCTCAATACCGGTAATTACGCTGACAAGCTCGAAGTCCATTGTGGGACATGATGTCAATTGTTCATGTGAGATTCAAGCGAGCAGCATAACGCCGCAGATAACCGGCGAGCCCGAGCGATTGATGATAACAGGCGCGCTGTTGCGAGTCCGGTTGATCCGCTTGTTAGGCGCTTGCGATTTGTGAGCGAGCTACGGACAATGTAGACGGAGGTTGTATATGAAATATCGGGTCTTGCTTGAACAAGATGAAGGTGGCGTGTTCGTGGCGGAGGTTCCGTCGTTGCCGGGCTGCATCTCTCAGGGGAAGACGAGAGCAAGCTGTCGATAATATTAAAGAAGCCATCAGCCTGTATCTTGAAAGCTTGGCCGCTCATGTTGAGCCCGTCCCGCCGCCAATCACAGAGGAACTCGTGGAGGTCGAGGCGTGAGCGTCCTGCCGCGCGCCTCCGGGCGCGAAGTAGTTAAGGCACGATTGATGAGTTCAAGGCATTATTGTGAGGGAATCATGTTCAGCCATGCCGCGCCTAACAACGGCATGCACCCGACCGCCGACACGCTGCTTCTCAATTTCCTTCAGAGGCATGGGGCGGCGGGTAATGCCGGGCGTTAGGCCGCAGATGTGAACGAGTAGTAGCAGGAAGGCAAACCAGATGGAATTACAGAAGAAGGCCGAAATGCTGGGCGAGAAAACATTCCTCGGTTTCCAGTCTCGGGATTTCGAGGGAGGGGGCAGGGAGCAATTTATTTACTTGCTGACAGCGGGTCTGAAACCAAACTCTAAGGTCGTCGATATCGGGTGCGGAGTCCTGCGCGCAGGCTACTGGCTGATTCATTTCTTAGATGTTGGATGCTACTGCGGGATCGAGCCTCACACCGGGAGACTGGAGATGGGCATCAATACCATTCTGGAGCCGGAGACACTTGAGGTTAAGCGTCCGCGGTTTGACACCAACCCGCATTTCGACACGTCGGTCTTTGGCGAGAAGTTCGACTTCTTTCTGGCTTATTCGATATGGACGCACGCGTCCAAGTGGCAGATACAGGCGACGCTCGACTCGTTTGTCCGCGACTCGAAAGATAAGGGTGTGTTTCTCACCTCATACCTGCCGGCGGGCTGGAGAAACCCTGACTACAAGGGCGAGAGGTGGAACGGGACGAGCCAGGAGTCGGATGTGCCCGGTTGCATTCATCACAGTCTTCGGTGGATAAAGGCTGAGTGCGACCGCCGGGGGCTGATCGTGTTGGAGCTTGGTCGAGACAAGACCTACGGCCAGTCCTGGCTTGAAATCAAACGGCGCATGCATGACAGAGCTTCTTAAGCAAAGGTAATCATCTACTTGATGCAGATCGTTAATCATCAAGGTGGTAACACTTCAACAATCCGTGATGATTGACTGCAATAAATCAACAATCCTGCGTCAAGTAGATAATTACCAATGATTTTGGGATAGGCTCTAAAATGGTTTGCCGTAAGCTGCTACTTTGAAGTTGGCACACTATAGGCACACAAAAAGGGCGGCTCTAACTTAGAGCCGCCCGTATGTTGTTGCGTTGATTGAACTGGGAGGCAGGGACTCGAACCCCGATAGCCAGATCCAGAGTCTGGAGTCCTACCATTGGACGACCTCCCAACAAGTGACGAATCAAATTTACGGATGGGCCGGACGGTTGTCAAATGCCGACGCGCCGGGGTTTGGAGAGAAGGGAAAGAGGCGTCGTCTCCTTACTCTCTTAATGCTCGTGCGGGTGTCATTACTCTTGCCACGAAGGGCAACTGCGGCGCACAATGATGCAATAAGGGGGCGGCCGCCGCAGGCGTCATGCGGAGTTGCCCGGCGTCTCACGGGTTGTCCACCGCCCGGCTTGTATTTCCGGGGGAAGCCGTAAAACGATGAGCGAGAACGAAGAGCGTTCGCCCGAGCAGGACGTGCGCGGCGAGGAGCACCTGCGCCGTGTGGCCGCCGAATGCGAGGCGCGCTTGGCCGAGTACGCCGAACTGGCCGCGCACGTGCGGCACGAGATTAACAACCCTCTGACGGGGCTCATCGGTCAGGCTCAGCTCCTGCTGCGCGAAGAATTAAGCGATACGGCGCGACGACGCGTCCAGATCATCGAACAGCTCGCCGCCCGCATACGCGACACGGTCGCTGCGCTGCGCGAGATTCAGACGCCGCAGCCCTCCGCCATGTCACGCGGCGAAGGCGCGGGCGACTCATCCCATCACTGAAGCTCTCACACAAAACACCTTCAAATAATTCGGACGCGCTTACTGATGCGGCGGCGTGACGTTAACGGTCGTTGCGCCGAAGACCGCCGCGTCGAAGCGCTTGCCTTCGGGAACGACTGCGTTCTCGCCTCTCTTGAATCCGTGGAAGAGAACGAGCGGAGCGACGGGCCAGAGCAGAGCCCCCATGACCGCCATCTCTGTCGCCACCTTCGCGCCGTGGCTGTCGCCGACCGTGTGCCCGGAAAATTGCAGAGGGATGCGCGAGCCATCGGCGGCCGTCACCTCCTTCATCAACCACGCGATGCGCCCCGCGCGGCCGAAGTGTCCGCCGCGTTCGGCCTTCGTCACGAGCGCGGTCGCCGTCGCCCCCTTCTCGACGACGACCTGACCCTCGACGACCACGGGGTTGACGACGCGGAAGCTGACGGCGTCGCCCGTGCGCACAAGCTGTGAGTTGATGGTGTAGGCGGTCTCCAACTCGACAACGGTGCCGACCGGCACCGCAACCGGGACGCGTCGTGAGAGCGGCGGCGCGCACTTTGGCGACATCACCATCACGAGCAGCAGGGAGTCGGGCACGCCCGCATCCTTTAACGCTCGAAGCGCAGCGGGCGAGGTGTCGAAGTCGCAGGGCGACGACTTGATCTTCTCGACGATAAGCTCGGGCGCGAGCTTCGACTCGACCATCCTCAGCACGTCGGCGTTTGTCAGCGGCGGCGACTGCGACGCGGACTGCGCGCCTTGCGCGGACGGTTGGACATTTTTCACTGCGTCCTGCGCGCGCGCGTTCGTGTGCGGCGTCACCGCCTGAAGTATCAGAAGTATCATTAAAAGCGGGGAAAGCATTCGCCTCATCGTTCAGCCTCCTCGTAAAGGTTCCTCAACGCATGAAGGGCGCGGCAAGTTGAGTGCCGCGCCCTTTTATCAGGAGGCTTTGACGAGGAGTGTCTGCGGTGTGTCACTTTGCGGAGCGACACACCTTTCCGGATTAGCTTCAGTGCCTTAACTTCTTCTCATCATCCTCAATTTTTTTCTTGAGGTACTTAGCTAGCTTCTCCGCAGATGAGCGTAGTCCCTTGTTGGCAGAACCGCGATGGGAAGCGTCGGCGAAGGCTATAACCCCCGTCTTTAGATTGGTGACCGTGATCGAAGCGGATGTAGTAGAGCGCCAGTCTCCCAGCAGTATCTTCTTGGCTGCTCCGGCACCCTTCTTGTCCGCCGTACCTGCAATCTCGAAGTCAGCTTGGTCTCGGTCGCTCACCATGATGAGTGGTACGTTCTTCTTACGCAGGGCAGCCGCCATATAGCTCTCGAACCCTTCGATAGGTTTTTCGGCGTTCTCACTCTTGAAGGGGGCGATGTAGACTTTTGAGTCTCGGGGAATGATTTGTGCTTCAAACCTATCTGTCGGAGCGGTCTGAGCCGGTTTGGCAACAGGGGCGGACTCTCCTGTGTTCATGGCGTTCTGAGCCTGAACAGCAGCAACGGACGCCAGCAACACTAGCAGCAGGGCGATAATACGCTTCATTCTTTTCTCCCTTAGTTACGAGGTTGAGGTTTATCTCTGTCGGGAAGAGAGTAGGCAAAAGGCGTGCGGGGGACAATTTACATTAAGGCAAGACTTACTGCAACAGCATGAGAGGAGACATTGTCGTCAATCACAAACAGCATCGCCGTCCCGAAACGTCAGAGCTTCGGGACGGCGAGTAGTAATAGAATTTCGGCTCACCCAAAGCCTTAAGGGAGCATAAGCTCTTCTTCGGTGACGAGGTAAGGCGTCGAGGCGGCGCGCTCGGACTCGCCGAGGTCTTCGGCGAGGATGGCCTGCACTATGGGCAGGCTCAAAGAGCGCGCCTTCTGTATGCCGGGGACTGCCTTGCCTTTGGCGTAGACGGGATGGCGGCCGTGCTCTTTGTACCAATCGGCGAGCCCTGCCGTCTTGTGCATGTTCTCGATGATCTGTCGCCAGCCGACGCCTGTGTTATAGGCGCAGAAGGAAATCTCACCCTCCTGCGTGCCGTAAGGGATGACGCACATCTCCGTGCGGCGGAAGTCGTAGTTGAAGAGGTCTTGGAACCACATGCC